>JALYIW010000185.1 GCA_030775625.1 Pseudomonadota bacterium | reverse complement strand
TACGTGTACCGCTCGCATCAGTTGGCTGCCTCGACCGACGGCGCCGACTCGGAGCGATTGACCTTACAAATCGAGAGCCAGAGCCGGCTCGAGACCTGGCATGGGCAAGGTTCAGGCCCGATCGATGCCATGGTCAAAGCCATTGCGCTGCCGTTCGACGTTCTTTCCTACGAAGAACATTCCCGCGGTCAGGGCAGTGCGGCCAAAGCAGTCTCTTATATAGAAATCACGACGCGCTCCCGCCGCACCTTATTCGGCGCAGGCATGCATCCCAATATCATCACGGCATCGCTGTTGGCCATCTTGTCGGCGGTCAACCGTGCCATCGAGCAAGGCGCGCTACCGGCGCGCTCCGCCGCGGCCCTCACGGGCACTTAAGGGCTGCTAAGGATTGTATGAGGTTTATTCTTTAATTTATTGATTTTAATAACGAAATTAAATTTAGATTCGAGGTTACGTGGCGCCACGGACGGATGCTGCCAATCTCGCCTAACGAAAGTGATCGCGCTAGTTGAATGGCGGGCAGAATCGGCTATAGTGCGCAGCTTCACGGAACGGGCCAATCGATCCTGTTGATTTCAAGGGCTTTTCTCGAACAATGAGCGAACGCGAAGACGAACATTTTGATATCGATGACGAGTTTCTCGGAGAAGCCGAAGAATCGCACGACTTCGATCCACTTTTGGAGCGCACCGAGCGGCGCCCCAAGGCGGTCGCCGCCGGCAAACGCGGCAAGGCCGCCTGGAGCCGGGTGGAAGACGTACTCGCCGAACGCCAGTTGGAAAAAGAACTGCGCGACATTTTTGAAGACGATTAGTCGATCGCACCGCCATCGATAGCCTCTCCTGGCCCATCGTTAGGTCGATTCAAATGCGTTCACTTCCGTGCCGGTAAATACTCAAGCTTGGGTGGTGCTCAAATTCGGCGGCACCAGCGTGTCGTCGGTCGCCAATTGGCACAACATCGCCGGCGTGATCAAAGCGCGCCTCGCATCCGGGTTGCGCCCGGTGATCGTGCATTCGGCACTGTCCGGCATTACCGACCGCCTCGAGTCCTTGCTGAGCGTGGCGGTTGCCGGCAAACGGGCTGCCATCCTCGAGCAAATCGAGGCCACGCACCGCGACCTTGCGCGGGGTCTGGGCATCACTCCCGACGAGCAATTCGCAGGCTTCATACGCGAGTTGCGCGAACTGCTGGACTGCGCGGCGAGCAACGGCGTGTCTCAAGACCGGCTGCGCGCGCGGGTGATGTCCATGGGTGAACTGCTTGCAACCACCCTGGGTGCGGTATTTTTGAATGCACAGGGAATCGCCACGGCGTGGCAGGATGCGCGGCGAGCATTGCTCGCTGAACAGCGTCACGGCGCGACCGAAAAGGCGAGCCTGTTGTCGGCAACCTGCGATTTTTCTCCGGACGCCGCGCTGCAGGCACGATGGCAGTCGCTGCGGCAGGTGGTGATTACTCAAGGATTCATTGCGGCCAATGACGCGGGCGACACCGTGCTGCTCGGCCGCGGCGGTTCGGATACGTCGGGTGCCTATTTTGCGGCCAAACTCAACGCCGCGCGCCTCGAAATCTGGACCGATGTACCCGGATTGTTCAGCGCCAATCCGCGCGCCGTTCCCACCGCCAGACTGCTGCGCGCGCTGCACTACGATGAGGCGCAGGAGATTGCCAGTAACGGCGCCAAGGTGCTGCATCCTCGTTGCCTGTTGCCGATGCGGCAGCACAAGATTCCGCTGCATGTATACGCCACCCAGGCGCCGGGCCTTGAGGGCACCATTGTGTCCGGCAACGTCGCCGACAGCGCGGCTCAGGTCAAGGCGATTGCCATCAAGAAAGGCATCACCCTGGTGTCCATGGACAGCCCCGGCATGTGGCATCAGGTGGGATTCTTGGCCGATGCGTTTCAGATTTTCAAAAAAGAGGGCTTGTCGGTCGATCTGGTATCCACCTCAGAGACCAATGTCACCGTCTCCTTGGACCCGACAGCCAATACTCTGGACGCGGCGGCTGTCGAGCGATTGACGGCGGCATTGGGCGAGCTGTGCCGAGTCGAGATTTTGGGACCTTGCGCCTCGCTGAGTCTCCTGGGTCAGAATATTCGCGGCATCTTGCACGAATTGGGCACGGCGTTCGAACTGTTCCAAGACCACAAAATCTATCTGGTCACCCAAGCCGCGAACGACTTGAACTTCACCTTCGTCATCGATGAGGCGCAAGGCGATCGTTTGGTGCAGCAATTGCATGAGCGGCTCATCCAGAGCATCGGTTCGGACAAGGTATTGGGGCCTACCTGGCTGCAATTGTTCGGCGCAGAGAAAGGCGCGGCACCAGCGCTCAACTGGTGGGAGGAACCGGGTAAACGGCGTCGCCTGATCGAGATCGCCACCGGCGAATCCGCGGCCTTCGTTTACGACACCGCGACGCTCGATGCAGCCATCGCCGCCGTGCAACGCGTCAAGTCGGTCAAGCGCTGGGCGTACGCCATGAAGGCCAACTGGCATCCGCAAATCCTGCGGCGCTTTTATGCGGCGGGTTTGACCTTGGAATGCGTGTCGCAAGGGGAACTTGCCCATGCGTTTGCCAGCGTGCCCGATCTTAATCCCGAGCGAGTGTTGTTCACGCCGAATTTCGCACCGCGCGCCGAATATGAATACGGCTTTGCCAGGGGGGTGCGAGTGACCTTGGACAACCTGCATCCGCTGAAGATGTGGCCCGAGATCTTTCGCGGCAAAGATATTTTCCTGCGCATCGATCCCGGATTTGGACGCGGCCATCATCAGCATGTGCGCACCGGCGGCGCGCATTCGAAGTTCGGCATTCCTCTGAATGAAGCCGAGGAGTTGATGTCCTTGACGAGGAGTTGCGCCGCGCGCGTCACGGGATTGCATGCGCACACCGGCAGCGGCGTGTTCAACGTCGATAACTGGACCCAAACGGGGACACTGCTGGCGGATCTGGCGCGGCGATTCCCGCACGTGACCGTGGTCGACTTGGGCGGCGGCATCGGCGTGCCGGAACAGATCGGGCACAGCGAAATGGACTTGAGCGCGCTCGATGAGGGCGTCGCGCGGCTCGCGGCGGCGTTCCCACACATAGAATTCTGGATGGAGCCCGGGCGATTCATGGTGGCCAAGGCGGGTGTGCTGGTGGCCCTCGTGACGCAGCTCAAGGACAAGGGCGACGTCCAGTATGTGGGCATCGCCACCGGCATGAATTCCCTGATCCGTCCTGCTCTGTACGGCGCGCATCATGACATCCGCAATCTCACGCGCCTCGAGGAACCCCTGAGCCGCCGGGTGAACGTGGTGGGTCCGATTTGCGAAAGCGCCGATCTATTGGGGTCGGACCGCTGGTTGCCCCAGACCCGGGAGGGTGACGCGCTGCTGATCGCAACGTGCGGAGCCTACGGCTTCGCCATGGGCTCGAACTATAATCTGCGGCCTCCCGCCGCTGAGTTTATGATCGATTCATGAAACCCATAGGCATCATCGGTTGGCGCGGCATGGTGGGCTCGGTTCTGCTCGACAGAATGCGTGCGGAGAGGGACTTTGAAGTCGTTGCTCCGACTTTTTTCAGCACCTCTCAGGCCGGTGCGGCGGGCCCCGCGTTCGGCGGCGCGCCGACCCCGGTACGCGACGCCCTTGACATCGACGCGCTGGCGCAGCTACCCCTGCTCATCAGTGCTCAAGGCGGCGATTACACCCAGGACATTCACCCGCGCCTGCGCGCTGCGGGCTGGACCGGTTATTGGGTGGATGCCGCGTCGAGCCTGCGCATGCATAGGGACGCCGTCATCGTGTTGGATCCCGTGAACCTGCCCGTGATGCAGGCGGCGCGCGAGCGCGGCATCAAGGATTTCATCGGCGGAAATTGCACCGTGTCCCTGATGCTGATGGCGGTCGGCGGTTTGATGCGCGCCGGTCTGGTGGAATGGATCACCGCGATGACCTATCAATCGGCGTCGGGGGCCGGCGCACAGAACATGCGCGAGCTATTGGAACAGATGGGCGCGGTGCACTCGGCGGCGGCGCCGTTGCTGCTGCAAAATCCCGCGGCGGGCATTCTCGACATCGATCGGGCCGTCAGCGCAGCGCTGCGCGGGGCGCAGTTTCCCACCACCCACTTTCAGGCACCGCTGGCCGCCAGCCTGATTCCCTGGATCGACAAGGATTTGGGCAACGGACAAAGCCGTGAGGAATGGAAGGCGGGCGCCGAAGCCAACAAGATTCTGGGAACCGAAGCGCAGCCGGTGCCGGTGGAAGGCATCTGCGTCCGCGTCGGTGCAATGCGCTGCCATTCGCAGGCGCTCACCATCAAACTCAAGCGGGACGTGCCACTGGCCGAGATCGAGCGAGTGATCGCGGCTTCCAACCCGTGGGTACGGGTGGTGCCCAATGATCGTGAATCCTCGATACGCGAACTCTCGCCGGCGGCGGTGAGCGGCAGCATGAACATTCCGATTGGCCGCCTACGCAAACTCGCCATGGGCGCAGACTATCTCTCCGCCTTCACCGTCGGCGATCAACTCCTGTGGGGTGCGGCCGAGCCATTGCGGCGCACTATGCGATTCCTGCTTCCGCATGTGTGAGTAGGGCGATCGGCACCGGCTTCACGCCCCAAATGTCGGTGCAGTACTCGCGAATCGTGCGATCCGAGGAGAATTTTCCGCTGCGGGCGGTGTTGAGAATGGACATACGCGTCCAGCGCTCGGCGTCGGCGTAGGTCTCTGACACCTTGGCCTGGCACTCGACATAGGATTGGAAATCCGCCAGCAGCATGTAAGGATCGTGGTACATCAAACCGTCGATCAACGGGCGGAACTGTTCGACGTCCCCCCGCGAGAAAAAACCGCTGCGTATCAGGTCGATCACGTCGCGCAAACCTGGGTTGGAGTTGTAATAGTCCATTGGCCGATACCCCTTGGCCTTGAGTGCATAGACCTCAGGAGTGCTGAGGCCGAAGAGGAAGAAATTCTCAGCGCCGACCTCCTCGCGGATCTCGATATTCGCACCGTCCAAGGTGCCGATGGTCAGGGCGCCGTTCATGCAGAACTTCATGTTGCCGGTACCCGAGGCCTCTTTGCCCGCGGTGGAAATCTGCTCCGACAAATCCGCGGCGGGGTACATCCGCTGACCATTGGTCACATTGAAGTTGGGCAGGAAAACCACTTTCAACCGCTCCCTGACGTCGGGGTCGCGATTGACCACGTCGCCCACCGCGGTGATCAATTTGATCATGAGCTTCGCGAGGTGATAGCCGGGTGCCGCTTTGCCGCCGAATATGAAGGTGCGAGGCTGCAGTTCCAGGGCCGGATGGGATTTGATGCGGTGATATAGCGCCACGATGTGCAGAACCTGCAAATGCTGGCGCTTGTACTCGTGAATACGTTTCACCAGCACGTCGAAAATCGAATTCGGATCGACGATGATTCCGGTTCGCTGGTGGGCGAGGGCGGCAAATCCTTGTTTGTTGTGGTGTTTGATCTCGCGCCAGCGCGCGCGAAATTCGGCGCTGTCGGCGAACGGCTCGAGTTCTCTGAGCAGCGCCAGATCCTTTATCCAAGCATCCCCGATATGTTCGGTGATGAGGTCGGAGAGTTTAGGATTGGCAAGCACCATCCAGCGGCGCGGAGTCACACCATTCGTCTTGTTGCTGAATTTCTGCGGCCACAGCTCGTAGAAGTCCTTGAGCACATCGGTCTTGAGCAACTCCGAGTGCAGACCAGCGACGCCGTTGATGGCATGGCTGCCCACGCAGGCTAGATGCGCCATGCGCACGTAACGCTCGCCGCCTTCGTCGATGATGGACATGCGTGCGATGCGCGCCTCGTCGCCTAAGAAGCGCATCCGCACTTCCTCGAGAAATTGGGCGTTGATTTCAAAAATTATTTGCAAATGCCGCGGCAGCACCCGGCCGAACATCTCCAGCGGCCAGCGCTCCAAAGCTTCGGGCAACAAGGTGTGATTGGTGTAGGCGAACGTCCGGCAGGCCACCTTCCAGGCCTCGGTCCAGGGGAGCAGGGATTCATCCACCAGCAGGCGCATCAGTTCGGCGATGGCGATTGCCGGGTGCGTATCGTTGAGCTGAACCGCAAATTTTTCTTGGAATTTCTCCACCGGCAGCTTCTGGGTGCGCAGGATTCGCAGCATGTCCTGCAAGGAACACGACACGAAGAAATACTGCTGCTCCAAGCGCAGTTCTTTGCCGCGCGCCTGATCGTCGTTGGGATAGAGCACCTTGCTCAAATTCTCGGAGGCGACTTTTTGATTGACCGCGCCGTAGTAGTCGCCGCTGTTGAATATCGCGAAATCGAAGGATTCCGGCGCCTCCGAGCGCCACAAGCGCAGCGTATTCGCGGTGTTGGTGTGGTAGCCGAGAATGGGTGTGTCGTAGGGCACGCCGATGACGGTCTTGTGGGGCACCCATCGGATCCGCAGACGGTTGTGTTCGTCGATGTACTGTTCGGCGACGCCGCCGAGCTTGACCTCGACCGCCCATTCGGGGCGCACGAGTTCCCATGGATTGCCGAAGCGCAGCCATTTGTCGGTTTTTTCGACCTGCCAACCGTCGATGATTTCCTGGGAGAAGATGCCGAACTCATAGCGAATGCCGTAGCCCACCGCCGGCACCTCCAAGGTGGCCAGGGAATCGATGAAGCAGGCTGCCAACCGTCCGAGGCCGCCGTTTCCGAGGCCAGGCTCCTCCTCTTGCCGCAGCAGTTCCTCGAAATTCAGCCCAAGTTCGGTCATGCACTGTTTGACCCGTTCGAAGATCCCGAGATTGATGAGATTGTTGCCGAGATGCGGTCCCATCAGAAACTCGGCCGACAGGTACGCCACGGTTCGCGAGCCCTGCTTGGTGTACTCCGCCGCGGTGCTGACCCAGCGCTGCAGCATGCGATCGCGCACCGCAAAGGCCAACGCCGAGTAGTAATCGTTCTTGGTGGCGAGTGCGGGGAACTTGCCCTGGACGTAAAACAAATCGTCCAGAAAGGCGTTCTTCAGCGCTTCTTTGCTAAGTGCCGTACGGTCGTCCTGGAGCTGCAGTTCTTTCATTGACACCTCTGTATGGTAACTTTACGGCGAGCGTTTACGGGGACCACATCACGGTGACGGGCGTGCGGGTTTGGCGCAACACCGCACGCACCGGCATCTCTTGCGCGGCTCCCGCCGAAGAAGCTGCGACATAGATTTTCCATTTCGAATCCCCGGTGATGAGCAAGACGATGCGCCGTGAATCGAGCAAGGCGGTCAAATTCAAACTCAGGCGCGGCTGCGGAGGCTCGGGGGACCACATGCCCACGCATCCAGCGACGGCGGTTTGATTCAGAGCGCTCGGCAGATTCGGCGAGCGCGGAAACAAGGACGCCGTATGACCATCCTCGCCCATGCCGAGAACGACCACGTCGAAGGGCCGCGGGACGCGGGCGAATGTCTCCCAAGCCGAGACCGCGCCGAGATCGGGATTCGGCGCCGCATTCTTCAGACCCAAAAAGCGGGCGGTGGCGGCCTTGTCGCGCAGCAGGACCTCGCGCACCAGCCGCTCATTGCTGGCGGCATCGGTCGGATCCACCCAGCGCTCGTCCGCCAGCGCAATGCACACACGCGACCAGTCGATGGGCCGCGTGCGCAGCAGCTCGAATAATCTGACGGGCGACTTTCCGCCCGACACCACCAGGCTCGCGAGCCCGCGGCTCGCGATCGCGGCGCCGAGGTTTGCCGCGATTTGCCCGGCAAGCTCGCTGGATAGCGCCTCGGCGTCGGCGAAGCGTTGCGCAGGGGGCTCAGAGTTCATCATGCCACGCAAAGCCGTCGCGGCCGATCATGGCGCTCGAGGAAGCGGGACCCCAGCTGCCGGCGATGTAGATTTTCGGTTTTTCGTCATACTGTGCCCAGCCCGCCCGGATCGGATCGATCCATGCCCAGGCTGCGTCCAGCTCATCGCGGCGCATGAACAGGGTGAGGTTGCCCTTCACCGTATCCATGAGCAGGCGTTCATAAGCATCCAGGCTGCGGGTCTTGAAGGTCTCGCCCAAGTCCAGGGCGAGGCTCACGGGCTTGAGCCGCATGCCTTCGCCGGGATTCTTGGCCAATATGGTCATGGTGATGCTCTCGTCGGGCTGCAACCGGATGACCAATTCATTGGCCGAATGCGCGCTGGGCTTGTCAAAAATTGGGTGGGGCACTTCATCGAAGGTCACGACCAACTCGGTCAGGCGATCTTGCAGACGTTTGCCGGTTCGCAGGTAGAAGGGCACACCGGCCCAGCGCCAGGTATCGATTTCCACTTTCAGGGCCGCGAAGGTCTCAGTGCTGCTATCCGCGGCAATGTCGGCCTCGCTGAGATATCCCGGCACCGGAACGCCGCGAACGGTGCCGGCTTTGTACTGGCCGCGGACAGTTTTCGTCAGCACGTCGCGCTCGTGCAAGGGCCGCAGTGCTCGCAGCACTTTGAGCTTTTCGTCGCGGACCGCGTCCGGATCGCTGCTCGCGGGCGGCTCCATGGCCATGATGCAGAGCAGCTGCAATAAATGGTTCTGCACCATGTCGCGCAATGCGCCGGTCTTGTCGTAGAAGCTGCCGCGACGCTCGACGCCGAGTTCTTCGGCAACCGTAATCTGCACATGCTTGATCAATCCGCGGCGCCATAGGGGTTCGAACAGCGCGTTGCCGAACCGCAGCGCCATCAGATTCTGCACCGCCTCCTTGCCCAGATAGTGGTCGATTCGATAGATCTGCTTCTCGGCGAATACCGCGCCCACCTGGCTGTTGATCAGATCGGCGGATTGCGTGTCGTGCCCCAAGGGCTTTTCCAGAACCACGCGCGAAAGGGGCGTTACGACCGCGGCCCGGGCGAGGTTTCGGCAGATCACCGAGAACAGATTGGACGCGGTGGAAAAAAAGAACACGCGAATCTTCTCATCGCGGCCCTCGAGCAGCACCCTAAGCGCCGCATAGTCCGCTGCGGCGCCGGCATCCAGTTTGACGTAGTCGACCAGAGCGCCGAACGCCTCCCACTGCGATGCGTCGAATTCCCTGCCGAGAAATTCCCGGCACGCGCTCTGCGCATGGTGCAGATATTCGTCCCTCGACCAGGGTGTGCGCGCGACGCCGAAGATACGAGACTCGGCCGACACCTGGCCGGCCGCATAGCGCCGATACAAGGCCGGCAATAGCTTGCGCGTCACGAGGTCGCCGGTCCCACCAAAAAGCAGCATGTCGAAAGTCGGAAGTACTGCCACCGTTCAAAATTTCCTATTTGCCACCCCAGGAGCGTAGCACCTGCGACTGCGTTCCAGGAACTGTTACCAATATGGCACAATGACGCATGCCCAAGGAATCGCAGTCAACGCATGTCCGGGTGCGCGAAGTCACCGAACGGATTCGCGAACGCAGCCGGGATGGCCGGGCCGACTATTTGTCGCGCATGGATGCGGCGCGACGCGCAGGTTCGGCGCGCGCCGGATTGTCTTGCACCAATCTTGCTCATGGTTTTGCCGCGTCCGAGGCGGGCGACAAGCAGGCGCTCAAACTCATGCGCTGGCCGAACATAGCCATCGTGTCGGCTTATAACGACATGCTGTCGGCGCATCAAACGTTTGAACACTACCCGGCGCTGATCAAGAGGGCGGCGCGCGAGGCCGGTGCAGTCGCGCAGTTCGCGGGCGGCGTACCCGCCATGTGCGATGGCGTGACGCAGGGTCAGCCGGGCATGGAGTTGTCCCTTTTCAGCCGCGATGTGATCGCGATGGCCACCGGCGTTGCGCTGTCGCACAACATGTTCGATTCGGTGCTATGTCTCGGTATCTGCGACAAGATCGTGCCGGGCATGCTGATGGGCGCGCTGGCGTTCGGCCATTTGCCGGTGATTTTCCTGCCCGGCGGCCCCATGCCATCGGGTGTTCCCAATAAGGAGAAAGCGCTGGTGCGTCAGCGCTACGCCGAAGGCAAAGCCGGCCGCGATGAATTACTCGAGTCCGAGGCAGGCAGCTACCACTCGGCCGGAACCTGTACTTTTTACGGTACCGCCAACAGTAATCAGATGCTGATGGAAGTCATGGGGCTGCACATTCCCGGTGCGGCATTCGTGCCGCCGAATACGCCGTTGCGGGATGCGTTGACGGCGGCGGCGGCGCAGCGCGCGGCGCACATCACGGCGCTGGGAAACGAGCACCTGCCCTTGGCGCGCATCGTCGATGAAGCCGCCATCGTGAATGCCATCGTCGGGCTGTTGGCGACGGGTGGATCGACCAACCATACGCTGCATTTGGTGGCCATCGCCCGCTGTGCGGGAATCCACGTGACGTGGGATGACTTCAGCGATTTGTCGGCGATCGTACCGTTATTGACCCGCATTTATCCGAACGGCAGCGCCGACGTGAATCGCTTTCAAGTGGCCGGAGGCATGGGATTTTTGATTCGTGAACTGTTGGACGGCGGGTTTCTGCAGGCCGATGTGCAGACCGTCATGGGAGCCGGGCTGCGCGCCTACTCTGCCGAGCCGTGGCTCGACCAGGGCCGGCTGGCGTGGCGAGCGGCGCCGGCATCCAGCGGCGACCGCGATGTATTGCGTTCCATCGACGATCCCTTCAGCACCCATGGCGGCCTGCGATTGCTCAGCGGCAATTTGGGCCGAGCCGTGATCAAGACCTCGGCCATGAAGCATGAGCATCATGTGGTCGAGGCGCCCGCGTTGGTGTTCAACGATCAAGAGGAAGTCATCGCGGCATTCAAAGCCGGCAAACTCGCGCGCGACTTCGTCGCGGTCGTGCGTTTTCAGGGACCGCAAGCCAACGGCATGCCCGAGCTGCATCAACTCACGCCGTCGTTGGCTTCATTGCAGAGCAAGGGATTTCAAGTCGCTCTGGTGACCGATGGCCGTATGTCGGGCGCGTCCGGCAGCGTGCCTGCGGCCATTCACGTCACGCCGGAGTGTTTGAATAGAGGACCCTTGGGCCGAGTCCGCGATGGGGATGTGATTCGGCTGGATTGTCATAGCGGTGTGCTCGAAGCGAAAGTCGCCGAACACATCTGGCAGCAGCGGGAATTTCCGGTGCTCGATCACTCGCACAACGAATTCGGCTGCGGCCGCGAATTGTTTGCAAATCTGCGCAGAAATGCCGGCGACGCGGAGAGCGGCGCCGTGTCATTGATGTGAACCGCCTCAAGGCGCTGTCAGCTCGGGGATCTATGGTGAATATTCGTGAAATCGTCGGACTCGCGCCCGTCATCCCGGTTCTCACCGTGATCGAACTCGAGCATGCCGTGCCCTTGGCTCGCGCCTTGGCAGCCGGCGGATTGCGAGTGCTGGAGATCACCATGCGCACGCCGGTGGCGCTCGCCGCGATCGAAGCGATGCGCAAGGCTGTTCCCGAGGCCATCGTCGGGGTGGGGACGCTCACCCGCGCGGTCGATTTCGCCGCTGCCGATCGTGCCGGCGCGCAGTTCGGCGTGACTCCCGGCCTCACCCCGGAACTCGCCGCCGCGTCGCGCGGCGCTCGATTCCCCCTGTTGCCCGGCGTCATGACTCCGACAGAATTGATCGCCGCGCGCGCCGCGGGTTTCGATGTGGTGAAACTCTTTCCCGCGCAACAGGCCGGCGGAATTGCAATGTTGCAAGCGCTCGGCGCGCCGTTTCCGGACGTCTCGTTCTGCCCGACCGGAGGCATCACGCGGACGAGTGCCGCGGATTATCTGGCGCTCCCCAATGTCGTGTGCGTGGGCGGTTCGTGGCTCGCGCCACAGGCGATGCTCGCGGCCGGCGATTGGGCCGGCATCGAAGCGCTGGCACGCGAGGCCGCGGCACTGCGGCGTTGAGCCGATCGCCGTCGACTCGACTGCTGTGGCACTAGGTGGTTGTCGGCTGCCGGCGTTGCGCATGCCGCGATTCGAGTTCTGCGATGACTTGCCCCAGGGAAAGGCCCTTGGCATTGAGCAACAGCAGGCTGTGGTAGAACAAATCCGCGGCTTCGCCGATGATCTCGGCGTCCGTTTGCGCTACCGCGGCCAGCGCCAGCTCCAGCCCTTCCTCGCCGACCTTCTGCGCGATCCGGCGGATACCCTCGGACAAAAGCCGTGTCGTGTAGCTGTCCGGGGGCCGCGCGGCGATGCGTTGGGCGATCACTTGCTCCAGGACACCGAGGAACGCGCTGCGCTGCGCATCCGACTGGGGCGCATCCTCGCCCCAGCAAGTGAGCGTACCCAAGTGGCAGGCCGGGCCTGAGGGGGTGGCGAGAATCAACAAAGCGTCGCCGTCACAGTCGACCGCCAGTTGCTTGAATTGCAAAAAGTGACCTGAGGTTTCGCCCTTGGTCCAAAGGCGATTTTTGCTGCGGCTCCAAAAGGTCACCCGTCCGCTCGCCTGCGTGGCCGCCACAGCCTCTCGATTCATGTATCCGAGCATGAGTACCGCGCCACTCGCGGCATCCTGGATGATGGCCGGCAGCAAACCATTGCCCTTGTCCCAATCGATTGTCCGCACAGCGCTCATGGTCGCACCTCGATTCCTGCAGCAAGTAAATGTCGTTTCAGATCGGGAATCGCGATTTCCCCCGAATGAAACACGCTCGCGGCCAAAGCGGCATCGACTCCGGCGCGCTGGAATACGTCGGTGAAGTGCTGCGGCGTCCCGGCGCCTCCCGAAGCGACCAGCGGGACTCGACAGACGGCGCGCAGCACACGCAATTGCTCGATATCGTAGCCTTGGCGCACCCCGTCGCTCGACATGCAATTGAGCACGATCTCACCGGCGCCGCGGCGCTGCACTTCCAGGACCCAATCGAGAGTGCTGCGCGCCGTGTCGCGGGTCCGGCGAACGTCGCCCGTGAATTGCTGGACTCGATAGGCCCCATCGACGGTCTGGCTGTCGACGCCTACGACCACGCATTGCGCACCGAATCTCGCGCTCAACGCGTCGATCAATTCCGGATGGCTCAGTGCGGGGGAATTCACCGAAATCTTTTCGGCGCCCGCGGCCAGCACTTCCTCCGCCTCGCTCACCGAGCGAATTCCGCCGGCCACGCAAAACGGGATGTCGAGGATGCGGGCGACTCGAGACACCCAGGAACGATCCACTGAACGGCCCTCGGGACTCGCGGAAATATCATAGAACACGAGTTCATCCGCGCCCGCATCGCGATAGCGGGCGGCGAGTTCCAAGATATCTCCGACCACTCGGTGATCGCGAAACCGCACACCCTTGACGACCTGCCCGTCGCGCACGTCGAGGCAGGGGATTAGGCGTTTGGCAAGAATGGCCGCAGCTCCTCATTGGGAATGAGACCTTCGAGGAGCGCCTTGCCGCTGATCGCGGCAGCTGCTCCGGCATCGCTCAACTCCTCGAGGTCGGCCGAATTGCGCACCCCGCCGGACGCCTGCCATTCGATTTGCGGATAGCGCCGCGTGGATTCGCGATACAAGGGTACGTTGGGACCCGTCAGGGCACCGTCACGGCTCACGTCCGTGCACAAGACGTGCTTGAGCGGAGAGTTCGAAAATTTATCCATTGCACTCCACAGTGACAGCTGCGATTGACGTTGCCATCCGTGAGTCGCGACGCGCGGGGTGCCGGCCTCGTCGAGTCGCACGTCGAAGGCGAGGGCGATGCGATCCGCGCCGAAATGTTCCAGCCACGCGTGGACCTGATCGGCGTGGGTCACCGCCGCACTGCCGATGACGACTCGCGCAACGCCGAGATCCAACATGCGCGAGACGGCCGCGGTATTGCGCAGGCCGCCGCCGGCTTGGATCTTGACCACGAGCTGCGCGGCGAGAGCGGCGATGAGCGCCTGATTGCCGAGACTGCCGTCCCGTGCGCCGTCGAGATCAACGACGTGCAGCCAGTCCGCCCCCAGGGAATGATATTTCGCGAGCAGGCCGCTCGGGCTCGCCGCATAGCGTGTCTCCCGGTCGAATTCGCCGTGCAGCAGCCGCACGCAGCGGCCGTCTTTCAGATCGATGGCTGGAATGAGACGCATCTTTACTCCATTGCCACGAAATTCTGCAGCACGCGCGCTCCGACCGCGGCCGAGCGTTCGGGATGAAACTGCGCACCAAAGAAATTGCGCCACTCGACGCAGGCGCTGAATGCCGCGCCGTAGTCGGTGGTGGCCACCGTCGCGGCGCCTGGCGGCAGCGCATAGCTGTGTACGAAGTAGGCGTACTCGCCGCCGGCGATGCCGCGGAGCAACGCGCTCGGGCGAGCGATATTGAGGGTGTTCCACCCCATGTGCGGCACCGGTCTTGCCGCCGCTTCGGCAAAGCGCACCGCGCGGCCTGGGATGATCCCCAGGCATTGCGCCGCGCCTTCTTGCGATGCCTCATACAACAATTGCATTCCCAGACAAATTCCGAGCACCGGCTGCCGCAGCGTCGGGATCAGGGCATCCAAGCCGTGCTGTCTGAGTCGATCCATGGCATGCGCCGCCGCGCCCACCCCGGGAAGAATGACGTGAGTCGCCGCGCGAATTTGTTCGCCATCGGCAGAGACGATCGCGGCCACGTCGAGTCGTTGCAGCGCAAATTGCAGCGAGGCGATGTTCGCGCCGCCGGTGGCGACGATGACGATCCGCCGCAGGCTCATAGGGTGCCTTTGGTGCTCGGCAAATCGGTGCCTTCGAGGCGAATGGCCTGACGCAAGCTGCGTCCCACGGCCTTGAAGCAGGCTTCGATCATGTGATGTGAATTCTCGCCGCGCACGCTGATGTGCAGGGCCGCTCCCAGAGTTTGCGCCAACGAGCGAAAAAAATGCGCAACCAGTTCGGTCGGCAGCTCCCCGACCTTTTCGCGATTGAATTTTCCTTCCCAGACGAAGAAGGGTCGCCCCGAGAGGTCGATCGCGACCTGCGCCTCGGCTTCGTCCATCGCCAACAAAAAGCCATAACGGGCAATACCGCGCTTGTCGCCCAAGGCTTCGCGCAAAGCGCTGCCCAACGCCAAGGCACAGTCCTCGATGGTGTGGTGCTCATCGATGTGCAGGTCTCCCGTGCAGTGCAGATCGAGTGCAAAGCCGCCGTGCTTGGCGATCTGCTCCAGCATGTGGTCGAAGAATCCCAGACCGGTGGCGATTTTGCTCGGCCCCTCGCGGGACAAATCCACGGTGACGTCGATCTGCGTCTCCTGTGTCTCGCGCCGCACCCGTGCATGCCGCGCCTGCCCGAGGATGCGTTTGACGATGCCCGGCCAGGTTTGTTCGGAGCCGCCGTCCAAGCTGATGCGTAAGCCTTGAACGGCCAAATTCGCGGCGAATTCCAAATCGGTGTCACGATCCCCGATCATGAAGCTGCGCTGCTTGTCGATGGGATTCGCCACCAGAAAATCCTGCACCATGCCGGTGTGGGGCTTGCGGCAGAGGCAGTTCTGGCTCTTGAAATGCGGGCAGATGCACACCGCCTCGAACTCGATCCCCTGAGAGCTGAAAAGCTCCAGAATGAACCGGTGGGCGCGGTCGAATTGCTCCTGAGGAAAGCCGGCGGTGCCCAATCCGTCCTGATTGGTGACCATGACGAAGCCAAAGCCTGCGCGTTTCAATTCCAATAGCGCAGGCACCACTGCGGGCATGAGCCGGACTTTCTCCAGGCTGTCGATCTGCTCATCGGAGGTCTCCTCGTTCAATGTGCCGTCGCGATCCAAAAATACGATGTGCCGGCCGCTCATGTGAGTTCCCCGTTCATGTGTGCCCCACGCTGTGAAGCAATGCGTCATTTTGCGCGCGAGTTCCGACGGAGACCCGCAGCGACCGCGGCAAGGCCGGCTGGGCGCGCAGGTCGCGCACTATCGAGCCTCCCGCCACGCTGTCGCGCAGGAAGCGATCCGCGTCCAGGCAGTCGATGAGCAAGAAATTCGTGTCGCTCGGCCACACACGCTCGACCCCAGGCAACGCCGCGAGACCACGCCGCAAGCGTTCGCGTTCGACCAGCAGTTCCTGGCGCCGTCCCTGCGACACGGCAAGCTCTGCCGGTGCCAGGGCCTGCAGCGCCGCTTCGATGGTCGACTGCGCCAACGCATAGGGCGGAATGACGCGCTTCGCCAATTCAATCAGCGTGGGGTGCGCCAACAAGGCGCCGAGGCGCGCGCCCGCCAAAGCGTGAGCTTTGGACAGGGTGCGCAGTATGGCAAGCGTCGGAAAACGTTCCAGCCAAGGGGTGAGGCTCGGCGCTCGCGACCACTCGATGTAAGCCTCATCGAGTACCACGATGGCTTTGCCGTCGAGCGACTTGCAGACCTCCTCGACGCAAGCCTGGTCCAGGAGATTCGCCGTGGGATTGTTCGGCGAACACAGATAAACCAGTTTGGTCGAAGGTGTCCACGCCGCGAGCAGCCGTGCCGGGTCGAGCGCCCAGCCGCGCGAGCGGTCCAGCGGTATTTCCACTACCTCAGCACCCTGGATGCGGGCAGCCACCTGATACATGCCGAAGCTCGGAGTGAACTGCAATATCGTATCTTTTCCGGCGCGTAGAAATATGCGCGACAGCAGATCGATGGCTTCGTCGCTGCCGCGAGTCGCGAGAACGTTCGCCGTCCCCACGGCGTAGAGCTTGGCGAACAGTTCGATCAGCAGCCGCGGCTGCGGTTCCGGGTAGCGATTCAGGCCGGCCGCGGTGGCGTCGGCGGCGGGTCGCCAGGGCGCCTCGTTGGCGTGCAGACGCGTCAAAGAAGGCAGCCATGCGGCGTGCGAATAGGGCTTCAGAGTCACGATCTCGGGTCGCGCCAGGGACGCTACGGCGTTCATGGGGGCGAGCCTTGGGCATCGAGTGCCGCCAATCGAATCGTCACGGCTGCCGCGTGCGCATCCAGGCCTTCGAGTTCGGCAAGAATTTGCGCAGTCGAGCCTAAGTCCTGCAGACCCTCCGGGGAGAGTTCTTGCACCGTGATGCGCTTTTGAAAATCTTCCAGGGATAAACCGCTGTAGGCCTTGGCATGGCCATGAGTCGGCAAAGTGTGGTTCGGGCCGCTGCAGTAGTCGCCCATGGATTCGGGCGACCAACTGCCCAAGAATACCGCGCCCGCGGCGCTGACTCGCCCCAGCCAGTCACGCGGCTCGTGGATTTCGAGCAGCAGGTGTTCGGGCGCATAGTCGTTGGCGACTTGCACTGCGGTTTCAAGGGTGTCGACGATCAGCAGCCGTATGTGGTCCATCGACTGCGCCAAGATGGCGGCGCGGGATAGTAATTTTGCCTGGCGTTCGACTTCGCGTGCGACGTCCGCGGCTAAAGCCGATGAAGTGGTGACGAGAATCGCTTGAGCGTCGGGACTGTGTTCGGCCTGGGCCAACAGATCGGCAGCGACGAAGTCGGCCCGCGCAGAGTAGTCGGCAATCACCATGACCTCGGTGACTCCCGCGGGAAGATCGACGGCGGCGCCCGCGGCGTCTTGCGCGACCAGCAGTTTGGCGGCGGTCACCCAGGCGTTGCCGGGCCCAAAGACCTTGTGGCACTTGGGAATCGTGGCCGTGCCGTAGGCCATGGCGGCAATTGCCTGCGCGCCGCCCACTTTGAATACTTGCTCGATCCCGGCTTTGTGCGCGGCGACCAACACGGCGGGATCCGCCGCGCCATTGCGGGCGGGGGGAGTGCACATGACGCGCACCGGACAGGCGGCGATCGCGGCGGGAACGCCCAGCATGATGGCGGTGGAAGGCAGCGGGGCGGATCCGGCCGGTACATAGAGCCCGACCGCGCCAATGGGCACGCTGATGCGCTCGCACAGCACTCCCGGGGCCGTCTGCACTCGGATCGGCGCCGGCCGTTGCGCGGCGTGAAAGCAGTGCACCGTGGCAATGGCCCGCTCGATGGCCGCATGCTGCATCGGGGTGAGCGCGTGTTGCGCGGCTTGGAATTCCGCGGCGGTCACTTGCAGCGAACTCAAGCGGACGCCATCGAATTTCTCGGTCAGACCCAATAGAGCCGCATCGCCGTCGCGGCGCACGTCATCGATGATGCCTTGCGCTGCCGCCGCGATAGCCGCCGCACGGTGCTGCGCCGGGCGCTCCAGGACTTGGCGCTGCTGCGCCTGGGTCAGGGAGATCCAATCGATGATACGCATGATCGAGAACCCCTTTACCTTAAGCCAGCATTTTCTCGACGGGGAGCACCAATACCGAGGTCGCGCCCACGCCCTTCAATTCTTCGAGAGTCTCCCAAAAGACGTTTTCGCGGCACACCGCGTGGACGGCGACCCGGTCGCCTCTGCCTTCGAGGGGAATCACCGTCGGTGCTTCGGTGCCGGGCAGGAGTTTTGCGATTGCCGGCAGCGCCGAACGGGGAGCGTGCAGCATGATGTACTTGCTGCCTTTGACCTGTTCGACCCCATCTATTCGCATCAGCAGGCGCCGGCTCCACTCCTGCTTGTCGGGCGCAATGGGACTCGGCGTGCGTATGAGGGCGGCCTGACTCTCGAGCACCGTCTCCGCCAATCGCAGGTGATTGGCCGCGAGCGTCGAGCCGGTGGAAACCAGATCGCAAATCACATCCGCGCGCCCCAGCCGCGGAGCGATTTCCACCGATCCGGAGAGGACCACCACCTCCGCGGCAATGCCGCGCTGCGCGAGAAATCTTCCCAGGATGTTCGGGTAGGTGGTTGCGATGCGTTTGCCCTGCAGCGACCCCGCTCCGCGATAGTCGAAGCCGTCGGGCACGGCGATACAGAGTTTACAGCGGCCGAAGTCGAGCAGCTGCACGGTTTCAAACAGCGGCGCGATTCCCCGCGCTTGAAATGCCAAGCGCTTTTCTTCAACGACGTTCAAACCCACCAGTCCCAGATCGCATACGTCTTCTTGCACGAGATCCGGTATGTCATCGTCGCGAACGAACAGCACGTCGAGCGGCATGTTCTCGCCGTAACACATCAACTGGTCCTTACCGCGGCTGTACTTGAGGCCGCAGCGCGACAGCAAGTCGAGCGAGCTGTCGGTCAGCCGGCCGCTTTTTTGTACGGCGATTTTCAAGCGCATGGGGTCGGGCATCATTTGTCACGCATCGGGTTCAAGTCATACATTCAGTTTCAGCCGTTCAGTCACCGCGCGGTAGCCGCCGTTGCCTGAGGTCAAATAGCGGGCGACACGGCCGACGGTGGTGACGCTGACACCGGTTTGTTTGTGGATCTCGCGGTAGGGCAGGCCGCGCTCGAGCAGTTCGACAACGGCCCACCGGTCCGCCATGGCTTGCAGTTCCGCCGGCGTGCACAGGTCGCGGAAGAAGCTGCGGCATTCTTCGACGCTGCGCAGAGCAAGAATCGCCGCGCACAGGGCGCGTTCGTGTTGCTGCTCCTGACGCTGCGTGACCGGGCGATTGGTTTTCATGGCGGCGCTCGGCGTCCGTAATCAACGTATTAACACACTAGTACATTAATACGTTACGCCGAAATGCGCAAGCCGCCGCGCGCAAATTGCTTGACGATCGTGCGGCTGCTGCCTAAAATTCCCGCAGCTTATCTAGACCGGCTGAGGGAAAGGCCCTTAGAAGCCGGGGCAACCAACGCGGAGCTTACGA
Source organism: Pseudomonadota bacterium (assembly GCA_030775625.1). Taxonomy (GTDB): domain Bacteria; phylum Pseudomonadota; class Gammaproteobacteria; order Steroidobacterales; family Steroidobacteraceae; genus Bog-1198. The sequence goes on along the minus strand of JALYIW010000185.1, from coordinate 45,646 downwards.
GTCCTGCGGAACGGTGCCAACTCCTGCGGGCGCGGGCATTGGGCTCGAATCCGGTAGATGGGCGGCCGATTGCGCGGTGCATTACCGTCGCAGTGGGTTACGAGCGCCGGCGCTGCAGGGGTTATGTCAACCTCTTTTTCGAGCGAGCGCAATGTGACCGAAACATCCATCAAGCAAGTCGACGGCGCAGTAGTGCTTGGCGCGCCTTTCACGCTGCACTATGGCGATGTATTGCCGGAGGCCCGGATGGCCTTTCGACTGGTGGGGCCGGAACGAGCCCCGGTGGTGGCCGTGCTCGGCGGCATTTCGGCGCATCGCAGGGTGGCGGGTGGGGCCGGCGACGGGTGGTGGCCGGAAATCGTCGGTCCCGGACTCGGTGTCGATATCCGCCAGTACCGTGTCCTCGGAATCGACTATCTCGGCGGGCGCGGCGACAGCACTGCGCCGCCGATCGGCGCTCAATTCCCGCCCATCAGTTCCTATGATCAATCCGCAGCCCTTGCGGCCGTCGTACGGCACCTGGGGTTGGCTTCCTTGCATGCCATCGTCGGTGCTTCCTACGGCGGGATGGTGGCACTGTGTTTCGCGGAGCGATATCCGGCCTTGGTGAAGCACATCATCGTGCTGAGCGCGGCAGACAAGGCACAAGTGCTCTCGACGGCGTGGCGCAGCGTACAACGTCAAATCGTGCGTGAAGCCATCGCGCGGGGCGACGGTGCCGCGGGACTCAAGCTCGCGCGCGCATTGGCGATGGCCACGTACCGCAGTGCCGTGGAATTTCAACTGCGATTCGGCGCCGCACCCAAGCGCAGCGCCGGCCGCTTTCGATTTCCCATCGAGGAATATCTGTTTGCGCGCGGCGATGATTACGTGCACGAGAATCGCGCCGAATCGTTCGTTGCCTTAAGCGAATCCATCGACCTGCATCAAATGGATGCGACGGCCGTGCAGACGCCGGCCACCTTGATTGCGGTGCGTGAGGATCAACTGGTGCCCTTCAACGACATGCAGGCTCTGGCCGCGCGCCTCAACGGGCCGCGTCAACTCATCGAAATCAATTCTATTTTCGGACATGATGCTTTCTTGAAGGAAGGCGCCGCCTTGAATCCCATCATCAAACTAGGCCTCGCGGAGCAGACGACATGAGCAGCAAAACACCTACCCAGAAGAGCATGGCGACGCGATCCGTCCGAGCGGGGCTCGAATCCGACGCACAGCACGGTTCCGTGGTGCCGCCGATTTACCTGTCGACGAATTTCGCGTTCGAGGGGTATCGCAAGCCGCGCAAGTACGACTACACCCGCTCCGGGAATCCCACCCGCGATCAATTGAGCGGCGCGCTGGCCGACCTCGAAGGCGGCGTTGGAGCGGTGGTGACTTGCACCGGACTTTCGGCCGCTACGCTGATATTGGCGACGCTGCCGGGCGGCGCGCGGGTCGTTGCACCGCATGACTGCTATGGCGGTACCTATCGATTGCTTGCCGCGCTGCACGCCCAAGGCAAGCTGCTGGTGGATTTCGTCGACCAGACCGATGCGGCGGCCTTGCAGTCGGCGCTTGCGCCGGGCGCCAAACTCGTGTGGGTGGAAACGCCGAGCAATCCCTTGTTAAGAGTGGTGGATATACGCGCAATCGCCGCGGCGGCGCATGCGGCCGGCGCCTTGGCGGTGGTGGACAATACCTTTTTGTCGCCGATCTGGCAGCGGCCGATATCCCTCGGCGCGGACATGGTTTTGCATTCCACGACCAAGTATTTGAACGGACACAGCGACGTGGTCGGCGGCGCCGTGATCGCCGCGACTGCCGAACTGCAGCAAAATCTGTCGTGGTGGGCGAATGCCATCGGCGTCACCGGCTCCCCGTTCGACAGTTTCATGACGCTGCGCGGGGTACGCAGTTTGCATGCCCGCATGCGTGTCCATGCGGAAAATGCCGCGGCGGTCGTGGATTTCTTGAGCCAACATGCCGGCGTCGCACGCGTGAATTACCCGGGTCTGCCCGATCACCCCGGCCACGACATTGCGCGGCGCCAACAGAGCGGCTTCGGCGCGATGTTGAGTTTCGAACTGGCGGGAGGCGAGGCGGCGGTGGAGCCTTTTCTCGATGGCCTGGAGTGCTTCACGCTGGCCGAGTCATTGGGAGGAGTGGAGAGTCTGATTGCGCATCCCACGACCATGACTCATGCCGGCATGGAAGAGTCGGCGCGGCTACGCGCGGGTATCGGTCCCGCGCTGCTGCGGGTTTCCGTGGGCATCGAAGCTGCCGCGGACCTGGTGGCCGACCTCGGCGCCGGCCTCGAGCGGGTTGCTAAAGCGCAGCCAGCACCGCATCTCCGGCGGCACGTGTCGTAACCGACCGGCCGGGTGCGGCGATATCCGCCGGTAGGGCGCCCTCGACGATGGCTTTGGAGACGGCCGCTTCCAAGGCGTTCGCCTCGGTGTGCAATTGCAGCGAGTAGCGCAGCAGCATCGCGGCGCTCAGGATCGCGGCGTAAGGATTGGCGATGCCGCGGCCGGCAATGTCCGGGGCGGATCCATGAATGGGCTCGAATATACCGCCGCGCGCCTCGGCGCCGAGCGATGCCGAAGGCAGCAATCCCAAAGACCCGGCCAGCATGGAGGTCTCGTCGGTGAGGATGTCGCCGAACATGTTTTCGGTGACGATCACGTCGAAGTCGCGCGGCCGCTGCAACAAGTGCATGGCGGCGGCGTCGACCAGCATGTGTTCGAAGGCTACGTCGGGAAACTCGCTGGGCATGATTCTCTCGACCACCGAGCGCCACAGGCGCGAGGTCTCGAGTACATTGGCTTTGTCCACCGAAGTCAGCTTGCAGCGGCGGCCCCGTGCCAGGCGCGCCGCCAAGCGCACCACGCGTTCTATTTCAACCACCGTGTAGCGGCAGACGTCGACGGCTTCGGTCGCGCTGCGCGTCTTGTCGCCGAAATAAATGCCGCCGGTCAGTTCGCGCACGACCATGATATCCACGCCGCGCAACAACTGCGCTTTGATGGGGGAGGCGTCGAGCACGGCCGGGTGCGGGACCACGGGACGCAGGTTGGCGAATAGTCCCAAGGCTTTGCGAATCTGCAGCAGGCCTTGTTCGGGGCGCACCTTGGAATTCGGATCCGACCATTTCGGTCCTCCCACGGCGCCCAATAAAATCGCATCCGACCGCTGGGCCAGCGCCAAAGTTTCCGCAGGCAGCGGCTGGCCGGTGGCATCGATGGCGGCGCCACCCAACAGCGCGGACGTGAATTCGAAGCTGTGATCGAAACGCGCCGCCACCGCGGTTAGTGAGCGCACCGCTTCCGCAGTGACCTCGCCGCCGATGCCATCACCGGCGAGAACGGCAATCTGCGCCTTCACCAGCTGCGCGCCGCTTCGTAGCGTTCGATGTAGGCGAGCTTGCTGCGCAGATAGCCGAGCTCATCGATGCCGTTGACCAGGCAATGGCGCGCGAAGGCTTCAATGGGGAAGGAGACGACCGCGCCGGTCGGTAGAGTCACAGTGGCGGCCCCGAGGTCGATGTCGACATCGGCGCCGGGGTGATCGAGCAGCCAGCGCGACGTGGATTCGTCGACCACGATGGGCAAAAAGCCGTTCTTCAAGGAATTGCCGCGGAAGATGTCGGCAATCTCGGTGCTGATGACGGCGCGAAAACCATAGTCGAGAAGCGCCCACGGCGCATGTTCACGCGAGGAGCCGCAGCCAAAATTTCGGCCGGTCACCAGAACTCGGGCGCCGCGAGCCTCAGGTTTGTTCAAGGCGAATTCGGGGTTCGGTGATCCGTCGGCGAGATAACGCCAATCGGCGAATAGCTGTTGGCCCAAACCCTGCTTGGTGGTGGTGGTCAGGAACCGCGCCGGGATGATTTGATCGGTGTCGATGTTGCCCGAGGGAAGAACGACGGTTCTGGAACGAAAGCGCGCCACCGGTTGCACTACAACATCTCCCGCGGGTCGGCGATCCGCCCTCGCACCGCGCTCGCCGCCGCGGTCAGCGGGCTGACCAGCAGGGTGCGGGCGCCGACGCCTTGACGACCCTCGAAATTACGATTGCTGGTGCTGATGGAATATTGCCCGGCGCCCACCGTGTCGCCGTTCATTCCCAGGCACATGGAGCAGCCGGACTCGCGCCAATCCGCGCCGGCCGCCTGGAAAATATCGGCGTAACCCGCCGCCTCGGCCTGGCGCTTGATCTCCTGCGATCCGGGAACGATGAGCAGCCGCACGCCGGGTGCGACCTTGCGGCCCTTGAGAATGCTGGCGGCGGCCTGCAGATCCGTCAGCCGGCCATTGGTACAGCTGCCGATAAACACCACATCGACCGGTTTACCGAGCATGGTGTCGCCGCCGTGGAAACCCATGTACGCGAGGGCCTTATCGAAGGCTTCGTCCCCCGCTTGGTTGGGAATGGCGCCGCCGATAGGCAGTACCATGCCGGGATTCGTGCCGTAGGTGATCATGGGTTCGAGCGTCGAGGCGTCGATATCCACGGAGCCGTCGAAGCTTGCCCCCGCATCGGTGACCAGGGTGCGCCAACGAGCAAGCGCCGCGTTCCAATCCTGCCCCTGCGGCGCGCGCGGCCTGCCCTCGAGATAGTCGAATGTAACCTGGTCGGGAGCAATCATTCCTGCACGCGCGCCGGCCTCGATCGACATATTGCAAACGGTCATGCGTTCGTCCATGGACAGGGCGCGGATGGCCGAGCCGCGAAATTCGATGACATGACCCGTGCCGCCGGAGACCCCAATTTTGCCGATGATCCCCAGGATCAAGTCCTTGGCGCTCACGCCCGGACGCAATTTCCCCTCGACGTTGACGGCAAAGGTCTTAGGCTTGCGCTGCAGCAGGGATTGCGTGGCAAACACATGGCCGACTTCGGTGGTGCCGATGCCGAAGGCGAGGGCGCCGAACGCGCCATGAGTGCTGGTGTGGCTGTCTCCGCACACGATGGTCATGCCCGGTTGAGTGGCCCCGAGTTCCGGACTTATGACATGCACGATGCCGCGGCGGGAGTCGCGCATGCCGAACAGTTCGAGCCCGAACTCGGCCGCGTTGTGCTCCAGTTGGCGAACCTGCTTCGCGGCGGCATCTACTTTGATGGGGACATTGCCGAACACCTGTTCGGTCAAGGTCGGCGTCGAATGATCCATGGTGGCGAGCGTCCGGTCGGGACGCCGCACCGGCAACCCCAGTGACTTGAGCAAGCTGAAGGCCTGCGGGCTGGTGACCTCATGAATGAGATGCAGATCGATATAAAGCACCGCGGGCGTGTCCGCCGTTTCGGCGACGACTTCGTGAGCCGTCCAAACCTTGTCGAACAAAGTGCGCGCGGTCACGGCGATCAGGCTTTGCCGGATTCCAACCACGGCATGCGCGCACGCAATTGCGCGCCCACCTTTTCGATGGAGTGGGTCAAATCCGCCTTCAAGAGCTTGGAATACTTGCGGCGGCCGCCTTTGTTTTCCGCGATCCACTGGCGTGCGAATTTCCCCTGCTGGATCTCGGTCAGAATTTTTTTCATCTCCTTCTTAGTCGCCTTGTTGACCACCCGCGGCCCGCGGGTCAGATCGCCGTATTTCGCCGTCTCGCTGATGAAGCGGTGCATTTTCGTGATGCCGCCTTCGTGCAGCAGGTCGACGATCAGCTTCAATTCATGCAGACATTCGTAATAGGCCACGGCGGGCTGATAGCCGGCCTCGACCAAGGTTTCGTAGCCTTTGACGACGAGTTCGGTCGCGCCGCCGCACAGCACCGCCTGCTCGCCGAACAAATCGGTTTCGGTCTCCTCGCCGAATGTGGTTTCCAAAACCCCGCCGCGCGTCCCGCCGATGGCGTCCGCATAGGCAAGGGCCTTGGCTTTGGCATGCTTCGACGGATTTTGCGCCACCGCAATCAGGCAAGGCACGCCCCGGCCCTGTTGATATTGCCGCCGCACCAGGTCTCCGGGACCCTTCGGCGCGATCAACACCACGTCCAAATCCTTGCGCGGTTTGATTTGATTGAAATGGATGTTGAAGCCGTGGGCGAATAACAGCGTCGCGCCTTTTTCGAATACGTTCTTCAATTCCGCGTACAAGGATTTCTGAGTAAGGTCGGGAACCAGCATCGCCACCAGTTGAGCGCCCTTGACCGCGGCGGCCGGCTCCAGCACTTTCAGGCCGTCTTTTTTTGCCTTGATCCAGCTGTCGCCTTTACGGACGCCGACTACCACCTCGAACCCGCTGTCGTGCAAGTTGAGCGCATGCGCGCGGCCTTGGCTGCCATAGCCCAATACGGCAATACGCGCTCCCCGCAGCGCTTTCTTGTCGACGTCTTTTTGCGAATACAAACGCATTCAATTCTCCTGATGACCTAAATCCACTGCTGCAAAATGCAAGACCCCGCCATTAAGGCCTCTAGCCTTACGCGGGGTCCTCGAGCGCTCTTGGGCGCCCTGTTAAGTAGCCGCAAATAGCACCACAGAATCTCTTATGATGCAAGAGCTTCCCCGGTCGAGTGCCGCTTCGTGAGGACGCGCTTTCATGAATGTCGATAGCAATACTTCGCTGCCCTTATGGTTGTTGTATGAAGACGACGTCGATGCATGGCGTCTGACGCAAGCGGCGCCGGTGGCAAGGTGGGTGGTCGAACAGAATTTCAAAGCGGAAAAGCATCGAATCATGCTGCTGCCCGATGCTGGCGGCGGTCTGGCCGGCGCCGTCGGAGGATTGGGCAGACGTCAAGGCGCATTGTCTCTTTGGCATGCCGCCGGACTGGCAGAGCGTTTGCCGCCGCGCCGCTTCCGGCTCGCGCAAGAGTTCAGCGCCGCCGAGGCCACCCAATTGTGCTTGGGATTTGCCTACGGAGGTTACCGTTTCGACCGGTATAAGCCGGCCAAGGGCGACACCGCCAGCCTCGAAGCGCCGGCGAATGCCGACATGGGCTTCGTTGCGCTCGCCGCCGAGTCGTTGCGCATGGCGCGCGATTGGATCAATACGCCCGCAGCAGATTTAGGTCCGGTCGAATTGGCGGCGGCGGCGCGCCAACTCGCCGAACGTCATCAGGCAGAGTTCCGCGAGTGGGTGGGCGATGAACTGCTGGCGGCAAACTTCCCGGCGATTCACGCCGTGGGACGCGCGAGCAGCGCCGCGCCGCGTCTGGTCGATATGCGTTGGTCGCCGCGGAGCACCAATACCTATCCGCGATTGACCCTGGTGGGCAAGGGGGTGTGCTTCGACAGCGGCGGCTTGGACATAAAGCCGGGTTCCGGCATGGCGCTCATGAAAAAAGACATGGGGGGCGCGGCCGCGGCGCTGGCACTCGCCCACATGCTCATGAGCAGCAATATTCGGGCTTGTGTGCGGGTTTTGGTGCCGGCAGTGGAAAACGCCATCAGCGGCAATGCTTATCGACCCGGTGACGTGCTGGCCACCCGCAAAGGCTTGACAGTGGAGGTGGGCAATACCGATGCCGAAGGGCGGTTGGTGCTTTGCGACGCGCTGGCGCTGGCGGACGCCGAGCATCCGGATTTGATCGTTGATTTCGCGACGCTCACCGGTGCGGCGCGAGTGGCCCTCGGCCCCGAATTGCCGGCACTGTTCGGCAATCAAGCGGCCATGGTGCGTGATGTGGCGGAGATGGCGGCGGCTGAACACGACAGTCTCTGGCCCATGCCGCTGTGGGTAGGCTATGAAGATGAACTCGCCAGCAAAATCGCGGATCTGAACAACGTGTCCTCATCGGGTTTTGCCGGGGCCATAATCGGCGCCTTGTTCTTGAAGCGATTCGTGAGCGAGTCGACGCCATGGCTGCACATCGATCTATACGCGTGGAACTCCAAGGATCGCCCGGGACGCAGCGTCGGTGCGGAGGCGCAGGCCGTGCGCGGCATCTATCGATATTTGGTGCACCGTTATGGCGTCGACTGACTGCGATGTGCATCGAATTGCCGTTGCAGAGTGATGCTGCGCGTGTTTATGCTGCGCACCCTTGGCTCCTGTAGAGGCCCCCGTGTCGAAGCTCAAGTCCATGCGCAAAAGGAAGGATTCAGTGGACATTCGTCCCTTCTCCCGTCTGGTGGTCGACGGTGTGAAGCAGACAGCAAGCCGCGCCATGCTGCGGGCGGTCGGGTTCGTCGACGGGGATTTCGCCAAGCCGCAGGTGGGCATCGCGTCGACCTGGAGTAACTTGACGCCGTGCAATATGCACATTGACGAACTGGCGCGTTTGGCAGCCGGCGGGGTCGAGGCAGCCGGCGCGAAGGCGGTAACCTTCAATACGATCACCGTTTCGGATGGCATATCGATGGGGACGCCCGGCATGCGCTATTCGCTGATATCGCGCGAAGTCATCGCCGATTCCATCGAAACCGTGGTCGGCGCCCAGGGGTTCGACGGGGTGGTGGCCATCGGCGGTTGCGACAAGAATATGCCCGGTTGCCTAATGGCGCTGGCACGGCTCGATCGGCCCGCAGTGTTCGTTTACGGAGGCACGATTCGCCCGGGGGCCGATAAACGCGACATCATTTCCGTGTTCGAGGCGGTCGGCGGCCATGCTCGCGGGACGGTGTCCGAACAGCAACTGAAGTTCGTCGAACGAACCGCGATCCCCGGGCCAGGCTCTTGTGCGGGCATGTACACCGCCAATACCATGGCGTCCGCCATCGAAGCGCTCGGGATGAGTCTTCCCAATAGCTCTGCGCAAGAGGCGATCTCCGGGGAGAAGCGCGACGATTGTGCTCGGGCCGGGGCGGTGGTGGTCGATTTGATCAAGCTGGGCATAACCCCGCGCAGAATCCTCACCCGCCCATCCTTCGAAAACGCGATTACTGTCGTCATCGCGCTAGGCGGATCGACCAACGCGGTGCTGCATCTGTTGGCGATGGCGTCTTCGGCCAACGTCAAGCTGACGCTGGATGACTTCACGCGCATCGGCAAGCGAGTGCCGGTGTTGGCGGACCTACGCCCCAGCGGCCGATATTCCATGTCCGAGCTGGTGGCCATCGGCGGAATTCAACCGTTGATGAAGAGCCTGTTGGATGCCGGCTTGTTGCACGGCGATTGTCTGACCGTGACCGGAGCGACCTTGGCCGAGAATTTACGCGGCGTCGCACCTTATGCAGCGCATCAACAAATCGTGCGGCCTTTGAATGACCCGATCAAGAAGAACAGTCACCTGGTGGTGCTCTACGGAAATCTGGCGCCGCAGGGCGCCGTTGCAAAAATTACAGGTAAGGAGGGCTTGCGGTTCAAGGGAAAGGCGCGGGTGTTCAATTCGGAGGAGGATTCGCTGCGCGGAATCTTGACCGGAAAAGTCCAAGCGGGAGACGTCGTGGTCATTCGCTATGAAGGACCGAAAGGAGGCCCCGGGATGCGCGAAATGTTGAGTCCCACCGCTGCCATCATGGGCAAGGGCCTGGGCAACGAGGTCGCGCTGATCACCGACGGGCGATTTTCAGGCGGTAGTCATGGCTTCGTGGTCGGGCACGTGTCGCCCGAGGCCGCGCTGGGCGGCCCGCTGGCGTTGGTCAAAGCAGGCGATGACATCACCATTGATGCGGAACGCCGCGAAATTACGCTGCATGTCAGTGCCGCCGAACTCACGCGCAGACGAAAATCTTGGACCGCGCCCAAACCCTATGCGCGCCGCGGCGCATTGGCGAAGTATGCAAGGCAAGTCAGCAGCGCATCGCTGGGTGCGGTGACCGATCTTGAACAATTTACGCTCCATCGAGGCAACAGATCGTAGTGTCGCGGTGCCCACGAATGCCATTGATAAGCCTACGTCGCGCTTGCAGTTCGGGCGCCATGTGTGTCAGGCTCGTTACTCGCCGAAAGGAACTCGCAGGGACGCTCGTGGAAAATCCAGCGCCCGAGTTTTCGGCCGCGCACATGGCGCAATTAGTCGATTCTGGGCAGGGGTAGGGTCGCAAGCAGACTTATGTATAAATACGAAGAGCCGTCGCTGTTTTCGGGCAAGAGGGGGTTGGCCCTTCTCGTCGTCATTATTTTGCACGTTATCGTGGGCTACGGATTTTATACTGGTCTCGCAAGCAAGTTCATTCAGAGGATCGCCCAGCCCGTCGAAATCGCGCAGATCGACAAGCCCAAAGACATCGACAAGCCGCCGCCGCCGCCGCCGAAGCTGGAAGAAATCAAGCCCTTCGTTCCGCCGCCGGAATTCGTCGATATCCAAGCCGCTCCGGTTGAAACCACCGCCATCACCCAAACGACCCAGACCTATGTGCCGCCGCCGGTCGCGGCGCCAGCCCCGGCGCCGAAACCGGGAACACCGATTAGGCAAGATCCACGGCACCCTTTGAAAATCGGCGAGGACTACTATCCCGACGCCTCCAAGCGCGCCAATGAAGAAGGACGGTGCATCGTCTTGATGACGGTCGCCGCGGACGGCAGGATCGTCAACGAATCGATCCAGACGAGTTCGGGTTTCCCGCGTTTGGACGAGGCCTGCTTGAAAGGCGTTCATGGCCAGCGCATGCTGGCGGCCACGGAAGACGGCAAGCCGGTGGAGAAAACCGTTTCCATCCCTATTGTTTGGAAACTCACTGGCAAGTAGCCGGCGCCGATTTGGCGTCATTTTTTTAATAAACATCACATCAAGCTTTTAAGTAGAGGGAATCGGTCCATGGGTGATACAGCTGTTGATAATCCATTTGGTCTTGGTGCGCTCATTCAGCAGGGCGACTTGGTCGCGAGGGCAACCTTGCTGGTCTTGTTGATCATGTCCTTGCTGACGTGGTTCATCATGATCACGAAGTTTTTTGATCAGCGGCGTCTGCGAATCCAGGCCGGCGAAGCCGAGAAGCAGTTTTGGAGTTCATCGAGTCTCACCGATGCGATCCACAAGCTGCAAGGCAAATCAAATCCCTTTCGCGCGCTGGCGGAGACCGGCAAGCAAGCTTACGAATATCACGAAACCAATAAGACTCGTTTGTCCGGTGCAATCGGCACCAGCGAATGGATCACGGAGTCGCTGCAGCGGACCGCCGATACAATCGTCAGCAGATTGCAGTCCGGTTTGCCGGTGCTGGCATCGGTCGGTGCCACCGCGCCTTTTGTCGGATTGTTCGGCACCGTCATCGGCATCTATCGTGCCTTGGTCGCCATCAGCTTGTCGGGCCAGGCCTCCATAGACAAGGTGGCGGGTCCCGTCGGCGAAGCGTTGATCATGACCGCCATCGGTTTGTTCGTCGCCGTTCCGGCGGTGTTGGGCTACAACGTGCTGCTGCGTCGCAATAAGTCGGTGACCGAATATGTCAGCCATTTCACGCATGAGTTGCACGCCTATCTAATATCCGGCGCCAAGATGGGCCTCGGCATGGATAAGGCGCAGATGTCGGCGTCCAAGCCGGCGGTTGCCCCTGCTGCTCGCTAGGAAGAAACCTCCATGTCCATGAGCGTCGGTGATGAGGGCGAAGACGAAGCGAAGTCGGACATCAATGTTACGCCGCTCGTGGACGTGATGTTGGTGCTGCTGATCATCTTCATCATCACCATTCCCGTTTTCATTCAGCAGGTAAAGCTAAACCTGCCCATTGCCACCAATTTGGCGACGGTGACCAAACCCGAGAACATCACCATTGCCGTCGACCAGCAAGGAGCGATTTACTGGAACGGCAAGCTATTGGCGGGTCAGAATGAACTCTTGGCGCAGCTTCGCGGGATTGCCCGTCAGGACCCTCAGCCTGAAGTGCACATTCGCGGGGATAAAGACAGCCGTTATCAATACGTGGGTCAGGTGCTGGTGTCGACTCAAAAGATCGGCATCCGTAAAGTCGCATTCATCACCACCCCCGATCATCCGGGCGGCGGCTAGAGGAGAGATTTGATATGGCCATGGGAGCCACTGGTGGCGAAGGTCAGTCGTTAGCCGAGATCAACATGACCCCGTTGATCGATGTGATGTTGGTCCTGCTGATCATTTTCATCATCAACGTGCCGCAGGCGACCCATGCGGTGAAGATCGACAATCCTTTACCGCCACCGCCGAATCAGCCGCCGCCGCCGACGCCGGAGGTGATCGATCTGGCGATCGATTTCGACGGTACGTTATTGTGGAATAAAAACCCCGTCGACCGCGCGACCATGCAGGGATTCATCTCGCAAGAAGCGCAGAAGTCGCCCCAGCCGGAGGTGCATATCACGGTGGACAAGTTTGCCCATTATGAAAAGGTGGCGCAGACCTTGGCGGACTTGCAGAGTCGCGGCTTGAAGAAGATTGGGTTCGTCAATAACGACCTGTTCTAAAGCTCCTTTGGTGGCATTAGCTCCTTTGGTGGCATTGACGCGCCATTTGTTTGGGGCGCAGTGACCGGTCCCTATAGGGTTTAAGCCCGGCTGAATAATTTTTCGACTTGCCTAACGAGGTTTGCTAATGATTCATTCGATACGCGATGTTCGGCGCCGGCCCGCCCGGCTTTGGGCCCGACCATTGGCAGTTGCCGCAGGGTTTTTTGCACTGCTCGCCCTGGCGGCGACCCCGCAGGCTACCCAGGCGGCCGAGAAGGACAAGGGTCAGCAAATCAGCCGTGTCATCGCCAAGGAGATGACGGCGGCGCAGAAGGCACTGCAGGCCAACCAATGGGCCGAGGCACTCAAGAATTTGGACGCCGCGGAGACCAAGTCGGGGTTGACGGCCTTCGATCAAAAGACGATTGCCTACTTCAAGGGGTTCGCCAACATAAAGCTGGGAAACCTGAAAGCAGCCCAGGCGGCTTTCGAAAAGGCGCTCGCAACCGGGGCGGCGAGCGGGGAAGACAAGGCCAGCATCACGCGCACTCTATTTGGTATTGCAGCCAGCACCAACCAATATCAGAAGACCATCGACTACGGGAAGGAAATGACCGACGCCGGGCAGGCGACGACCAACGATCTGACCATCATTGCTCAGAGCTATTACTTGTTGAAGGATTGCAAAAGCTCGGGCGTTTGGGCGGATAAGGCGATCGGCTCGGCCCGTAAGGCCGGCGAAACGCCCAAGGAGAATCTGTTTTTGTTCAAGCTGCAGTGCGCGTCCGACGCGGGCGACAACGCAGCGATGGTCCCGGTGCTCGATGAACTGATACGCCTTACCGGCAAGTCCAGTTACTGGAACACCTTGCTGCGCATCCAACGGCAAGATGAGCGGGACGACCACAATACCTTGATGATCTACCGAGTCATGTACGATACCGGAGCCATGACCCAGGGCAGCGATTATATTGAAATGGCCCAGTTATTGGGCGATGCCGCTTTGCCGGGCGAGGCGCAGGCGGTGTTGGAAAAAGCCATGAGCGCGGGGCTCATCAAGGACGAGCAAAAGGAGCGCACCACTCGGCTCCTTAATTCATTCAAGAATCGCGCGGATACGGATAGGAAGAGCCAGCCGCAATTCGAGGCCGAAGCGACCAAGAGTCCTGCCGGCGAACTCGATGTCAAACTCGGTGAGGTTTACTTCGGTTCGGGCGATTATATGAACGCGGTCACGGCCATTAATCGCGGCATTCAGAAGGGGCAGGTCAAGCATGCGGACGAAGCCTATGTGTACCTCGGCCGCGCCCACGTCGCCTTGCAGCATACCGCCGAGGCCAAAAAGGCATTCGCGGCTCTCAACAAGGGTGTGCAAGGACTCAGTCCGCGGGTCGCCAAACTGTGGGAGTTGTACGCCGAGACACTGCGTTAGATGGCTGTTCAGGAGTAAAGACTATGACGATCAAGACCGGCGACAAAATGCCCGAGGGCGCCTTTACCCGCATGACCGCGGATGGTCCGCAGAAATTCACCACCGAGCAGCTGTTTGCAGGCAAGACCGTAGTGCTGTTTTCGGTACCGGGGGCGTTTACTCCGACCTGTGACGCCAAGCATTTACCAGGGTTTGTTGCGCTGGCCGAGCAGCTCAAGGCCAAGGGAGTCGACACCATCGCCTGTACCGCGGTAAACGACGTGTTCGTAATGAATGCCTGGGGTAAACACGGCGGCGTCGGAGATAAAATCCTTATGTTGGCGGACGGCAACGGGACCTATGCCAAGGCGCTGGGGTTGGAGTTGGACGGCTCCAAATTCGGGATGGGGACCCGTGGCCAGCGGTTTGCCATCATCGCCAAGAACGGTGTGGCCACCCACGTCAACATCGAAGGGCCGGGTGAATTCAAAGTATCCGCGGCTGATTTCGTTCTCAAACAGCTGTAGCCGGGCGACGTCAGGCCGGTTCCATCTAGCCGGCGCCGGCTAGACGTTCGAACTCCGGTATGATCTGAAATAGATCGCCGACCAGACCCACGTCCGCCACTTCGAAAATCGGCGCTTCGCCATCCTTGTTGATTGCCACGATGGTGCGGGCATCCTTGATGCCGGTCAGATGTTGAATCGCACCCGAAATGCCGATGGCAATGTAGATTTCCGGTGAAATGATTTTACCGGTTTGACCCACCTGCATTTCATTGGGTGCAAAGCCCGCATCGACTGCGGCGCGCGACGCGCCGACCGCCGCGCCGATTTTGTCGGCCAGGCTAAGCAGCATCTTGAAGTTCTCGGCGCTGCCGAGTGCGCGTCCGCCGGAGACGACGCGGGCCGCGGTCTGCAGGTCAGGCCGATCGGTCGAACCGCTCTTTGCTCCAAGGTAACGCGTGTGTGTGGGTAGAGCAACGCTGATGCTCTTGGACTCGATGGTGGCATGGCCGCCGTTAGCGGCGGCGTCGAAAGACGCCACACGTACGGTGGCGATGAGCTTCTTCGTAGGATCGGCTTCCACCGTCACTATGGCGTTGCCGGCGTATATCGGCCGGCGAAATCGGTAAGCCGACTCGACCGCCATCAAGTCGCTCACTTGCGGCACGCCGAGCAGTGCTGCAATGCGCGGCATGAGGTCCTTGCCGAAACTCGTCGACGGCCCGAAGACATGCGAGAACTGCGGGGCGAGCGCGGCCAGTTGCGGTGCGAAAATGGCGGCGAGAGGATGCTCGTTTTCCGCCCGGTCCACCCGCAGGACCGAATGGACGCCCGCGACCGTGGCGGCCTGGGCGGCAACCGCGGCGGTATCCACTCCCAGCAGTACTATGGTGACTTCGCCGTCGGGAATCGACTTGGCGCACGTCACGCATTTTGCCGTGGCGGGATTCAGTGTTTTGCCGTCGTGCTCGCCGACGATGAGTATCTTGTGCATCAGATCAAACCCTTTTTCTTGAGTACTTCGACGAGCTCCGCAACATCCTTGACCATCATTCCTTTTTGGCGTTGCGGTGGCGGCTCGATTTTCAGTGTCTTGAGCAGCACTCCTGCACTGACGCCCAGAGTGTCGAGCGAAGTCACGTCCAACGGCTTTTTCTTGGCCTTCATGATGTCGGGCAACTTCACGTACCGCGGTTCATTCAGGCGAAGGTCAACGGTGATCACGGCCGGGAGGTCCACTTCGATGGTTTCGAGTCCGACATCCACCTCACGCGTGACGATGGCCTTGCCGTCGCCAAGCTCCACTTTTGACGCAAACGTTGCCTGCGGCCGCTCCCAAATGGCGGCCAGCATTTGACCGGTCTGATTGGCGTCATCGTCGATGGCTTGTTTGCCCAAGAAAATCAAATCGGGACTTTCCTTGCGCGCGAGGGCAAGAAAAATTTGTGCAGCCGTCAACGGCTCAACGGCTGCATCGCTTTGCACCAGAATCGCCCGATCGGCACCCATCGCCAGGGCCGTGCGTAGCTGTTGCTGAGTGTCCGCGATACCGATGCTGACCGCGACAACTTCGATGTTCGCGCCGCGTTCCTTGATACGCAAGGCTTCTTCGAGCGCAATTTCGTCGAACGGATTCACGCTCATTTTCACGCCATCCAGCAGCACTCCGCTACCGTCGGGTTTTACGCGGATGCGCACGTTGTAATCGACCACGCGCTTGATACATACCATGATCTTCTGCATTGAATTTCCTCAGGCGCTCACGCGCCCAAATTGACGGGGTCGACCCCTTTTATTCCGCGGGTTCTGCTGTGCTCTTCGCGCGCCTCAGCCTGCTGTTGCGAAAACAAAGTACTGACTCTGAGTGCACACTGGCGCAGCTTCGGCAAAAATCGTTCGATGGCGTTTTCCTGAGGCACCGCGGCGCCGGCAAAGCGCACCGTCAGGCCGGCCAAAACGCGGTCGGCCAGGAGAATCGGCACGCTGAGGCTGATTTCCTCCTCCATCCGACGCGCGCGCGAGGCGGTCGCGTAGCCCTGCATTTTGATCTCGCCTAAGCTGCGCAGCAGTTCGGCGCGTGCGCGCGCCGGTTTATCGTCTTCCTTGTGCGAGCGCGCCAGAATTTCGATGAGTGTATCGCGCTGGGACAGCGGCGAAAAAGCGAGATATACCCGTCCAGCCGACGTCGAAAGCAACGGCGCTCTAAAACCGGCGCAATAGCGCTCGAGCGCCAATGGGCTGCTATGGTCGGTGGATTCGCGGACCATCATGGTCGTTCCCGACAATGTGGCGATAGATACCGGCCAGACGATTTCGCTGCATAGTTCGGCAATGAATGGTTTCGCGATCTGGGTCACCCACGCTTCATCGTCGAACCCGTCGCTCAAGCCGCGGACCAATATGGTCAACCGGTAGCGGTCGTCGGCGGCATCGCGAAATACGAATCCGGCTTTGCACAGGGTTTCCAAAATTCTGTAGGCCGTGGTTCGCGGCAGATGAATCTCGTGAGCCACTTGAGACACCGTCGCACCGTCGCGCAAGTTCAGAACCGTGAGCGCGTCGAGCCCACGTATGAGTGCACGGATTGGTCGTGTCGGTTCCATCAAGCCTCGAACAAATGGGTATCGGCGAACGACGCCGATGATTTCGGCGCGCCAGTTTAGGGATCGCTGCTTCCCTTGTCCACCTTGCGGTCAATCGATAGACTTGCCGCGATGTTTCGCTACTTTTTGTCGCGTCTAGCCGGCGCCATTCCCACTTTGTTCGTCATCATTACCATGGCTTTTTTCCTGATTCGCGCGGCCCCCGGCGGTCCGTTCGATCAAGAGCAGACGTTGCCTCCTGAAATCATGGCAAACCTCAATAGCGCCTATGGCCTGGATAAACCCGTCCTGGTCCAATATGGCCGCTACCTCGAAGCGCTGGCGCACGGCGATTTCGGTCCCTCTTTCAAGTACAAGGACTTTTCGGTAACCGAACTGATCGGCCAGGGCTTTCCGGTGACCTTGCAACTGGGGGTGATTGCCATGGTACTTGCCTTGTGCTTTGGAGTACCGATGGGGATTTTCGCCGCGCTTCACCACAACAGTGCCTCCGACTACGCGGCGATGGCCTTGGCGGTCGTGGGCATCGCTATCCCCTCATTCGTGGTTTTGCCCTTTCTCGGCTTGCTGTTTGGAATTCATTTGCATTGGCTGCCCGTCGCCGGTTGGGAGCCCGGCTCCATGCGTCACTTGGTACTGCCGGTGATTGCGCTGGCGCTGCCGCCTCTGAGTGTGATTGCGCGTCTGACGCGGGGCAACATGTTGGAAGTGCTGCGCAGTCATTTTATTCGTACCGCACTCGCCAAAGGCCTCCCACTGAAAACCATTATTTTTCGCCATGCGCTGCGCCCCAGTTTGCTGCCGGTGGCGAGCTATTTGGCGCCGGCGGTGGCTTCGATCATGACGGGTTCCTTGGTCGTGGAGTCCATCGCCGGGTTACCCGGGATAGGGCGGTACCTTGTGCAAGGCGCGCTCAACCGAGACTACACATTGGTCCTGGGGATGGTCATCATCTATTCAACCTTGCTCATTTCGATGGGATTGCTGGTAGATCTTTTATATGCATGGCTCGATCCTCGCGTCAGACTCCAGAGATGAGCACTCTCTTGCAAGATACGCTACGACGGTTGACGGCGAATCCGGGGTCTCTGATCGCGATGTGCATCATGGCCCTCATCGTGCTGATCACTGTATTCGGACCGGCGTTCAACCCGAATGGAGCCGAGACCTTGGATTGGTCGCATGTGGCGACCCAACCTGCCTTGCAGAGCGCCCATTGGTTCGGCACCGATAGGCTCGGTCGCGATCTCTACGCACGCACCCTCGAGGGAACGCGGGTGTCGTTGGGCGTCGGCCTGGTGGCGAGTGTGGTGAGTTTAGTCGTCGGGATTTGTTATGGCGCGATCGCGGGCTACGTAGGCGGTCACACCGATCATCTGATGATGCGCATCATCGAAATACTCAGCGGGCTGCCGCTGATTTTTTTCGTGATATTCCTCACCGTCGTTTTTGGACGCAACGAGTATTTGTTGTTCTTGGCGATCGGCGCTGTCGGATGGCTGACCATGGCGCGCATCGTGCGTGGACAGACGTTGAGCATTCGCCACCGAGAGTTCATCGAGGCTGCGGTGGCCTCGGGCGCCGGCGCAGGGCGTATCATCTTCAAGCACGTCATTCCGAATGTCATTGGTCCAGTCATAGTCTATGCGACGTTGACCGTGCCGCAAATCATGATGTTAGAGAGCTTCTTGAGCTTTCTGGGTCTGGGTGTGCAGGAGCCGCACGCGAGCCTCGGCACCTTGATCGCCGAAGGCGCCGGCGAAATGGAAGCGGCTCCGTGGATACTGTTGATACCGGGGGGATTGCTGGCGCTGCTGCTGCTTTGCTTGAATATTTTCGGCGATGGATTGCGTGATGCTCTCGACGCGAAAGAGCGCTGAAAGTGCACGCGACGTTGAGCATCGACAACCTAAGTGTGAACTTCAAGCAGGGAGGCGTGAGCATCGCCGCTGTGCGCGAGGTTTCCATGGAGGTTTTACGCAGCGAATGCCTCGGAATCGTCGGCGAATCCGGGTCTGGAAAAACCCAGATCTTCATGGCGGCGATGGGATTGCTGGCGGACAACGCCACGCTTGATGGCAGTGTTCGCTTCGAGGGTGCGGAAATATTGGCCGCCGATGCCACCCACCTAAACCGCGTTCGCGGGTCGAAGCTCAGCATGGTGTTCCAGGACCCGATGACTTCCTTGACTCCGCATTTGAAGATTGGAACGCAACTCGCCGAAGTACTGGTCTGCCATTCAAAACTGTCCTGGCGCGAGGCGCGAGGCGCGGCGCACCGCATGTTGGAGCGCGTCGGGGTACCGGAGCCTAAGCGCAGGCTCGATCAGTATCCGCACGAGCTGTCGGGGGGGCTGCGCCAGCGAGTGATGATTGGCATGAGT
Organism: Pseudomonadota bacterium; assembly: GCA_030775625.1. GTDB lineage: Bacteria > Pseudomonadota > Gammaproteobacteria > Steroidobacterales > Steroidobacteraceae > Bog-1198. Next base: position 26,511 of record JALYIW010000185.1, on the reverse strand, counting down.
TTGCTGTGTGATCCCGCACTCGTGATTGCAGATGAACCCACTACCGCGCTCGATGTGACGGTTCAGTCGCAAATCATCGATTTGCTGCGCTCGATGCGCGAACAAATCGGCATGGCGCTGGTGCTGATCAGCCACGACCTCGGGGTGGTGGCGGGGCTGGCGGATAGAATTGTGGTGATGTACGCCGGCAGGATCGTGGAGAGTGCGAGGTCCACGGGATTATTCCAGCGGCCGCTGCATCCTTACACCGCCGAACTGCTCGAGTGCGTGCCGAGTTTGTCGGGCCCGCGTCGGGAACGATTGGCGACTCTGCCGGGGCAGCCGCCGCAGCCGGGTGAGTGGCCGCAGGGCTGCGCGTTTGCTCCGCGCTGTGCGCGTGCGCTCGAGAAATGCCGTCTCGACAGGCCGCTACTTCTCGAAGCGGATGATTCCAGCCGCGTGGCTTGCCACTATCCGCTGTTGCCGTGAGCGACGTTGCGCCTCTCTTGCAGGTGCGGGATTTGGACGTGCGGTTCGGCTCACGCGCCGTGGTGCGCGACGTGAGTTTTGATCTGTTTGCCGGCGAGACCCTGGGACTGGTCGGCGAGTCGGGATCCGGAAAATCCACCTTGGCACGTGCGATTCTACGACTGGTCCGCGCATCCAAGGGGTCGGTGATGTGGCGCGGCCAGGACTTGTTGGCGTGCGATTCGATATCGCTGCGCCGTCTGCGTCGCGAGTTGCAGATCGTTTTTCAGGATCCGCTCGCCAGTTTGAACCCACGTATGCGTGTGCGGGACATCATCGCCGAACCGTTGAGGATTTTCGAGGCGTCCTTGGGTGCCGAGACGCATCGGTCGCGGGTGAACGCAATGCTGGAGCGGGTGGGTCTCACTTCGGCCATGGGTGAACGTTATCCCCATGAGTTCAGCGGCGGGCAGTGCCAACGCATTGGGATCGCCCGTGCCATGATGATGGCTCCAGAGTTCCTGATATGCGATGAACCGGTTAGTTCTCTGGACGTGTCCATCCAGGGGCAGATAGTCAACTTGCTGCTCGACTTGCAGAGGGACGTGGGCACCGCAATGCTGTTCATCAGCCATAACTTGGCCATCGTGAGGCACGTGAGTCATCGAGTGCTCGTCATGTATGCGGGCGAATTGCTGGAAACCGCGCCCCGCGATGCGCTGTTCGCGGCGCCCGTGCATCCGTATACGCGGGCGCTGTTGGCCGCCGTACCGGCGGCCTTCCCGGGTGCCACCCGCGCCGCGCCATCCCTTTTGGCAGCGCCGATTTGTGAGCCCGAGAATTCGCCGTACCTCGTCGGTTGCACATATCGCGGCCGCTGCCCCTACGCCGTCGGGGTATGTGCGACGCTGGCGCCGTCACTCGAGGAAACCGCGCCGGGACATCGGGTTGCCTGCCACCGAGCGAAGGAATTTCCGCTATCCTTGACGACATGACACAACGAAAAACCGTTCGCCCCAGCACGGGGCTCGCGAATGTGCGGTATGAAATTCGCGGAAAACTTGCCCACCGTGCTTTGGCAATGGAACGCATGGGTTACGACATCGTATCGCTCAACATCGGCAATCCCTATGCTTTCGGCTTCAGAACGCCCGAAACCATGCGCCTGGCCATGATCGAAAACCTTCGCAATAGCGAGGGTTACGTGCACCAAAAGGGTATCTTTCCGGCACGCGAGGCCGTGGTGATGCAACAGCAGGAGCGCGGGGTGCGCGGGGTGACGGCCGAAGAGGTGTTCATTGGCAATGGAGTCAGCGAGCTGATCGACCTCAGCTTGCGCGCGTTGCTCAATTCCGGCGACGAGGTGTTGGTGCCGAGTCCCGACTATCCGCTGTGGACCGCCGCGGTGAATCTCAACGCCGGTCGAGCGGTGCACTATCCGTGCTCCCCCGCCAACAGCTTTGTACCGGACCCCGAAGAAATCGCGGCACTCGTGAGCAAGCGCACGCGTGCCATCGTCATTGTCAACCCGAACAATCCGACGGGCGCCGTTTACCCGCGCGAGGTGCTGACGGCCATTGCGCGGCTGGCGGAGAAGCACCGTCTGGTGGTTTTGTGCGACGAAATCTACGATCAGATTCTCTATGACGATGCGCAATTCGTGCCCATGGCGACCTTGGTCAACGACACGCTCTGCTGCACGATGAGCGGTTTGTCCAAAGTGTATCGTGCATGCGGTTATCGGGTCGGTTGGGCATCTTTTTCCGGCGACATCGAAAGCGCGGGCGAATACCTCAGCGGGCTCGAGTTGCTGTCTTCTCTGCGTCTTTGCAGCAACGTGCCCGGTCAGTGGGCGGTGCAGACGGCGCTCGGCGGATATCAAAGCGTGCGTGAATTGACGCGCCCGGGCGGGCGCCTCTACGCATCGCGACAGAGCATTCTCGACGGAGTCGCGCGCAGTCGATTTCTACAGCTATCGCGGCCCATGGGGGCTCTATACTCGTTCGTGGAAGTGCGCGGCGACGTCCTACCGAATTTCGACGACCAGGTTTTCGCGCTCGACTTGCTCGAAAAGAAACATGTGTTGGTGGCTCCGGGGGTGAGTTTCAACGTCCCGTATAAAAATTGCTTTCGCATCACAAATCTACCGGAGCCCCAGGTCCTCGCGACGGTGTTCGCGCGGATCGAAGAATTACTCGAGGCGGATTGAGCGCCGAACTCATAACACCCGGCCTGATGGCGGCCGCCGCCGCTGGCCAAACCATTCTGACGCCGAATACCGAGCTCGCGGCGGCGCTATTCGATGCGGTTGAGCGGGGTTATCGGCATGCAGGGCGCGACGTCTGGCCCACCCCCCGCGTACGCGATTTCGGCGGCTGGCTGCGCGAAAGGCACCTGCGTCGGCAACTCGACGATGCCACGTCGCCGCGCGTTTTGACCGACATCGAAGAGCGGGAATTGTGGCGGGAGGTCATCGACGCCAGCGACGCGGGACGCGACTTACTCGAACCGGCGGGAGCCGCCCGCGCCGCGCGGCGCGCGCGCCGCGCCATGGTCGAGTATGGGATTCCGCTGCAAGCCGTCGCGAATCATGCAAAGGGATCCGAGGAGTGCCTCGCGTTTCTGGATTGGAATCGGCGCTTCGACGAGCGTTGCTGGCAATCGGACTGCATCAGTTCCGACGAGCTGCTGGCGCGCAGCGCGGCGCCCGCGGAGCCGTTCACCTGGATCGAGAGTGTGATGTGGCGCCCGGTCGCCCGTCGCTGGTTGGAACGGCACGGGCCGATGCTGCTGTCGCCGAGCGCCCCCCGGCGCGAGGCGCTTCTCAAGCACGCGCCATCGGCCGGCGCTGAATTGGCCGCGATTGCCGAGTGGGCGGTCGAGAATTTACAATCCCGTCCGCATTTTCGCGCTTGGGTCTGCGTTCCTGACCTGGCTCAACGTCGCGCGCAGGTCGTCGATGCCATGGATGCGGCCTTGGCGCCGCAGCGCTTCACGCTGGCGGACGAACGAGTTGCGGCGCCGTACGGGGCCCTCTACGCGGTGGCGGGGGGAACACCGCTGGCTGATTTCGCCACGGTCCGCTTGGCATTGGACACTCTGGTTGCGAGCACCGGGGCGGTGCCGTTCGAGAAGTTCAGCGCTTTATTGCGAGCGCCGGAACTGCAGGCGTCCGACACCGAAGCCGCGGCGGCGGCACTGCTGGATCTGCAATTGCGGCGGCTAGGTCCGCCGGAAGCCGACCTCGCGGCGTGGCTGGCGCTCGCCGAGCGCATCGCCCGCAGCGAACACTTGGGGTCCATTGCGGCCTTGCTGCGCTTGCGGGATGGGTTGCGGGCGCTGGCCGAATTGCGCGGCGAGCATCCAATGAGCGGCTGGGTCGCATCCTGGAATCGGTGTTTCGAATTCGCACCATGGTCCATGCGCCACCGCTGGTCGAGCACCGAGTATCAATCGGCGGAACGATTTCGCGAATTGCTGGCTGCTCTGGCAACCTCCGATGCATTCTTCGGGATGCGCTCGCGCCAGTCCGCGCAGCTGATATTGCTGCGTGCCGCGCGCGATACGCCCTTTCAGGTGCAGACCGGCGTCCCGGCCATCTGGGTGAGCGGACAATTGATCGATCCGTGGCTGCGCTACGATGGCTTGTGGCTCGCGGGTTGCACCGATGACCGCTGGCCGCCGGCGACGGAACCGGTTCCGCTGTTGCCGGTGCGATTGCAGCGCGAACATGGCGTGATCGCGGCAAGCGCGGCATCACAATTGCGATTCGCGCTTGATTTGCACGGCTGTTGGGCGGCACGCGCTTCGCGTAGCGTGTTCAGCTATGCCGACCCCGGCGATGGCCGAGCGGCGCGTCCGAGTCCGGTGCTGCCGCACGATGCCGCACCGATGGCAGCGATTTCTCCTACGGTGGCTCAGCCGCATTGGCACGCGCTGTTGGCGGCCGCACCGGTTCTGGAGCGGCTTGACGACGAGTTGGCCCCGCCATTTTCAGCAGTCGAACGGACGCGCGGCGTCGCGACCATAAGAGCGCAATCGCGCTGCGCGTTTCGGGGTTTTGCGGAAACACGATTGCGCACCGAGCGCATGGAACGCCCGGTGCCCGGGTTCAATGAACGAGAGCGCGGCGATTTGCTGCACTACGCGCTCGAACACATATGGGCGGTATTGCGCGATTCGAACACTCTGCACGGCCTGTCGCCGGAAACGCAGACTGAGCTCGTAGAGGACGCGGTGACGCGCGCGCTCGATAAACAATGCCGCCGGCGCGATCCGGGGCCGCGCTGGCGGCTGCGCGAGCATGCGCGCATGCACGCCGTTCTGCGCAAATGGCTCGACGTCGAACGTCACAGGGAATCATTCGAAGTGGAATATCTGGAGCAAGGGTCCCAGGGCGCGCGCCACGCCGGCCTCGAGTTCGCGGTCCGGATAGATCGAGTGGATCGCCTGTCCGACGGCTCACGCGTCTTGCTCGACTACAAGACAGGCGTCACGACCGCTGATTGGCGCGGCGATCGGCCCGACAACCCGCAGTTGCCGATCTATGCACTGCAGCGCCCCGAAGCACTGGTCGCGGTGGCTTACGCAAGAGTGAACGCCGCCGATTGCGGTTTCGTGGCGGAAGCCGAGAGAGGGGCACTGTTCAAACCGGGCGGACGCAAATCATCGCTCGAGGGCAGGCAAGATTTTGCAGAATTGATCGATCTGTGGTCGGGGCGCATCGAGAAACTCGCGGCGGATTTTGCCGCCGGCAGGGCCGCAGTGGCGCCCACGCCAAAGGCTTGTAAATCTTGCCGGCTGCAGGGGCTGTGCCGAGTGCCCGCGACGATCACGCTTGGGGCGCAAGCCCATGACGTCCCATGAATGACAATCCACGCATCGCCGGCGACGCCGTCGCGCGCGAGCGTGCCATAGAAGCGAACGGCTCGGTCCTGGTGCAGGCGCCGGCCGGCTCTGGGAAAACGACGCTATTGGTGCAGCGCTATCTGCGCTTGTTGGCGATGGTCGATGCTCCCGAGCGCATCTTGGCGCTCACCTTCACGCGCCGCGCCGCGCAGGAAATGCGCGAGCGCGTGCTGCAAGCCTTGGCGGACGCCGAGCAAGCGGAATGTCCGCCGGGCATGAATCGGCAAACTTTCGATTTGGCGGCTTGCGCCAGGCGGCATTTGCAAGCGTCGAATTTGGACCTCGAACGCCAGCCATCGCGTCTGCGCATTGAGACCATCGACGCCTTCAATGCCTGGCTGGCCGGTCAGTTGCCCATCGCGGCCGGAGCGGGCTCCGGCTTTAGAGTACTCGGCGACTCCAGCGCTTTTTATGAGGAAGCCGCCCGCCGCGCCCTCGCTTACGAGGAAGATGACCAATTCGGCGTTGCCGTCGATAGAGTGCTGGCGCTCGACGATCAGCGCTGGCGCAAATTGATGTCGCTGATCGCCGCCATGCTGCCGAACCGCGACCGCTGGTTGCCCTTGCTCGCGGCGCGGCTGCATGTCGCGAGTGCGCTCGATGAGTCGCAGCTGCGGCGCGTTCGGGCTTATCAAGATGAAGACCTGCAACTGTTGGTGACGCGCACGCTGGTGCGGGCGCACGAAGCGTTGGGGGAGGAAAAACTCGCCGCACTATCCCCCCTGATGCGCGGCGCTGCGCAGCGCCTCGGAGCGGAACAGCTCACGATGAGTTCGTGGATGCAGACCCATACGGCGGTGCGGCCACAGATTGCGGATCTCGAGCGGTGGCGCGCAATTGCCTGGCTATGTCTGACCGCAGAAGGCGCATTTCGCAAGAGGTTGACCAAGAACGAGGGCTTTCCGGCGCAATGCGCCGACAAGGCCTCGATGATGGATTTGCTGCGGGAACTGGATCGCGATCCGCGGGCCCGGCGGTTGCTGATGCAGATTCGCGCGCTGCCGGAGCCCTTCTACAGCGATGAGCAATGGGCGCGGGTTCGCGAAGTGGCGCAAGTGCTGGTGCTCGCTGCGGCACAGTTGGAGCAAGTGTTTCGTGAACGAGGCGCCGTGGATTTTCCGGCGGTGTCGTTGGCCGCGCTGCGTGCCCTGGGGTCGGCGGCGGAACCGACGGATCTCGGGCTACGCCTCGATTACCGGTTGCAACATATTCTGGTCGATGAGTTTCAGGATACCTCGAGCACGCAGCTGGAATTGTTGCGGCTCATGACCGCCGGCTGGCAGGCCGGCGATGGACGTACGGTCTTTTGCGTCGGCGATCCGATGCAGTCGATTTATGGATTCCGCCAAGCCGAGGTTCGCGCCTTTCTGGAACTCGCTGAGGAGGGCATCGGCGAAGTCCGATTCGAAGTGCAACGCCTGCGCGATAATTTTCGATCCGCGCGGTCTGTGGTGCAGTGGATCAACGGCTGTTTTTCCAGCATTATGCCGGCGAGCGACGATCGCGATCGCGGCGCGATCGCGTTTCGCCCCAGTGAGCCCGCCGCGGCGGAGTCGGACGAATCGCAGCGGGCCGCGCCCAATGTCGAAATGCGGGGGTTCGCGAGCCACGCCGCGGAATCGGCGGCAATCGCGCACATGATCGCCACGCAAACGGCGCTTCATCCGCAATGGCGCATCGCCGTGCTGGTGCGCGCCAGAAGCCATGCGCGGGAAATCGCCGGCGCTTTGCGCGCGCGCGGCATCGTTTTTCGCGCCGTCGACATCGAACCGCTGCAGGATCGCGCCATCGTGCGCGACATCATCATGCTGCTCTGCGCGCTGCTGCATCTCGGCGACCGCACGGCATGGCTCGCCGTGCTGCGCGCCCCCTGGGCGGGAATCTGTTTGGCCGATTTGCTGGTGATTGCCCGGGGCGCGCCGCTGGTGTGGGAGGCATTGGGCGAGGCGGGCGTTTTAAGTCAGCTCACTGAAGACGGCCGCGAACGCTGCCATCGCCTGCAGCAGATATTCGCGGCAGCTTTTCGCGTCCGCAATGACGGATCCATCGCGCGCTGGGTTGAGCGCACCTGGCTTTGCCTCGGCGGTGCGAGTTGTGCCGCATCGGCGCAGGAGCTTGATCTGGCGGCCGCGGCGTTTGCGCGCGTGAGCGAGCTGGAGCGAGCTGGACTGCCCGACGCGGCCGATTTGCCCGGCTGTTTCGCGGATCTGTACGCGGACCATGGCGCCGCCGGCGCGGCCGTGGAAATCATGACGATCCACAAGGCTAAGGGTTTGGAATTCGACATGGTAGTCGTGCCGGCGCTGGATCGGCACGTGCCGCGCGACCGCGAGCAGCTGTTGATTTCGCATCAATTTGCGCGCACCGGACGCGACGGCATGGTGATGGCCGCGCGGCCGGCGGTCGGTGCCAACAGTGATCGGCTGTTCGAATTCCTCCGCCACCAGCAACGTGATGCAGCGGCGCTCGAAGCTGAACGCCTGCTGTATGTGGCGTGTACGCGCGCGAAATGGCAGCTGCGCTTGACTGCGACGATCGGCCGCTGCGATGAATCGGCGGAGCCGCAGGAGGGCGCACACGGATCGTGGTCGCCGCGGGCCGGCAGTTTGCTCGGCGTACTGTGGCCGACCGCGGGCGCGCAGTTCTGCGCGGTGGAATTCGCCGCGATTGCGCAAATTCAGGGCGATGGCGCACCCCGCGGCGGTCCCTTGACCCGTGTGCCGGCGGGATGGTCGCCTACCTTCAGCGGCGGTTCGATTCTCGGGGAGCCGGCAAGCTCGGCGCGTGGCGCGCGCGCGGAGATCCCGGTGTTCGATTGGGCCGGGGAAACGGCACGTCGGGTCGGCAGCCTGGTTCATGCGGAATTGCAAACCATGAATTTGGAGAGCGCGGAGCAAGACCTGAGTACCCGCCAGGCGCATTTCCGGCGCTGGCTCGCCTTGCACGGGGTGCCGCCAGATCGACTCGACGACGCCGCGACGCGAGTCGCGGCGGCTTTGCAAGCCGTGCGAAATGACCCGCGCGGCCGCTGGATTATGCAACAGAGGCGCGAGGATTTGCGCGAACATGCCTTGTCGGGACGCTGGCAAGGCGAAGTGGTACACGTGATTTTTGACCGCAGTTTCATCGACGACGACGGAGTGCGGTGGGTCATCGACTATAAGACCAGTCAACATCTGGGCGGCGGTTTGCAAGAGTTCCTCGAGAGCGAAGTGGAGCGCTATCGCCCGCAGCTGAACCGCTACGCCGCGCTGGCGCAGCGATTGGGTCCCGAACCCGTACGGCTTGGACTGTACTTCCCGCTGATGCGGGCGTGGCGCGAATGGGCGCCCTAGAACGTAAATTCCAGTTCGACGGGGATTCGTCCCTGAGAGTCTCGGCCGTGAAGTTGCGACAGACCGTCGAGTTCGGTGCGCACGCCCGCAGGTGCGTCAGGACGTTCCTTCACGGTACCGGTTATCAATCCCGTGCTCTCAGAGGGTGAGAGTCGGATATGTACCCTGGCTTCCAGGGGACCCTCCCCGCTGTCGTTGAGTTCCGCGCTGACGCTGCCATCGGCGGCGACCGCGCCGGGAGCCAGTCGCAGTTCATAGGCACCCCAGTCAGCGTCGTCGGCAACCTGCGGCGATGCAAGATTCGACACCGAGATATTTCCCACGGCCGTCGACAGCTTGCCAAAATCGCCTTTCAATTCGCTGAATTGGACGCTGGTCATGCCGCGCCACGGCGTCGCGATCCCGAAATCATGCAAGTCTTCGAGGGGCCCGCCGCCTTTGATGCCGCTCGCCGCAAAGCCATGCCGATCGAAGTTTGCTGAAGCCTCGAGGACGCTGCCCCCCTTGACCCAATGCAGGTCCACCGCCACGGCCAGACGCAGCAATGCTGCGGGGTGCAGCCACCATTCGAGAGCTCCTGCATTGCGGGAGTTGACGGTGATTTTCCCGGCCGAGCCGTGCCACAGGCTGCCGGAGAAATCGCCGGCGCGCACCTCAGGCGGTAAAAAATGGCCTACCAGCGACGCCGGCAGCGCCGCAGCGATGACCGTGACGACTGCGCATGAGACGATTAGAACCCATGGCCAAATCGAAGGTCGCGGTCGCGGGAGCTTAGAGCCGCGGTTGGGTGAACGTGATACTGGCATTCACCACTCCCGGGCGGGAGGCACGGTCCACCGTAATCGATTCGACGGCCAGCCCATAGTTCTCATCCAGCTTGCCGAGCCAAGTCGCCAAGATGTCGAAGGGCGCGCCCTCCAGTTGCACGCGCACGCCCGTGCCATTGGGCTGGGTGCCGCGTAGAGCGGCAGCCAATCCCAATTCGCGCGCGATTCTGTCGACCAACACGACCGGGGCTTCGCCGGTGTCTGCGGCGAACTGATTGCCGCCCGCTCTGATGGTAGCGGCATTTGCCTGCATCCATGCCAAATCCTCGCGCTTGGTCTGACTGCGCTTGACTGCCGTCGACACCGCCGATTGCAGCGGCACGAGTACCGCCATCACCAAGAAAAGTGCGGCCATGCCGATTGCGCCGATCGTAACCATGCGCTGCTCGCGTTGCTGCAGGCCCGCATACCAAGCACGGAGTGTATTCATGGACGCGGCCGCGAAGCCTGAGTGCGTATTTGCATATGCGCCTCGACTCCGGTGGGAACGGGAGTCGAGGATTGGATCTCCGCCGCCATGCCTTGCTTGCCCACGAATTGCGACAATTGCGACAGGGCGGCGAGACTCGGTGCGCTCACCTTCAGGTCGAGAGAATCTTCCCTATAGCTCAAGGAATCGATGCTGGCCTTGGGCGTGACTTGCATGGCGCCGCCCAGGGTTTGCAGAGTGCGTAGAAAATTTTCCGGGCCGGCACCGGACTTACGGATGCGATCGAGCCGCACCTGCATTTGCCGGCGCGGATCTCGCAGTGCTTCGCCGGGCATGGCCGTCGCAAAGACGTTCGCGATTTCGCCGTCGAGCGCCGCCGCTGCGCGGTTGGCATGACGAATCTGCAAGGCTTGTGCGCCTACGTGCGACAGCAGCAGGGCGCCTGCAAGAGCGGCGGCGGTACGCCATTGACGCCAGCGGGCGCCGTAGTCGGTGCCACGAGCGAATTCTCCTTGTAGCAGGTTGACCGCTTCGCTGCCGGCAAGTCCGCCTGCAAGCCATGGCAGCGGACCATCGGCGAGCAGCTGCACACGCAGCGAATCGAATTTGTCGGCGAGTTGCTCGAATTCCTCCTTGGCACGCGCCCAATCGTCGCGCGTGGCATAGAGCACGATGCTCTCGAGCATCTTCGGTTCACCGGCGCGGTGCAAGGGATCGGGAATCACACCGGCAACCACCAGAGCATCGCTCACCGGCGATAATTCCACGGCGAAGGGCAGCGCGCCAGGGCGGCGCACGGCGAGGCGGCCCTTCTCGAGCCACAATACAGTTTGGCCTGGATTGTCCGGCATCAAAGAAATATCCGGATATATTGCCAGGGGTTCGATGCCCGCCTCGGCCAACTGTGCCAGCCATTCTTGCAGGACGGCGCGGGATACCACCGCCGCCGGAGTGCCGCCGCTGCGCCTGCGTCGTCCGATGGCGAAGCTCAACTGATCGATGTCTTCGGTGAGTTGCTCCTCCAAAGCGAAGGGCACCGCCCGCGCCAATCTGACGCCGCTGCCGGGAGGCAATTCCGGTTCCGCCAGTAGAATCTGCATCGACGGCGCCAGGACGACCACGTTCGAGCCGCGCGCCAATGCGGCCGCCAGGCTCAAAGGACCGCGTTGCCGCGTGGTGGCCGATACGCCGCCCGCGTCGATCATCAGCCACTCAGTCTCTTCCTGCGCGGAGGAGGGGAGGCGTAACAGGAGAACTTGCGGCATCGTTAGGTCGTTCCGAAAGAGCGCAACAGCGGCGTCACCTTGCCGCCGTTCACGCGCAACAAAAGACTGTACAAGGTGAACTCCGTATTGCCAAGGGTGACGCGGGTGGTCAGTCGGAAATACTTGCTCGTCGTACCGTAGAGACCATTGAGCTTCTTGGTCAATTCGGTCCCCATCATACTGTTAAAAGTCGAGGTGTCCGGAAAGCAACCGCTCTTGCGCGCGTTGGCTATTTCTTCAGGAGTTCCTAAACCAGATCCGTTTAATTTTTCGTCCAGGCTTTCAATTACTTGAACGCTGGCTGTACAGATGTTGATCGGCACGTTCGCTGCCGGCAATGCGGTGACGAAGGGTGCGATCTTGTGATACCGATCGGCGCCGAAACCCGCGAGACTCATCAACTCACTGGCCGACATCATGGGCCAATTTCCGGTTCGATAGGGCGGAGTTTGCGATGTATAAACCGCATCCTCAGCTCCGTCCGGCGAGCCCGGCACATCGTCGGCATCGATCCAATCTCGAGCCATGCCTGCCCATTTGGTTTCCAAACCAACAGCCGCAAGCAGGCGTTGAAATTGTTCTAAAGGCACGGGATCTTGCATGCTGCCGCCTTTGCCGTCGGAGATGACTCTGCCCAGGTTATTCAAATTAAAGCGGCCCTGCAGGTCCTCCAGCGAGCCTTCCCAGATTCCTATGGGCTCTGCTTCCGGGTCATCCTGCGGGGTAATCGGCTGCGGTTGGGTGGGTTGCGCCCAGGATGCCGCCAGGGTCGTAAGGTTGGGACTGGTTTGTTGATCGCGCGCCAATACGTCGGCCGCCAAGGCTTCTGCCCCCATCCCAAACTGCTGGGCTTGTTCCGCGGCGAGCACCCCCACGGCGCGCCGACGCTCGAGGAATCCATCGAAAGTCAGTTTCGACGCGAGAACGGTGGCGAGGGCGACTAAAATCAGGGCGATGATGAGCGCTACGCCGCGCTGGCGCTGCGCAGGCGGTCTGAAGTGGGTTCGTGCATTCACCCGGCCACCTCGATCAGTCGCCGCACACGGCCCCAGTCGTTGAACTCGATGGTGATTTCCACGGCTACCGGCCGCGTCCATCCACTGTCTGCGGATGCGCTTTGCACCGACCAGGCGCTCTGCCACGATTGATTGCTGTCGAGATAGCGGAATTGGATGGCTTTCACGCCCGTGAATAAATCCTGCACCACCGGCTTATTGCCCGACACGGTGTCCAACGAGGTTTGGTAGCTGCGCTTCAGCACATCATCGACCAAGGTGTACGAGACTCTTTGCAAAGTGCCGCGTTGTTGTCCGGCGGTATTGGACCATCCGCCGCGCGTCAGGTCGACGATGGAGGCGACGGAGGAACTGGAAGGGGCATTCGCGCCAAAGCTATTGGTGGAATTGCCGCTCGCGGTCGAGCCGGTGACGTTGAGACTCGAGCCTGAGACGTTCGACGTTGAAAGCGTGGACGACGTTGAAAGCGTGCCGGCGCCACTCGTTCCGCGCAGCGCCGGCGCTCTTTGTCCCAATTGATCGCGTACCGGGCGCGGCACCATTTGCGCGAAGTCCTGCACCAGCATCCGCATGCCGAATTCGATCTCGCGCGAGCGCTTCAGCGACTCCTCGGTGCGTTCGGCCGAGATGCGCGCGGTGCGGTAGGTGCCATAGCCCAAGGCGGACATGATGCCTAGGATCAACAGCGCCACCAGCACCTCGATCAGGGTGAAGCCATCGGTGACAACCCGTTGGAACGTGCTCCTTGGCTTACTCGAGGTACTCCTTCGATGGTTCATGGAGTAGTCGTCGTGGTCGTCGGAGTTGTCGTTGTCGTGGTCGTCGCCGGAGTAGCCGACGTGGCTCCCGTTTGGCCCGTGCCGGCGGGGGGAACCAAGGGCGCGCTGCCGAGACCCCAGTCGACATTGGAGCCGCCTGGCGCGGCGAGCGAGGTCCCCACGAAGCCAATCGATTCGGCTAGGGGATTGCCCTGGGCTTTGGCCTCGCCCGCCCACACGCGCACCACGACGCGCTTCATGCTCGGGATGCTGGTGGTGAAGTAGCGCGTATCGTAATGCCAAGTGCGGCTCGCGTAGTCGAGTACGCCGGTATCGGTGTTTTGCCCGAATTTGGATACGTTCAAGCGCACTTCCGACAGGCGGTTGAGCGCTATCCATTGGGCAAGAGTCTTGTCGCGCAAATAGCCGCTGGTGCGGGCGGTGCCGCTGACCGCAATCATGAGGGCGGCCAGACCCATCGCGACGATCATCAATGCCACCAGCACTTCCACCAAAGTGAAGCCGGCGGCGGGGCGAATGCTGCGCGATTTCACGACGGCTTGTCCTGTTGGTCCGAGTTCTTGTGCGTGATCTTGCCCAAGGCATCGCCGTCGACCGTCGCCCTGGCCGAGGTTCCTTCCCGCGACAGGATAAGTTTGAACGGGGTGCCTTCGCCGCTCGCCGCGATGGCCAATTGCGGGTTCGGGGGCGGGTCGTCGCCCGATAGGTTCCTCTGCAGCGCTTTGAGGACGACCACCTGTGAATCAAGTTGTAGCTGGAAACTCACACCGCTGGGCAAATCGCGGTGGCGGAATTCGCGATCCTGATCCAAAGTCGTCCAGCGATCGCGCCGCGAATCGTACACCAGAAACTCATACGCCGCGGGCTCGATACGTAGCCCGAAGTCGCGGCCCTCGAGCAGCGCACGCTCGTGCAGCAGCCCGACCAGGCCCTCGATGCGCCGCGTTTCTTCGTCGAGTTGAGTGTCGCGTCCTGGCGCACCGATGGACAGGATTGCCAGTGAGATGACGATGGCCATGATGAGAACTACCACCAATATCTCAACCAGCGTAAAGCCCTTGCTGCGCATGGCGCGGCGCCGCTGGTGGCGGCTATTTTTGATCGAGGGTGGTCGTGCTGATGTCGGCGTCATAGCCCTCGCCGCCGGGCTTGCCGTCTCGGCCCAACGTCGTAATGTCGTATTCGCGCCCATCGGCCCCCGGATTGACGTATTGATAGGGGTTGTTCCACGGGTCTTTGGGCAGCGAGCCCAGATAGCCGCCGGCGCGATAGTTGGTGATGCTGGGATCGGCGGGTTGCTTGACCAGCGCCTGCAGCCCCTGTTCGGTGGTCGGGTACTTGAAGTTGTCCAGCCGGTACAGATCCAACGCGGTTTGAATCGCGCGAATGTCGCTTTGCGCCCGTGTGACGCGGGCTTTATCGACATTCTCCAATATCTTAGGCACCACGAGCGCGCCCAGCACTGCGAGAATGACGACCACGACCATGATCTCGATGAGAGTAAAACCGCGTTGGGCATTGCGCATAGTGACCTCGGGAATTCATTAGAATGATACCAAAATACGCGAGACTCATGCCCCGTGACTGGGCAAATCGCCTTACATCGATTGCCAGCGCCCTACAGTGGGATCGCGGCCGATGGATTTGGTTGCTGCTGATTTTATTGACGCTGGATTTTGTGTCGGTCCTTGGCGACAGCGCCAACGAATTGCTACGCTATGATCGCAGCGCGATCGCCGCCGGCGGTTGGTGGCGGTTGCTGACAGCCCACTTCGTGCATCTGGACATTCATCATTTGATGTTGAATGAATTGGGCCTGGTGCTGATGTGGTCTTTGTTCGCGAAGGACTTCGATGCCGTAGAATGGTTAGCAATCGTGCTGTCGGGCGCCTTGGCCATCAGTTCCGGTCTCTGGTGGCTCAGTCCGAACGTCAGCTGGTACGTCGGCGCATCCGGTGTCCTGCATTCGGTGATGGCCGCGGGTGCCGCGAAGCATTTCGCCGAGTGCGCCTGGGACCGCTGGATTTTAGTGCTGGGCCTGGGAATTAAACTTGCTTGGGAACGTTTGGGCGCTACGGTGGCGCCCTTGATCGTCGTCGATGCGCATTTATACGGCGCACTGGCGGGTTTGCTGGTTGGGGCTGCACTGTCCTTGAGTACCGCTATAATTCGCCACCGTTCTCGCCTCTAGGGTCATTTCATGTCATTAGCATTAGTTTTTCCCGGCCAAGGCTCACAGGCGATCGGCATGATGAGTTCATTGGCAAAGGTATCGCCGGTGATCGAGGCTACATTCGCAGAGGCCTCCGACGTATTGGGCTACGATCTTTGGCGGCGGTGCCAGGAGGGTCCCCTGGAATCGCTGAACTTCACCGAATGCACCCAACCGGCCATGCTCACGGCAGGCGTGGCGACCTTTCGTCTCTGGCGAGAACGCGGCGGCGCGCCCCCGAAATCGATGGCCGGTCACAGCCTCGGTGAATTCACGGCCCTGGTCGCGGCCGGCTTTTTAGATTTCAAGAGCGCCGTGGATTTGGTGAAATACCGCGGCGAATTGATGCAGGCCGCGGTACCGCCGGGGGCGGGCGCGATGGCCGCCATCCTCGGCTTGGAAGACATCGACGTCGAGGCTGCGTGCGAGGAAGCATCTGAAGGTGAGATCGTAGAGGCGGTGAATTTCAATGCGCCCGCGCAGGTGGTGATCGCCGGCCACGCCACCGCGGTGAAGCGCGCCATCGAAATCGCCAACGCCAAGGGCGCGCGTCGCGCGCTGGCCTTGCCCATCAGCGTTCCCGCGCACAGTTCACTCATGCAGCCTGTGGCGCAACAGTTGCGGGAGCGGCTCGCAAGCACCGAGTTTACGCCGGCTGCGGACATAGCGGTGTATGGAGTGGACGTGAAAACGCATTCGAGCGCCGAAGGCATACGCGCAGGTCTGGTCAAGCAACTGTACACGCCGGTGTATTGGGCGGCGACTTTGCGAACCATGATTACGGCGGGCGCGACTTTGATTCTCGAGTGCGGACCCGGCAAGGTGTTGACCGGTTTGAACCGGCGCATCGACAAGAACCGCGATCTGAAAATGATCGCGCTCGAGGATCCGCAGGCCGTCGACGACGCGCTCGCCGCGGCTGGCATTTAATGAGGATTTGCCTATGCTGATTGGAGAAGTTGCATTGGTGAGCGGCGCGTCGCGTGGCATCGGCGCCGCCATTGCCGAACGTCTTGCGCAAGACGGCGCCCGTGTGATCGGGACCGCGACCACGGCGCAGGGTGCCGAACGAATCAGTGAGCAGCTGGCGGCGCGCGGCGGCCGCGGTGCGGTGCTCGACGTGGTCAAACCGGAATCGGTGGCCGCGTTGTTCGCGGACATCGACTCCAGGGAGGGCGCCGTCAGCATACTTTGCAATAACGCCGGCATCACCCGCGACACCTTGTTGCTGCGCATGAAACAAGAAGACTGGGACGCGGTGCTCGATGCCAATTTGGCTTCGGTGTTCCGGCTTTCCAAGGCCGTTTTGCGCGGCATGATGAAGGCCCGCAAAGGGCGAATCGTCAGCATCACCTCAGTGGTCGGGGTCACCGGCAACCCGGGGCAGGCCAACTATGCGGCCGCCAAGGCAGGAATCATCGGCTTCACGAAATCGCTGGCCCGGGAGGTTGGCTCGCGCGGCATCACGGTGAATGCCATTGCACCCGGATTCATCGATACCGACATGACTCGGGCTCTGGCCGACACGCAGCGTGAGCAATTGAATGCCCAGATCCCTTTGGGAAGGCTGGGCCAGCCCGCCGATGTTGCCGCCGCGGTGGCGTTTTTGTGCTCTCCGCACGCCGCCTATATCACTGGCGAGACACTGCACGTCAATGGTGGCATGTACATGCCGTGAGCGCTTTGCACCCTCACCGGCCTGGATTTGTCAATATGAGAAGGGCGGGTGCGATGCCAAATGTGCGTTCAGGTAGCCGTAGTCGCCGTGTTCACATAAAATACGCGCCCTGTCGATTCCTTAAGGCTGGTCGCGGACTTAAGTCAGGCAAGTGCACAAATAGCTTTTCCGAGAGGACACCATAACGATGAGTACTGTTGAGCAGCAGGTTAAGAAGATCGTGGCCGAGCAATTGGGCGTTAAAGAAGAAGAAGTCACCAATGACGCATCCTTCGTCGACGATCTAGGTGCAGACTCGCTGGATACGGTTGAACTGGTGATGGCGCTCGAGGAAGAATTCGAAACCGAAATTCCCGATGAGGACGCCGAGAAAATTACCACGGTTCAACAAGCCATCGACTACATCAATTCGCACAAGGGCAAGGCCTAAGCCCCATTGGCTGAGTCGCCGTTGAGCAAAAGACGCGTCGTCGTTACGGGTCTCGGGGTCGTCTCGCCGGTGGGCAACGACGTGGCGAGTGCATGGAATTCCATTCTGAACGGACGCAGCGGCATCGCCGCGGTCACCCGCTTCGATACCAGCAACTTTTCCACCCACTTCGGCGGCGAGATCCGCGATTTGGATCTCGAGTCCTACATGAGCAGCAAGGAGGCGCGGCGCATGGACGCCTTCATGCAGTACGGCGTGGTCGCCGGCATGCAGGCCATGCGCGATTCCGCCCTGGTGGTGACCGACGCCAACTCGGATCGCATAGGCGTGTTGATGGGCTCGGGGATGGGAGGTCTGGAATCGATCGAGGAAACCTACGATAAGTATTTGGAGACTCATTCTCCAAAGAAAGTCTCGCCGTTCTTCATTCCCGCCAGCATCATCAATTTAGTCAGCGGCCACTTGTCGATTGCCTTCAAAGTCACGGGACCGAATCTCGCCATTGCCACGGCATGCACTACCTCCACCCATTCACTGGGTTTGGCGATGCGCCTCATTCAATACGGGGAGGCCGATGCGATGCTCGCCGGCGGCTCCGAAATGGCGACCTGCGTGACCGGCATGAGCGGCTTCGCCCAAGCCAAGGCTTTGTCACAACGCAATGACGACCCTCAGGGGGCCAGCCGTCCCTGGGACAAGGATCGCGATGGTTTCGTCATGGGCGATGGCGCCGGCGCGATGATGCTCGAGGGGTACGAACACGCCAAGGCGCGTGGAGCGAGAATCTATGCGGAGATCGTCGGCTTCGGAATGAGCGGCGACGCATTCCACGTCACTGCGCCCCCGGATGACGGTGAGGGCGCGCGCAAGGCCATGTCCAAAGCACTCTTGGACGCGCGACTGAATCCGGAGCAGATTCAATATATCAATGCCCATGCTACCTCGACCGAACTCGGTGATCGTGCCGAAACGCTCGCCATCCGCCGTGCCTTCGGTTCGGCGGCCGACAAAATGGCGGTCAGTTCCACCAAATCCATGACCGGACATTTACTGGGCGCCGCCGGTGCCGTCGAAGCGATTTTTGCCGTGCTCGCGTTGCGCGATCAAGTAGCTCCGCCCACCATCAATTTGCACCAGCCGGGCGAAGGCTGCGATCTCGACTATGTGCCGAATACGGCCCGTCAGATGGTGATCGAATACGCCCTGTCCAATTCCTTTGGCTTCGGTGGCACCAACGGTTCGCTCTTTTTTCACCGAACTTGAGCCGCTGACACTCATCGAGAAGTATCCGGAGTCCTATCCCGGACTTCTCGAGAGCGGCGACGTGACGACGGCGGCCGGCAAGTGCAGCCGTTTCGACATTCTGCCCATGGCCAACGGCGAGTGCTTGCGGCTCGAAACCGGCGGACGTCTGACGGGTCCGTATGCGGGCACCGACGGATTTCTCGGCGCACTGAACCAATGGTGGGCGCAGCTGCGCGAACCCGCAACGGCGTGCCCTTTACCCTTCACCGGTGGTTGGTTGTTGTACTTGGGCTATGAACTCGCCGCGGAGATCGAGCCGCGACTGAAGCTGCCGCCCAGCAGCGATTCCATGGTCGCTTTGGCCATACGAGCGCCGGCGGCATGGATTCGCGATGGTGCCAGCGGCAGCGCCTGGCTCATCGCAGAGGACGGGGCCGAATCTCTGTTGGACCAGTTCGAGAATCGGGCGCGTTCCGCGGCCCGGTCCGAGTCTGTGACCGTCCCCGAATCAATAGTCACCGAAGAAGAACCCGCGAAGTTTCTCAAATCCGTCGAACGAGCGCTCGAGTACATCGCCGCCGGGGATGTCTACCAGGCGAATTTGTCGCGGAGCTGGCAGGTGACGATGTCTTCGCAAATCAACCCGGTGGCCATCTACGAGCGGTTGCGTGCCAGCAACCCCAGCCCCTTTGCGGCACTGCTGCGCCATGAGGATTTTGTGCTGCTGAGTTCCTCCCCCGAACGTCTGGTAGCCATTCGCGGCAACACAGTCTCCACCCGGCCCATTGCCGGCACGCGGCCGCGCGGCGCGGATGCGCGAGCCGACGCGGCGCTAGTCAGTTCGCTTCTCGACAACGAAAAGGAGCGCGCCGAACACGTGATGTTGATCGACCTGGAACGCAATGATCTGGGGCGCGTGTGCGCAGGCGGTTCAGTGCGAGTGGATGAGTACATGAGCGTCGAAAGCTATGCGCACGTGCATCACATCGTCTCGAACGTGAGCGGGCGGCTGCGCGCCGACGTCTCTCCGGTGGACGTGATTCGCGCGTTGTTTCCCGGCGGCACCATCACCGGCTGCCCCAAGTTTCGCTGCATGCAGATCATCGCGGAACTCGAGGGCGTGGGCCGCGGCGCTTATACCGGTTCGCTGGGTTATTTGAACCGCGACGGCAGCTGCGATTTGAATATTCTGATTCGCACCATCACGGCTCGGGAAGAAGTGTTCAAATTTCGGGCGGGCGCCGGCATCGTTGCCGACTCCGTGGCCCTCGAGGAGTTGGCGGAAACTCGCGCCAAGGCCGAAGGCCTGCTGCGCGCCCTGGTGACTCGTCCGTGAGCGCCTGGATCAATGGCCGGCAAAGCACGGCGATTGATTGGCGCGATCGCGGACTGCAATACGGCGATGGCGTATTCGAAACCATGCGCGTGCGGGGTGGCACGGTTCGGCTGCTGGATTATCACTTGGAGCGGCTGTGTGCCGGATGTAAAAAACTGCAAATACCGGCCCCGGCGCCACGCCTACTGCGGCGCGAAATCGACCGCGCCGCTGCGGTTCGGCGTGAAGGCATAGTGAAACTCATCGTGACGCGCGGCTGCGGCCCGCGCGGTTATCGCCCCTCGGGAGGCGCGCGGGGCACGCGAATTGTCACGCAGTATCCGTTGGCGCGCGGTGCGCGTCGGGAGGCGGCCATACCGGTACGTATACGTGTTTGCGCGACACGCCTGGGTCACAATCCGGCGCTTGCCGGCCTCAAGACTCTCAACCGACTGGAGTCGGTGATGGCGTGCGCCGAATGGCGCAATCCTCGGGTCTGGGACGGCTTGATGCGGGATGTCGATGAGAACATCGTCTGCGGTACCATGTCGAACCTGTTTCTCAAGCGTGGAAGCCTGCTCATGACGCCGGCCCTGGATCGATGCGGTGTCGCCGGCGTCATGCGCCGCTGGGTATTGGAGCGCGCACACGAACTGCAGTTGCGCCCCGTGGAGCGCCGCATTCGCTGGAGGGATTTGGTTGCGGCGGATGAAGTCTTCATGACCAATGCCGTCGTAGGAATGCGCTCCGTCGCAGTGATCGAGTGCGGCCGCAAACGGCTGCGCTTCATGCAATTCGATGCCGCCGAGCAGTTGCGTTTGCGGTTGGATCCGTTGTGACGCGCATTTTGGTCATCGTTTGTGTCCTGCTGGCGTCTGCCGCCGCGGCTTTGGTGTGGCTCGGTGTGCGCAGCCTCGATGCACCGCTGCAGCTTGCGGCGCCGCTGCGCTTCAAAGTGTCTCCCGGGGCGAGTTTTGCGCGGGTCGCGGCAGAGTTGGCATCGCAAGGTGTGATTGCCCAGCCGCGAGCGTGGGTGCTGTATGCGCGTTGGTCGGGGCTGGCGCCGGCCGTCAAGGCCGGAGAATATGAAATTCAACCCCGAACCACGCCGCGCCAACTCTTGGCGAAAATGGTCAGCGGTCAGGTAATGCTGCATTCCTTCACCATCGTCGACGGGTGGCGAGTCCAGGACATGCTGAGCGCCTTGCGGCGCAACCCCGATGTGATCATGACGTTGCCCGACCAAGCGCCGGATCTCGCGGCGAAGCTCGGACTCGCAGGCAGCGATGCGGAGGGTCAGTTCTTGCCGGAGACGTACCGATTCACCGCTGGGACCACGGACTTGGAACTACTGCGTCAGGCTCATGCCGCCCTCGTTCAGGAGTTGGATGCCGCTTGGATGAATCGCGACGCGGAACTGCCGCTGCAAAACGCACATGAATTGTTGATCATGGCCTCCATCATCCAAAAAGAAAGCGGGTTGCCGCAAGAGCTCGGTAAAATTGCCGGACTTTACCTGCATCGATTCGCGATCCACATGCCGCTTCAGGCGGATCCGACGGTAATATACGGCCTGGGGGACCGATACGATGGACGCATCCATACCGTCGACCTCCGAACCGACGGCCCCTTCAATACTTATACACGCACGGGCTTGCCGCCGACGCCGATCGCATTGGCGGGCTCTGCAGCCATTCGGGCCGCCGCCCATCCCGAGAAAACAGACGCAATCTATTTTGTAGCGTCCACCAAGGATGATGGCAGTCACGTGTTTTCTTCGACGCTGGAACAGCACAACGCCGCGGTCGCGCGCTATGTCGAACATCAACGCCGGAAATCGGCAGGCGAGGGTGCTCGATGATGAACCGTGCCGCGCGATTTCTCACCTTTGAGGGCATCGAGGGCGTCGGCAAAACCACTCAGGTGTCGTGTCTCGCGCGTGCGTTGCACGCCCGCGGCATCCCTCACGTGGTCACGCGCGAACCGGGGGGTACCCCCTTGGCGGAACGTATCCGAGAGTTGGTTCTGAACGCCGCCGATGAGCCATTGCCGCCGACCGCGGAGCTGCTGCTGATGTTTGCCGCGCGGGCGGTACACCTGGCGAATCACATTGAACCGCATTTGCAGGCGGGCCGATGGGTGGTTTGCGATCGCTTCACAGATGCCACGTATGCCTACCAGGGAGGTGGGCGCCGCCTCGGCGTGGAGTATATTCGCCAGTTGGAAACCATGGCGCAGGGTGGTCGGCGTCCGGATCTGACCGTATTGTTGGATGCGCCGGTGGAGCAGGCCTTGCAGCGGGCGCGCCAGCGCAATGCCGGCGCGGCCGCCGACAGGTTCGAGCGCGAGCGCACCGAATTCTTCGAGCGGGTGCGGCGCGCCTATCGTGAACGCGCGGCGGGCGAGCCAGACCGGATCGTCACGATCGATGCCGTTCAACCGGCCGACGCGGTGACCGCAAGAATCCTTGCGGAGCTTACGGAGCGTTCATGGATTTCTTGAAGGCCGATTCCATGCCGTGGTTGAAGAATTCGCAAGACCGCCTGCGCGCCGCGCGGACTGCGGACAGGCTGCCCCACTCGCTGCTGCTGCTCGCGGCGCCCGGACTCGGGGCCGAATATCTGGCGAATTGGATCGCCGCGGTAGCCTTGTGTGAGTCCGCCGATAAACGACCGTGCGGGCAGTGTGCGTCGTGCCGATTGCTGAACGCCGATAGCCATCCCGATTCGCATGTCGTGCGACTGGAAGAGGACGCACATCAAATCAAAGTCGACCAGGTTCGCGGACTCATCGATTCGTTGGCGCTCAAAAGTTATCGCGGCGGCTACAAGGTGGGTGTCATCGAGGGCGCTGAGCTGCTCAATGCCAATGGCGCCAATGCCTTTTTGAAAACCTTGGAGGAGCCAACCGCCGACACCGTGTTGATCATGATCGCGCGGCCGAATCACCGGCTACCGGCAACCATCGCCAGCCGCTGTTTGCGCTTGATCCTGCGACCCCCGTCGATCGATGCGGCGATTTCATGGCTCAAAGCGCAGGCGCCTCCGCAGGCAGGTCTTGCGGCGCTGGCGCTTGCCGGGGGCGCCCCACTTCTCGCCATGGAATTGGAGGTCGCCGATATCGCGGCTCTGAACGCGGATATGGAGCAGGATCTGGCTGCCTTGACGGCCGGCTCCGTGGATGTGACCTTGCTGGCCGAGCGTTGGGTGAAGTCCAATCCGGGCCTGCGTATGGTCTGGCTCGAGAACTGGATCACACGACGCGTATATGCACACCTGGGGGCGGGTACTTTACGGCAAAGTGCGGAACTGGTGCGCTTGCCTGCTAGTTTACTTAAGCCCAAGATAAGAGTTCTTTTCGAGCTGCTCGATGCCGCGCGCGAATTGCGACGTCTTGCGCCGACTGGTATGAATCAACAATTGGCGTTGGAGGCCTTTTTGCTCGGTGGCCGCAACGCGCTGGCAAAATGAGCCTAATCGTGGAATGAGAGGAATTGCGAAGTCCAAGTAACAAACCAGGTCTGCTGACCCTCACGATCAAGGATAAGAGCGCTCTATATCTCGCCTATATGCCTTTCGTGAAGAACGGCGGTTTGTTCATTCCGACCAACAGCAATTATCGGCTCGGCGATGAGGTGTTCATGCTGCTCAATCTGATGGGCGAGGAGGAGAAACTGCCGGTGGCGGGCCGCGTCATCTGGATGACGCCGAAGGGCGCCCAGGGCAAACGTACGGCGGGAATCGGCGTGCAGTTCAGCGAGCAGGACCGCGGCCATACCCAAAAGAAAATAGAGAACTATCTCGCCGGTGCGCTGGGCGGGGATAAACCCACGCACACCATGTAGCGTCGGCTCCCATGGCTGTTAGTACTTCGCCTTTGGCGGTATAGCCTAATCCTTGGCGCTGTTCAAGAGGCGCAAGGCACCGATGACCGCGTCCCTCGAGAGTTCGGCGCGACGACGCTTTTCGCTGGGGTCAGGCACCGCAAGCCCCAGTAGGACGCGAAGTAACGGGGGACCTACGATCCGATCCACGAAAACGCGGCCAAGCTCTTGGCGCGCGGACTCGCTGAGGGTCGAGGTTTCCGGAATCTGCGAAAGGACATGGGCTGTAATGTCCTCAGGACGCACGATGAATCCTTGGTAAGCAAGCTCTGCCAGATGCGGAAACTGCCAACCTCGCTGATGACGACCCGTATCAAAGCTATCGTCTCCACGCGGGTCAGTATTTCCTGGATGTGAAGCGCGGACTGCAGCAAAACGTCGGATAAAGGCAGCGTGAGGACTTTCTCGAGTTCCGCCTGCTCTTCTGCATTCTCGGATTGGCAAGCCGTGGCGATGACAGCAGTAAAAAGCGCATCCTTGGTTTCCGCGTGCCGATACACTGGTGGGCATCTTGCCCGTGCTTGTCCCGCTCTCCGCTCTCGGTTTTATCGTGGTTCAGGTTTCCGCGATCATACTGCATGCCAGGAGAAAAGAGACGGCACAACGGCGTCCGAAACGGACGTGCCGGGCTGAGGTGCGCAGCGCGTGTTAATCAATTCGTCGCACCGCTAGGGCGGCTTCTCGGCCGGAAGCATCTCGATGTAGACGGATTGCGCGGCCGATTTCGGCGCCGACCGAACCGATTTGATCCAGTAGGCTGCCAAGCCGATACACAGTATTCCAAAAATGACGACGATGATCTTGTGCTCGGCCAGCACTGACGGCGGCTTGTACTGGGGCACTACATCCGTGGGAGCAAGATCGGCGTGATCTTCGTCGCGGAACACACGGGGTTCATAACGGCTC
The DNA here is from genome assembly GCA_030775625.1 of Pseudomonadota bacterium. Classification (GTDB taxonomy): domain Bacteria; phylum Pseudomonadota; class Gammaproteobacteria; order Steroidobacterales; family Steroidobacteraceae; genus Bog-1198. Next base: position 1,835 of record JALYIW010000185.1, on the reverse strand, counting down.
AAGCGGCGCGTGAAGGGCCTGCTGTCTTTGCGTGGAGCGGCGGGACGCTTCGCGAATAGTTTGCCGAGGCTGCTCACGCACTGTGCGAACGAGCTGCCTCGGTGGCCGCAAGGCCGCCTTTTAGCACGTAGGCCTCGAAACCACGTTCGCTCAAGATGTACGCCGCCGCCGAGCTGCGGCGGCCGGTATCGCAGCACACGACGTATGGGGTATTTTTATCGAGCATGTTGAGCTTCAGACGAATGAAGTACAACGGAATGTTGACGGCATCGTCGATTCGGAAATTTTGGAATTCACTCGGCAGCCGCACATCCAGCCACTTGCCGCCACCGGCGACGATTTCCTTTGCGGCGGGGTGGTCCACCCATTGCAGCAGAGGTTCATTGAGAAGGGTTTGAAAGTCGTGCTTGCCGAGGCGCATCAGCTGGCCTTCGGTGGACATGGTGACCGTCGCATTGCGCTTCGCTTCGGCGATCAATGCCTCTTCGCCGAAGCTGTCGCCCGGGCCCAATTCGGCGAGCTTGATTCCCTCCTTGTTCAGCGGTGTCTCGCGCGTGACGATGCATTTGCCCGCGACGACGACGTAGAAATAGTCGCCTTCGGTTCCCTGCTTGATGATGATATCCCCGGCCTGATAGTTGATGCGCTGCATGCGCATGAAAATGGCTTGAATGTTCACCGGTGGGATGCGGTGAAAAGCCTTGGTTTGCAGCAGCGTGGTCATCCAGTCGCCGGTCGCATCGAGGCCATCGCGTCGCAATTCGGCCACTTCGTATTGACCCGTCTGATCCCAAGTCAGCAGCACGTCGAGTAGATCGCTGTCGATCATGATGTATTCCAGGTCGCCGGCGGCACGCGCGGTAAATTTGCGCGGCAGGCCCGGGGCCAGCGCGGCGCGCGCTTCGGGGGTTCCCGAGCGGATCGTACCGACGATGCGATCTTCCCGACGTAGTTCCACCTGACCGGCCACCAGGTAGAAGGTGCGCTTGTCTGTGTCGCCTTCCTTGAACAGGACGCGGCCGGCTCCGAGTTCGCGGACATGGGTTTTCCGGGCCAGCGCGAGCAGGTTCTCGGACTTCAGGCCGTCCAACGGCAAAAAAGTCCTGAGTACTGACAGATCGAGTGGTCGTTCATCCATCGAACAATGCGCCGCAGCCTATGATAATAACCCTATGATTTTGGCTGCGAATCCTACCATATGGGACGCGCAGTCCGACCACCTAGTGGGTCACATCGCGCGAGAACTGCTGCCAGCCGGGATCCGGTCGGAAGCGCTCGCCGTAGCGCTTTGCGAGTTCCTCGAGCCGCGCAGTGACCTTAGCCACCCCGCGGGTTTTGGCGTATTGCAAGGGGCCGCCTCGAAAGGGGGCGAAACCGGTGGCAAATATCACTCCGGCGTCCAGAAGTTCGGCATCGTCGATGACACCCTCGCGAAGGCAGGCCACGGCTTCATTGAGCATGGGCAAAATCAATCGGTCTTCCAAATCTGCGGGAACCAGGAAGTGCGGGGCTTCGTTGCGTTGCGGCTCGCCCTTGCGCCAAACGTAGAAACCTTCCCCGCTCTTGCGACCGAGTTTTTTCCGCTCCACCAGCTTGGTGAGGATGTCGGGTACCCGCCGTTGAAAAGCCTGCGCCAGGACCCTGCCCACGTGCAGCGAGACGTCGAGGCCGACGACGTCCGTGAGTTCGATAGGCCCCATGGGCATGCCGAAATTTTTCCCCACCCGGTCTATCACCGCGGCCGGGACCCCGCCTTCCAAAGCAAATAGCGCTTCGTTGATATAGGGGGTCAGTATTCGGTTTACAACAAAGCCGGGCGCGCTCTTGCAAGGCAG
>JALYIW010000184.1 GCA_030775625.1 Pseudomonadota bacterium | reverse complement strand
TGGATGGACCAGCCGAGATTGACGAGCCCGTTTCCGCCGAAATATTCAGCGTCGAGCGCCTTGAGCACTATGCGGAGAGTTTGGCCAGAACACAGGAAGTGTCGCCCCTGCCCACGGCCGGCGTATCGCTGCACTCACGACTGCGTTCCAACGGGCTGGGTCTGCATGCCGCCTTTCACGCGCTGATCACCGGCATTCGCAAGGGACATGCCGTCACGCCGGCGGCCGAATGGCTGGTCGATAATTTTTACATCGTCGACGAACACATCAAGGCAGTGCGACGCGATCTGCCGGCGGAGTTTTACAAGCAACTGCCGAAGCTTGCCAACGGACCGTTGCGCGGCTACCCGCGCGTCTACGGACTGGCATGGGCCATCGTCGCCCACAGCGACAATCGTTTCGAATTGGACACCCTGTATCGATTCTGCCGCGCATATCAGCGGATCCAGCCACTGACCATCGGTGAGCTGTGGGCAATCGCCATTACCTTGCGAGTAGTGCTGATCGAAAACCTGAGGCGCCTCGCGGCCGGCATCGTCTCTCGACTGGCGCTGCGCGAAAAAGCGGATGCACTGGCGGATAAGCTGCTGCCCGATGCCGCCAAGCAGGCCGCGCCTAACAGCAGCGCCATGCGCCTCGATGAATCCCACCCGCTGCCGAACGCGTTCGCCGCGCAATTGTTTCAGCGGCTTCGCGATCACGATCCCGAAACCACGCCCGCGCTGTCGTGGCTGCACCAAACCCTGGCTGCCCAGCACACCACAGCGGATGACATCGTCCATATCGAGCATCAGCGGCAAGGCGCGGTCAACTTGAGCGTTCGCAACGTGATCACCAGCTTGCGGTTGATCTCATCGGTCGATTGGGCGAAATTCTTCGAAAGCGTGAGCCTGGTCGATGAACTCTTGCGCGAAGAGAGTTCGTTCGCTTCCTTCGATTTTTCGACGCGCGATCTGTATCGACACTCCATCGAAGATTTGGCCCGCCGTTCCAATCACAGCGAAATCGAAGTCGCACACCGTGCCCTGGACGCGGCCAAGCGGGCCGCCAACGGCTCCGAGGCAGCGCGACCCCCGAGCGAGCCACCTCATGCCGTCGAGCCCGGGTACTACCTGTTGGGCGAGGGTCGAGCCGGGTTGGAACGGGAATTGGAATACCGCATTCCCTGGAGTCAACAAATTGCCCGCTGGACCCGCGCTTCGGGAGTCGCCGGCTACGCCGGCGGCATCGGCATTCTGAGCGTCGCGGCGGTTGCAGCGCTGCTGCTCGGCGCCGGTGCACCCGGTCCCCACCCTGCGATCGGCGTTGCCATCGGTCTATTCGCGCTGCTCGGGGCATCGGATAGCGCCGTGACACTGGTCAATTTGTGGGTGAACCGGTTTTGCATTCCGGAAGTATTGCCCGCCCTGGAACTCGCGGACGGAGTTCCAGGCGAGTTGCGCACGGTCGTTGCAGTGCCCGTCCTCTTGACCAACGCCGCGGATATCGAAGATTACGTCCGCGGTCTCGAGGTTCATTTTCTAGCAACTCAGGACGGCGACATCCGTTTCGCATTGCTGTCCGATTGGGTCGATGCGCAAACCGAGACCACGCCGCAGGATCAGGAACTGCTCAGTGCAGCGGCGGCCGGGATCGCGCAACTGAACCGTTCCCACGGCGGCATCAACGGCGAGGATCGGTTTCTGCTGCTGCACCGACGTCGCCTGTGGAATGGGCATCAGGGATGCTGGATGGGCTGGGAGCGAAAGCGCGGCAAGCTCCATGAGTTCAATCGCTTGCTGCGCGGAGCGAAGGACACCAGCTTCACGCCCATCGAGGGCCGCATTCCTCTGGCTCCCGGCGGCGTCCGTTACGTGATCAGCCTCGACGCCGATACCCGGCTGCCCCGAGGCGCGGCCCTGACCATGGTCGGGAAAATGGCTCATCCGCTCAACAAACCCATCATTGACACCGCCACCCGGCGCGTAACGTCGGGCTACGGAATACTGCAACCGCGAGTCACGCCGGCGCTGCCCGTGGGGCGCGAAGCATCGATTTTTCAGGGCGTTTTTTCCGGCCCAAGCGGCATCGACCCTTACGCGTTTGCCGTATCGGACGTGTACCAAGACATGTTTGGCGAGGGCTCTTACAGCGGCAAGGGAATTTACGACGTCGCGGCCTTCGAAACCACGCTGGCGGATCGCGTCGGCGACAATCGTTTGCTGAGTCACGACTTGTTCGAAGGAATCTTCGCGCGCTGCGGACTGGCCACCGATGTCGAGGTGGTGGAGGAATATCCGTCTCGCTACGACGTAGCCACCTTAAGGCAGCACCGCTGGGCGCGCGGCGATTGGCAGCTGCTTCCCTGGGTGTTGAGCCGTAAAAGGCCGATGACGGCTCTCGGCCGTTGGAAAATATTCGACAACTTTCGCAGATCCCTGCTGGTGCCGGCAGTCCTCCTTGGCCTCGCCCTGTGCTGGATAGCTTCGGCATCGCCGGCGTGGACCATTTTCTTTTTGGGAGCGATGGCTCTTCCGTCATTGCTGCCCTTCATGGTCAATCTGGTGCCGCGGTTTGCCGATTTCACGCGAACCAGCTATTTGACCGCGGCCCGCAAGGATGCGATGCAGACGGCGGTGCTGATCTTATTGCGATGGGTGTTTTGGGCAGATCAAGCCTGGAACATGGCCGGCGCCATTCTCCGCACTTTGTATCGACTGGCAATTTCGCGACGCCACCTCCTGGAGTGGACCACGACGGCGCAATCGAAAGTCAGCTCCTCATTCTCCCTGGCCGCGTATTACCGGCGTATGTCCGGCAGCAGCTTGTTCGTCGTGAGCATCACTCTGGCGCTGCTCATCGCGTCACGCGGGATTCCGGCCATCGCCGTGCCTTTTTTATTGGCCTGGCTGCTCGCACCGGCAGTGGCTCGGTCCGTCAGCCGGCCGGCGCGCATGGCGCGCAGGGAACCCTTGTCCCTGCTCGATCGGGATCGGCTGCGCCTCATGGCGCGCCAGACATGGAGTTTCTTCGATACCTTCGTCACCGCCCGGCAGAACATGCTGCCGCCTGACAATTTTCAGGAAATACCGAATGCCGTCATCGCCAACCGCACGTCGCCCACCAACATGGGCTTGTACTTGCTATCCATCGCCGCAGCCCGCGAATTCGGCTGGATTGGTACTTTTGACGCCGTCGAGCGTTTCGAAGCCACCTTCTCTTCGCTGGATAAACTCGAGAGATTTCGCGGCCATTTCTACAATTGGTACGACACGCATGATCTGCGTCCGCTCGATCCGAAGTACATCTCGACGGTGGACAGCGGCAACCTGGCCGGCCATCTGTTGACGCTGGAAGGAATTTGCCGCGAGTGGGCCAGAGCCCCGGGGCTTGCCGATATCAACACCAGCGGCATCGAAGATACGCTCGAACACCTGCAAGCGGTTGCCCGCGCGCTCGGTGACGATCGGCGCAATTATGGGGTATCGCCGCGCCAGCTCGACACCGCTCTGAACGCGCTGCGGTCGCGATTGAAATCCGGCGACCTTGGCGGTGGTGCCGCGGCACTGAGCGAGCTGCTGAAACTGACCGAAAGTATTCGCGACATCGCCCAGGCCTTGTGCGACGAACGGCCGGAGGGCGGCAATGTACCGCTACTCACTTGGTCCGAGCTGTTGCGGAGAAATGTCCAGAGCCAGCTGCGCGACATTCAAGCGAACGCCGACCAAGCAGCGCTCTTGCGAACGCAGCTAGAAGCGCTCGCGGATCGCTCGCGCTCGCTCGCATTGTCCATGGAATTTGCATTCTTGGTCGAGCCGGAACGACAATTGCTGACCATTGGTTATCGCGTGGCGGATCGCGCGCAAGACCCCAGCTGCTACGATCTCCTCGCATCCGAAGCGCGCCTCGCCAGCTTCGTCGCCATCGCGAAGGGCGACCTGCCGGTTCGCCATTGGTTCCGGCTGGGCCGATTGTTGACGCCGGTCGACAGAAGTTCGGCATTGGTCTCCTGGTCAGGATCCATGTTCGAATACCTCATGCCAGTTCTCGTCATGCGAGAGCCCGATGGCAGCGTGTTGGGTGAAACCTGCAAGCTCATCGTCAAGCGTCAAATCGAATACGGCAACGGCAGGAATCTGCCGTGGGGCGTATCGGAGTCGGCGTTCAACGCGCGCGATCGGGAATTCACTTACCAGTATTCGAGTTTCGGCGTTCCCGGGCTCGGCCTGCAAAGAGGTCTGGGCGACGAAGCCGTGGTGGCGCCATACGCCACCGGGCTTGCTTCGATGATCGACCCCGCGGCCGCCATTCGCAATTTCGAGCGCATGGAAGCGCTCGGCGGGCGCGGGCTATTCGGCTGGTATGAGGCGCTGGACTTCTCGCCCAAGCGGCTGCCTGAAGGCATGTCCGTGGTGCCGGTGCGCGCCTACATGGCTCACCATCAGGGGATGATCCTGGTGGCTCTTGCCAACGTTCTGAAAGGCGGTATGTTTCGCAAATGGTTTCACGCGAATCCCCTGATTCAGGCCACTGAGCTGCTGTTGCAGGAAAAGACTCCGCGAGCATCGGATTTGCCCCCGCCTGGAATCGACCAAGCTGAGTGGGCGCCTGAACTGCGGGAATTGGCGGCCGCCGCGCCGCGCCGCTTCACCTCGCCGCATCATGTGGCGCCGCGCACACATTTGCTGTCCAACGGCAACTATTCAGTCATGGTGTCGGCGGCCGGGTCGGGGTACAGCCGTTGGAAGGACATCGCCGTCACACGCTGGCGCGAAGATCCCACCTGCGATCCTTGGGGCTGCTACGTCTTTCTGCGCGATGTGGTCAATGGCCAGGTGTGGTCCGCCGGATATCAGCCCGTGGGCCGCGAACCCGACAGCTACGAAGTGGCGTTTTTTGAAGACCGCGCCGAGATCATCCGTCGGGACGGTCCTATTCTTACGTCGACCGAGATACTCGTGTCGCCGGAAGTCGACGCCGAAGTGCGCCTGGTGTCGGTGACCAATGAAGGCAGCCGCGCCCGTGAAATCGAACTGACCACCTACGCCGAAGTTGTTCTGGCCACCGCTGCCGCCGACTCCGCTCATCCCGCCTTTTCCAAAATGTTCGTACAAACCGAGTTCGTTGCCGACAGCGGTGCCGTACTCGCCACTCGGCGGGTGCGCGAGCCGGGCGAAACGCAACTGTGGGTAGCGCACGTCAGTACTCTCGAGGGTGTGGGCATCGGTGGATTGCAGTTCGAAACTGACCGGGCTCGATTTCTGGGCCGCGGCCATGACCTGCGCAATGCAGTCTCCATCATCGACGCCAGGCCCTTGTCCAACACCGCGGGGACGGTACTGGATCCGGTGCTGGCATTGCGCCGTCGCGTGCGCATCGCGCCGGGCGAGACTGCGCGTGTCGCCTTCTGGACCGGTGTCAGCGCCAGCCGCGCGGAGGCCATCGCACTGGTGGATAAACATCGCGACATGGCCGCATTCGAACGCGCCAAGACCTTGGCATGGACCCAGGCTCAGGTGCAGCTGCGCTATCTCGGGATCGATTTCGAGGAAGCGCAGCAATTCCAGCGTGTGGCGAATCGAGTCCTGTATGCCGATTCCTCGCTGCGCGCCTCCCGCGACATTCTCGAAAGGAATCAACTGGGACCCTCGCAACTGTGGCCCCATGGCATTTCCGGCGACTTGCCCATTGTGCTGGTGCGAATAGACGATGAACACGACATAGAAATCGTCAAGCAATTGCTGCGCGCACACGAGTACTGGCGCCTGAAGCGTCTCGCGGTGGATCTGGTCATTTTGAACGACCGCCCGCCGTCTTACGCGTCGGATCTGCAGAATGCATTGGACGCGGCGATCAGAACCTCACAGACGCGCGGTCGCGATGATGAGGGAGCCGGACGCGGCACGGTGTTCTTGCTGCGCGCCGATCTGATGTTGGCCCCGACCCGCGATCTTTTGCAGACCGCCGCCCGCGCCGTTTTCGTCGCGCGGCGCGGGCGATTGAGCGATCAACTCGCGCGCCTGCGGGAGCCGGAGCCGGTGCCGCGTCGGCGTCTGCAGAATGTCGACGGCGTGTCGCGCGTCGACGCCACGCGGCCCCTGCCGCCGCTGGAATTCTTCAACGGGTTGGGCGGCTTCGCCGATTCGGCGCGCGAATACGTCATCGTGCTCGACGAGGGTCAGTGGACGCCGGCGCCGTGGATCAACGTCATCGCCAACCCCAACTTTGGATTCCAGGTATCGGCCGACGGTTCCGGCAGCACCTGGTCGATGAACGCCCGGGAAAACCAACTCACGCCCTGGTCGAACGATCCGGTCAGCGACACACCCGCCGAAGTCATCTACATTCGCGACGAAGCGAGCGGCGATCTGTGGAGCGCAACACCGCTGCCGATTCGCGAACCCTCGCACACCTATGTCATTCGCCACGGCTTTGGCTACAGCCGCTTCGAACACACGTCTCATGGTATTTCTCTGGAATTGCTGCAATTCGTACCGCTCGAGGATCCGGTCAAAATCTCGCGGCTCAAGCTCGTCAACCGTTCGGCTGAGCCGCGGCAGCTCTCCGTCACCCACTATGTGGATTGGGTGCTGGGTAATCAGCGCAGCCGGACCGCCTCGTTCATCATCACCGAGATCGAACCGCGGACATCGGCGCTATTCGCGCGAAATCCCTGGAGCAACGGCTTTGAATCGCGTGTGGCATTCCTGGACATGGCGGGCAAACAGCAAACCTGCACTGCCGACCGCACAGAATTCGTCGGCCGTCATGGCTCACTTGCGGAGCCGGCTGCACTGCTCGGTTTGAACACTCTGTCGAAGCGCGTCGGCGGCGGATTGGATCCCTGCGGAGCCATGCAAACCAAAGTCGCCTTGAATCCCGGTGAAGAGATCGAGTTCACCTTCCTGCTGGGGGAGGAGGCATCACCGGATGCCGCGGTGACGCTCATACAGCGCTATCGCACCCTGGACCTGAATGCGGTGTTGAAGCAGGTCACCGACTTCTGGGACCAAACCTTGGGCGCCGTCCAGGTCAAGACTCCCGATCGATCCATGGACATTCTTCTCAATGGCTGGTTGTTGTATCAAACCTTGGTTTGCCGCGTGTGGGCGCGAGCGGCGTTCTATCAGTCCAGCGGCGCCTACGGATTTCGCGATCAATTGCAGGATGTCATGGCGCTTTGCGTGTCCCGTCCGAGAATTGCGCGCGAGCAGATTCTGCGCGCCGGGGCGCGGCAATTTCCCGAAGGAGACGTGCAGCATTGGTGGCTGCCCACATCAGGCCAAGGGGTGAGAACGCGAATTTCCGATAACCGCATTTGGCTGCCCTTCGTCGTCGCTCACTATCTGGCGGTGACCCAGGATTACGCGCTGCTGGACGAACAATTGCCGTTCTTGGCGGGCACGCCGCTGGCCCCCGATCAATTGGAAAGTTTTGCCGCTCCAGATTCGACCGACACCACCGTGAGCTTGTTCGAACACTGCGTGCGCGCACTCGATGTGAGTCTTGCCATCGGCTCGCATGGCCTGCCGCTGTTCGGCGCCGGGGATTGGAACGACGGCATGAATCGCGTCGGCATCGCGGGCCGCGGCGAAAGTGTCTGGCTGGGGTGGTTCCTGTACGCGACCCTGCTGCAGTTCGCGCCGGTTGCGGAAAAACGCGGCGAGCCCGCCAAAGCAGCGCAGTGGCTCAAACATGCATTCGCACTACAACAAGCCATCGAACGGGAAGCCTGGGACGGCGACTGGTACCGCCGCGGCTATTTCGACGACGGCACCCCCTTGGGCTCCGTGTCCAGCGACGAATGCCGCATCGATTCCATCGCTCAGTCATGGGCGGTGATTTCGGGCGGCGGCGAACATGCCCGCGCGGTGCGCGCCATGTCGGCGGTCAACGCGCAATTAGTGAGTCGCAGCGATGGCCTGGTGCAGCTGTTCACGCCCGCGTTCGATAACACCCGGCATGATCCAGGCTACATTAAGGCCTATCCGCCCGGCCTGCGCGAGAACGGCGGCCAGTACAGCCACGCGGCCATGTGGTCGACGCTGGCGTTCGCGTTGCTGGGCGACGGTGACCGGGCCGCAGAGCTATTCTCACTGCTGAACCCCATCAACCACGCGAGTACGCGCGCGGGGATTCACCGTTATAAAGTCGAACCGTACGTGGCCTGCGCCGACGTGTATTCCGTGGCACCGCACATCGGCCGCGGCGGCTGGACTTGGTACACAGGATCGGCCGGTTGGATGTACCGCACCGCCATCGAGGGCATTTTGGGGATCGATCTGCGGGGCGACGTACTCTCGATCAATCCCTGCATTCCGCGCGGCTGGGCCAGCTTCGAGCTCACGTATAAGCACGGTTCATCGCGCTATCGCATTGCGGTGGAGAATCCCCATGGCGTCAGCCGAGGAATCGTCCAGGCAAGCTTGGATGGCCAGGAAATATCCTGCACTGTATGTGCAATCAAATTGGTGGATGACGGCCATTATCATTATGGACTGGTCACCCTGGGTTGACCTTTTGTGTTTGGACTGACCTTTTGTGCCAAACCGGGAGTGCCCCGCTAGCCTCAGTCTTGCTTGGCCCGCCATGCCGAGAAGGCCTTGACCAACATCGTTCGCGCGACGGCACTGGCCGGCAGCAAACGCAGCAGTCGCAGCGCCAAAGCGGGGCGGGCGATAATTAGCCCACTCGCCACCGCACCCAAGGTTCCGAGTCCCTTGCCGCTCATGAGCATCTGCATGGTGCGGCTGCGGGGAAATCCCGCCCGGTGATCCCCCGCCGGCGCATTGCCGTCGGACCCGGCGGCGGGCGCGGGCTCGAGCAGCGCCCGCAATTCCTGCCGCGAGTGCGCCAGCCGATTGAATATTGCGCTGCGTGTGACTTCGTCGTGCTCTGTCATTAGCCGATCAATCCTGCTCGGCAGACAACAGTCGCTCTAGAATCAGCCGATCTTCCTGCCATTCGCGGCGTACCGCGGCGAAAACCGGCGTCTGGGCACGTGCGACCTTGGAGCGATATAGGGCGCAAATGGCGGCGATGGCGAGGAACCCTCCGCCCACCCAGGCGATGGCGGCCACTCGGTACGGCGTGTCCCAGGTGCAGGCGACGAGCAGCAAGCAGCCCATGAGCAGCGCGAAAAACGCTGCGACGCCCACCATTGCAGCGGCTAACAGCCTTAACCTGAATTCGCGGTGTGCTTTGGCTAAATCCAGCCCTGCCAATTCGGCATATGCGGCAATGTGTCGCAGCAGCACCGGCGCCGCTCTTGGCAATAACCAGAACAATCGCACCGCAGCGACCTTAGGATCGGCGGGTCGCTAGGATGCCCACCACCGCGCCCACCAATGCGGCAATGCCCACCGCTTGCCAAGGGCTGTCACGAACATAGTCATCGGCGGTGCCAGCCACGTTTTGGGCCTGCCGGCGTATAGTGTCGGCGCTGTCGGCCAAGCTCTGTTTGGTTGCTTCGACCGCACGCTGGACTTTGCCGCGCACCCTGGCGACATCGACGTCTTTCAAATCGGCAATGCGGGTCATGAGATCCTCGACATCGGCAATCAAACTTTTGATTTCCGTTGACGCGGCCGCCTTGATGTCGCTCGCTCCCTCACTGACGTCGTTTTTCAAACGGCGTCCCGTTGTGCGCGCCTGATCCGCGACGCCGTCGTATGTCGTTTCCATGCTTAGACTCCTGTAAACATCCAAAGAACACCAGCATAATGATTCTGCCTCAACATATGACTGCTGCCATCGGTTGCGACCCTCCGTTCCTGTAGGATTTGCCCCACATGTTAGACTTCGAAGCTCCTCGCCCAATACTGCCATGAAAATCCTGGGCGAGGAATTGGGCGATCGCACTCGGTGGTACATCGGCATACCGCCCATACTTCTGATCGGCTTCCTGGCCGGCCTGTTTTTTTTGGCGGTAGCCGGTCAATCGCGTCTCAACGGCACCAACGAACGTATCCACGATTCGCAGCTGCGCCAAGAGACGCTGAGCGAATTCACCACTCTCATCACCGATGCCGAATCAGGCCAGCGCGGCTACCTGCTGACGGGCGAGGCCGCTGATCTACGGCCCTACACGCAAGCCGTTGCCAGGGTGGCGGCGGCGCTCGACAGGGTGCACGCGGCTTATGGCAGCGAGCAGAACAACGCGCAGCTTGCTGAACTGCGCGTCTTGACCGGTAAAGAGCTCGGCGAACTCGCAGACACCCTAGCTTTGTTCAAGAAGCGAGGCGCCACGCCTGCGGTCAATGGGGTGGGCACCGACGTGGGCCGACGCACCTTGGACGAAATATCCAAGATCGTCGCCAGCATGCGCCTTAAGGAAACCGCTGAGTTGGCGCAGGCATCGGCGCAATGGCGAGGGGACTTTCGCGTCTCGCGCTGGGTGATTGCGCTCGGCGCCGTTCTCAATATCGGATTAGTGCTGCTGGCGACGCGGCTGGTGTACAGCGACATGCGCAGGCGTTCCCGCCAAGCAACCGATTTGCGGGATCAAAAGCAGGAACTAAAGCGGCAGGTTGATGAACGCACCAAGGAGTTGACCGCGCTTTCCACGCATTTGCAGGGGGTGTCGGAACAGGAAAAATCTGCGCTATCCCGCAAATTGCACGATGAACTCGGCGGCCTGCTGGTGGCCGCGCGCATGGATTTATCCTGGCTGCAGCAACGACTGCCCACCAGCCATCCCACCATTGAGCAGCGCTTCAAGCGGATTCACGAATCCTTGAGCGCGGGCGTCGATCTAAAACGCCGGGTAGTCGAAGAACTTCGTCCCACCCTGCTGGATAATATGGGCCTATTCGCAGCACTGCGTTGGCAGTTTAAAGAAAGCTGCCGCCGCACCGGCCTGACGTGCACCGAAACGATTCCTGATTCGGAAATGCGGTTCCATCCGGACGCCGCCATCGGCGTTTTTCGCATTGCACAAGAAGCATTGACCAACATCCTCAAGCATGCTGAAGCAAAATCCGCCGACTTAGCCATTGGAATTCACGCGGACAGGTTCATTTTGCGAGTGTCGGACGATGGCAAGGGAATAGCCCGCGGCCGCTCACCTACCGATGCTTCGCATGGCCTGGCGTCTATGCGCCACCGCATTGCTGCCCTGGGAGGCAGTTGGGAGTTCTGGAGCCCCGCGGCGGGGGGCACCATCATGACGGCGATCATTCCTTTGGATCGCATGCTGTTAGCCGAATCCGCCGCCTAATAGAAAAAAGCCCTCGCCATTTCAGAGCGAGGGCTTTGCAGCTTTGTTGCGGAAACCTTACTGCCTGTTACGTGCCGCTGCGCGGTGAAATCGCCGTACCGCCGTCACCGCCAATGACGACTTCCACGCGGCGGTTTAACTGCCGCCCGCCCGAGTCGTTATTGTTTGCGACCGGATAAGCTTTGCCATAACCCACGGTACCGATTCGTGCCGCATCCACGCCGCGGGCGAGCAACGCTGATTTCACGGCATCCGCACGCCGCCGCGATAACTCTTCGTTGTACGCGTCGGTGCCCACGCTGTCGGTGAAGCCGTCAATTTGCACGCGGCGATCAGGGTGCTCGTTCAAGAATTGCGCGAGCTGATCCAGCTTGCGGGAAGCACCAGGATTGAGTTCGGCTTTGCCAGTGTCGAATAGCACATCCCCCAAGGTCATGACCAAACCACGGGGGGTTGGTTTTGCCTTGAGTTCGTCGACCTCGGCCTGTAAACGCGCTGCCTGCTCCGCCGCCTGATCGCGCTGGCCGAGCGCCACGCTGGTGGCAACCTTGGCGTTTTGCACTTCGCGGTTTCGCGTAGCCAGCATGATTTGGTCGCGTTCTGCCTGACTGCTTGCAACCTTGGCCTCATCCGCCTTTGCAGCCGCATGCGACTGCGCTAATTTGGCGTTTTGTGTGGCTAGATATGCAGGTTGAGCGATTTCGGCGTCTTTGCGATGCAGCGCTGCATCTTCCGCCACCGCCAGATCTTTTTTCGCGGCTTCCAAATCCAATGCCGCATATTTGCCGACGTTCGGATCCGATTCTGCCGTTTGTACGGCGGAGCGCGCCGTCTCCAGGGCTGCGTTCGGCCGGGGTGCCGAGGCGCAAGCGCCCAGAGCGAGCGTCAGACCTATTGCAATGATTGATTTGATATTCATATGACACCTCATTGATTGGGCTGCGTATTGCGCATTGATTCGGTTCGCAGCGCCTGCAGGTTCGCTTCTGATTCCGTCAGCGCCTTGTGCGCTCGCTGTTGCTGGGCTGTTGCCTCGGCCAGCTGCGCGTCTGCGTTGGCCTGTTCGGCCAGCATGGTCGCGGGCTGCGCGTCCCCGCTAGCCGCTGCTTTCTGCGCCCGTGCCAACTTTTCCCGCGCCGCGGCCAATTCCACCGGCGCGAATTCCGGCGCACCTGCCTGCTCCGCGTGCTGCACCGAGGCCTGCGCCACGGCGATCTTTTCGTTGGGAACGGGGGTGCTCGCACAGGCAGCCAATCCCGCCACTATGGCGAAAACGGTGGCGCCCTGCGTGAATTTCGTGAACTTCGATACTTGCCTCAGCATGTCTGTACTCCTGTAGTGTCGGGTGTGCTGTCGCGGCAAAGCCTGCGGACTCGCACTTGACGGCAACGTGTGAGACTAGTCATCCGCATTGCGGTTTGATGTCGGACAGTGGGGCGTGCCGGGCGTCGAACTTGCTTAATGTCGTGTAGGCGTTCAGCCCGCATCGGGCTGCCCCCCCGGATATTGCCTCAGCGCTGCGGACGCGTTGGGCTCGGTCCTCAGTGCTTGGACAGGTGCGCCTCGCAGATCTCATGCAGCACTTCGGGAAGGCGTCCATAGTCCCGGGCCTTGTCCAGAAAGTGCGTGGCGCCCAACGCGATGGCGGCATTCTTGTATTCGGGCAGATCATAATTCGTCAATACGACGATTCTGGGTTTCGATGACGTTGCGGCAAGCGCCCGCATGACGCCGAAGCCCGTTCCCTGCTTCAAATGCAAATCCAGAATAACCACGTCGATGGCGTCGCGCTTCACGGCAGCAACGGCCGCAGCTTCGGTATCCGCTGTCCCGACCAGCTCAACATCCGCTATCTGACCGATGGCTTCCGTCAGTCGCTCTGTCAGCACCTTCGAGTCTTCGACGAGTAAGACTCTCAACGACTGAGCCATTGACGTTGCGTCCGTAGGTTAGGCTGTGACAGAACTAGCACGGGTATCGCTTATTGGATCAAGCCGTTGCGCAGCGCATAAGATGTAATATCGGCATTAGCCGTGAAACTCATTTTTTCCAGTATTCTGCTGCGATACGTGCTGACGGTTTTTACACTGAGGCTCAACTCATTGGCAATATCCGAAACGCCGCGCCCGGCCGCCAGCTTACAAAAAATTTGAAACTCACGGGTCGAGAGCCGAGCATGCAGGGGCTTGTCGGGATCGCCGTCGAGGTCCGCAACCAGGATCTCGGCAAGGGCCGCGCTGACGTAACGACGTCCCGCCAATACGGTGCGAACTGCTTTCATCAGCTCTTCCGGTGCGCTGTCCTTCGACAAGTAGCCGCTGGCGCCAGCGCGCAGCACGTTCACCGCATATTGCTGCTCCGGCAGGCCGCTCATGACCAGGACCCGAACACTGGGATGACCCGTTTGAATGTGCCGTAAAATATCCAAGCCGCTGCGATCCGGCATATGAATATCGAGCAGCACCAGGTCCCACTCTTGCTCGCGCAGCAGGTCGAGTGTCTCGTTGCCGCTGGCCGCCTCTCCCACGGCTTTAATGGTCGAATCGGCCTCCAAGAATTGTTTAAAACCCGCCCGAACCACCGCATGATCGTCCGCGATCAGTACTCTTGACACGTTTTCATCTCCATTTCGGGACGCTCAGACGTTTGCGCACTCTTGGCTTTGTGAATATCCATTGAGCTTGTTATACAGCGTCTTCAGACTGCAGCCCAGCGCATCGGCCGCCCGCCGCTTGTTTCCCTTAAAATAGTCGAGCGTAGCTTCGATCAAAGAGCGCTCCATGTCGTGGATGCGTGACCCGACGCGAATATCCAAACGCGCGCGGTCGCCGGCGGGCTCCGCCGCTCGCGCAACACCGCCTTGAATCAAGGGGGCAAGCTCAAGCAGCGAGTCGTCGAGAATGAATGCCCGCTCGATGCAATTCTTCAATTCCCGCACGTTGCCGGGCCAGGAATGCTGCTTCAGTGTCATACGGGCGAGCGCCGACAGTCGCTTGTGGGTATGGGCTTGGGCGTTGAGTTCGGCCAAGAAATGCTCGGCAAGCAGCTCAACGTCATCGCCGCGATTGCGCAAGGCCGGCAACGCCACCGGAAACGCCGCCAACCGATACAAAAGATCTTCACGCAGCTGGCCGTTCTTGACTGCTTGCAGCGGACAACGGTTGGTGGCGGCTATGACCCGCACGTCCGATGTGAATTCCGTGCTTGCGCCTACTCGATAGAACTTTCGTGTTTCCAGCACCCGCAGCAGCCGCGTCTGCATGTCCAGCGGCATCTCCGTGACCTCGTCGAGCAACAAAGTCCCGCCGCGCGCGCGTTCGAACGCACCGGCATGCGCCGGGAGCTCGCCCGCAAAACTTCCCTTCTCGTAGCCGAACAGTTCGGCCTCGATGAGCCCACGGGGAATGGCCCCGCAATTGATGGCAATGAAGGGGCCGCTGCGACGCGCGCTGCATTCGTGAATGGATCGGGCGGCAAGTTCCTTTCCCGAGCCGCTCTCCCCTGTTAGCAACACACTGGCTTCCGTAGGTCCCACTCGCTCGATGAGTCTCCATACCTCTTGAATCGCCGCGGACGCCCCCCATGGCACCCCTCCGGGAGCTAACGGCGCACTTGGGGGGAAATCATAGCTAGCAGTATTCATGACAATTCTCCTTCGGGTCGCCTCCGTGTAATCATTACACTGAAACGCTCGGAGATTTGTAACCTGTGCAGAACAGGTAGCCAAGGGGCGGGCGCTGAAGCGCGGTTCAGAATTCACGCTTTTTTGTGTCAGTGTTTATCTTACGCTGCGGTGCATCGGCGCGCAGCGCACGGTCCGCACTGGCCAGCGAGCGTGAAAGCTACGAGGCGCGGAACACCCGTTTCACGGAGTTACCGTGCTCAGCGCAGGGATTTCAGGAAAACCTGCACGTCCTCTCCCCGCTCTAAACTCTCGACCAAGGCTGAACCCACAATGACGCCGTCCACATGCCGTGCGAAGCGCGCCACTTGCTCCTTGGACCGAATGCCGAACCCCGCGCACACCGGAACCGTCGAACAGCGTTTGACCCGGTCCATGTAATCCAACACATCGGCGGGCACGTCGACAGTCTTGCCCGTGGTGCCCGTCATGGTCACGGCATACACGAAGCCCTGCGCTTCCTGGCACAGCATGGCGAGCCGTTGCGGGGGCGTCACCGGGGTCACCATTCGTATCAATGCCAGGCCTTCGCGATCCAGCGCTTGCTGCAGATCATGGCTTTCCTCGAAGGGCAGATCGGGCACGATGAATCCGCACACTCCCGCCGCCGCGGCGGCTTTGGGCAGCGTGTGCAGCCCGAAGCTCAGCAGGGGATTCAAATAGCTCATCAATAAGAGGGGTGGGTTGCCCCCCGGCGGCAAGGAGCCGAGTTCCTCGAGAATCCAAGGCAGCGTGACGCCGTCGGCAAGCGCGACGAAGCTTGCCCGCTGGACCGTGGTTCCGTCTGCCATGGGATCGCTGAACGGCACGCCGATTTCCACCACATCGCAAACAGCGGCGACCGAGCGCAGGTTTTTTTTGAAGTCGCGGCGGGTGGGAAAGCCGGCCGTGAGAAAACCTATCAGCGCGGGCCGTCCTTCGGCGACTGCCGCTTTGATAGCCGCCGATAGGGTGTCCCGCGGTGCCGCGACCCACTGCGCTTTCATCGGGTGAGATCCTTCAACAAATTGTGCTGCAAGATCGGCATGTCTTTGTCGCCGCGTCCCGAACAACCGATGAGTATTCGCGCGCCCGAGTGCGCGGCTGCATAGCGCCGCGCGCCAAAAAACGCGTGTGCGCTTTCAATCGCCGGAAAAATTCCTTCGTACCGTGCGCATTCCGCAAGCGCATCCAAGGCCTCGTCGTCCATCGCCGACTCATAGCTCACTCGCCCGCTTTTCATCAAGTAGGCGTGTTCCGGTCCCACTCCGGAATAGTCGAGCCCGGCGGACACCGAATGCGTTTCGCGAACTTGACCAAAAGCATCCTGCAATATGAGCGTGTAGCTGCCTTGCAAAACACCGGGAGTCCCCGTAGTGAGGGAAGCGGCATTGTCGCCGAGACCGGGGCCGCGGCCTCCGGCTTCGATGCCGAGCAGGCGCACCGTCGCATCGTCCAGGAAAGGAAAAAATAGACCAATGGCGTTCGAGCCGCCGCCCACGCAGGCGACGGCCACATCCGGCAAGCCCCCGGCCTGTTGCAATATTTGCGCCCGCGCTTCGCGGCCGATCACCGACTGCAGCTCGCGCACCAGATAGGGGTAGGGATGCGGGCCCACCGCCGAACCAATGGAATAATAGGTGCCGTCCGGATCCGACACCCAGTCGCGCAAGGCTTCGTCGATGGCGGCACGCAGAGTTTTATCGCCGCTCGATACGGGCACAACGGTGGCGCCCAGCAACTTCATACGCCCCACATTGGGCGCCTGGCGTTCCACGTCGACCGCACCCATGTAGACCACGCAGGGCATGCCCAGTCGCGCGGCAGCCGCTGCGCTCGCGACACCATGCTGTCCCGCTCCGGTTTCGGCGATGATGCGCCTGGCGCCCAGCCGTTTCGCCAGCAAAGTCTGCCCCACTGCATTGTTGATTTTGTGAGCGCCGGTATGCGCGAGGTCTTCCCGCTTCAGCCACACCTCGGCCTGCCAACGTTTGCTCAATGTGGGCGCATGCGACAGCGCCGTCGGACGGCCCACCCAGGTCTGCAATTCGTGGATGAACTCGGCCTGGAAATCGGCGCTGTGCAAATGTCGAGCGACGCCGGCTTGCAAGCGATCGAGAGCCGGCACCAGCGTTTCCGGAACATAGCGGCCGCCGAAAATACCGTAACGGCCGCGGGCATCGGGATAGACGCCTTGCGTGACATCGGCGCGCAGCGATGAACTCATGATTCATTCTCCAACCGCGCCGCGGCGGCCCGGGCCGCGCGCACGAACTCGTGGATTTTTTCCGGATCCTTCACTCCGGGAACTTCTTCGACTCCGCTGCTGACATCCACCCCGAAGGGCCGCACTGCCTGGATCGCTTCGGCGACGTTCTGCGGCGACAAACCGCCGGCAAGGATCAATGCCGTTTGCCGCGCCAGTTCAGACGCTCGGCCCCAATCCGCCAGCTCACCGATGCCGCTGGAAGGGCCCTCGAACAACATCCGTGCCGGCAGGGGATTGGGCGTCTTGCGGCCGAAACGCACGACCGGCAACACCTTGATGTGCGCCGGGATCTTGAGCTCACGCAAGTCTTCCACATCAGTTTGAAAATAGTCCGGTTTGAGTATCCGGCAGATTTCGTCGACCTTCATTTGTAATGGGTGCTGTGCCACCGCGATGCGCAGTATTCCGGGAGCCGCGAGTGCAGCCAGTTGTGCCGCCTGGCCCGGAGTTACTTGCCGCGGACTCGGTGCGAACACGAAGCCGATCGCGTCGACGCCGGCGGCCGCTGCCGCGCTGACTGCATCGGCAGTCGTGATGCCGCAAATTTTTATCCACATGGCGCGAAGTGTAGCCATTTACATCTGCACTGTCCGCGTCGCCAAGAATATTTCCCGCAGCAATTGCGAGGGGTTGTCGTGCGTCATGAGTGCTGTGCCGATCAATGCCAAACGATAGCCTAGCTGCTTCATGCGCAGCGCGTCGCCGGCGGATGCTACGCCGCTTTCAGCCACCGCGGGCCAGCCGTCAGGCAATTGCGGCGCGAGCGCCGAAAACCGTTCCGGCGTCACTTCGAGGGTCTGCAAGTCACGGCTGTTGATGCCGATCAAAACCACTTCGTCGCGGCCCGACCGGGCGGCCAACAGCTCTCGGGCTGCTTGCAAGTCGGCGCCGTCGAATGCCTCCAGCAGGACGAACAATCCATGTTCCGCGGCAACATCGAGGAGTTCCGCCACCCGCGATCGCGACAGCATGCGCAGAATCACCAATACGCCGCCGGCGCCGGCGGCGCGCGCCTCCAAAACCTGGTAGGGATCGACCAGGAAATCCTTGCGCATGGCGGGCACCCCGAGTGGTGCGAGCACTTGCGCCGCCTCGCTCAAGTGTTGCAGCGAGCCGTCGAATCGCGAGGGCTCCGTCAGGACGGACACGGCGGCAGCGCCGCCTCGCGCGTAGTCGGCGACTCGCCCCAGCCAGTCTTGGGAAATATCGCCGAGTAGGCCCGCGGCAGGAGAACGCAATTTAAGTTCGGCGATCACATCGAAGCCGTCGCCCGACAGTCGCAATGGCGCGTTCGCCGGCGCCTGGCGCGCGCGCCGCTGCAAGGCTCCGGTGGACTCGAGCAGCATGGCCTGCGCAACCCGCTGTGCACTGCTGCGCGCCATGTCGTCCAAGAAGCCGCTCATGACTTCGCCCGGCTCGGAGCCGGCCGCGGGTTATTTGGCGCGCCCGTCGTTGAGTTGGTGGCGAATTGCCGCAATTCTTGCAGCCAGCGGCGCGCCTTGCCGCTTGCCACGGTGCTTCGCGCCTCGGCGATTCCCCCGCCGATGGAAGCGACGCGCCCGGCGATGAACAGGGCCAGGCCGCACTGCAGCGCCAGGGCATCCAAGTGCGGACCGGAATCATGCCCCTCGAACACCGCGAGTAACGCCAGCAGATTGGCGGCGGCATCGCCACCAGCCAAATCCCCCGGGGCGCAGACCGCGATGCCGAAGTCGCGCGGATCGATGTGCTCGCGGCGAACTTCACCCCGCCTGACATCGAGGGCGAGGAAGGGACCGATGGGCGTTGCCTCATCCCAACCTGCAGCGCCATGCACCACCCAAGCACGTTCGATGTCCATGCCTGCCAGGGTACCCGCCATCAACTCCGCAGCCGCCGCGTCGTAGGCACCGATCAGCCGAAAGCGCGGGCTCGCCGGATTGGTCAACGGACCCAGCAGATTGAACACGGTGCGAATGCCCAGAGCCGCACGGATCGGTGCGAGCGCTTTCATGGCCGGATGAAAATACGGTGCGAATAAAAATGTGAAACCTGTGGCCGCGAAACAGCGCGCCGCCTGGTGCTCATCCAGAGGCAGAGTGAAACCCAGCGCTTCGAGCAAATCAGCGCTCCCGCTGCGGCTGGAGATGGAGCGGTTGCCGTGCTTGACCACGGGCAACCCGCATGCGGCCGCCAGCAGCGCCGCGCCCGTCGATAGATTCAAACTTCCCGAGGCGTCGCCGCCGGTGCCGACGATATCGATGGCATCGAGGCCGGTCGGCAACGCGGGCTTGCGCGCCAAGGCGCTCATGGCTGCCGCAAAGCCGCGCACCTCAGCGGCCGTAACGCCCTTGGTGCGCAAAGCAGCCAATAACGCACCAGCCATGCCCGGCGCGACATCCGGCGTGGTCAACAATCTCAGCAGCTCCGCCGCTTGAGCTTCACTGAGATCGCCGCCCTGCACGAGATGATCCAAAGTATGGCGCGCGCTATTCATGTCCGGTCTTTAGAAAATTGCCCATGAGGGCCGGGCCGTGCGGGGTCAAGACACTTTCAGGGTGGAATTGCACGCCTTCGATGGGCAGCGACCGATGTCGCACGCCCATGATCTCGCCTTCGGCCGTTCTTGCAGTCACTTCGAGTCCCGCGGGAATGCCGTCCGGCGCGGCAATCAACGAATGATATCGGGCCGCGGCGAATTCCTGGGGAAGGCCGGCGAATACCCCCTTGCCATCGTGCAGCACCGGCGAAACCTTGCCGTGCATCAAGCGCGCCGCGCGCACCACTTGGCCGCCGAACACTTCGACCAAAGACTGATGACCAAGGCAGACTCCTAGAATCGGCAGGCGTCCGGTAAAAGCCTGGATCATGCGCATGGACACGCCCGCGTCCCGCGGAGTTCCCGGGCCCGGCGAGATGACTAGATGCGTATGATTTTGCGCCAACGCCTCCTCGACGGTGATGGCATCGTTGCGGTGCACGTCGACCTCGGCGCCGAGCACCAGAAACGCTTGCACCAAGTTGTAGGTGAAGGAATCGTAATTGTCGATCAGCAATATCTGGGGCCGCATGTCAGAGGCCCTCCGCCGCTAACTCGAGCGCGCGCCGCAGAACCGCACTCTTCGCCATTAACTCCTCATATTCGCCTTGCGGCGAACTGTCGGCGACAATGCCGCCTCCGGCCTGGTAACTGTAGGAGTCCCCGCGAAACACCAAGGTACGGATCGTGATCGCTTGATCCATGTCGCCATGCCTGCCGAAGTAACCTACCGTGCCGCCGTACAACTGGCGGCCTACCGGTTCGAGTTCATCGATGATCTCCATCGCGCGCACCTTCGGCGCGCCCACCAAAGTACCGGCGGGAAAAGTCGCGGCGAACAGATCGAAGGCATCCCTGCCCGGCGCCAATTGACCGTTGACGCCGCTGACGATGTGCATGATGTGGCTGTAGCGCTCGATCACTCGATAGGGATCGACTCGTACCGAGCCCGCCGTCGCCACACGGCCTAGGTCGTTGCGCGCCAAATCGACCAGCATGACGTGTTCGGCATTTTCTTTCGGATCCGCGAGCAACTCTGCTTCCAATGCCAGGTCGCGCGCCGCGTCGGCGCCGCGCGGTCTGGAGCCCGCGATCGGCCGCAACTGCGCATGGCCGCCATGGCACTTCACCAGCGCTTCCGGCGAAGAACCCACCACGGTGATGTCACCGAGTTCGCAAAAATACATATACGGCGAGGGATTGAGCAGTCGCAGCGCCCGGTACACTTCGAATGGAGGGAGCGCATGCAGACCCTCGAAGCGCGACGCCAGCACCAACTGATACACGTCGCCGGAAGCAATGTAGTCCTGGGCACGGCGCACGCACGCCGCGTGCGCCTTTTCGGTCAGCGACGGGGTGGCCGGCGCAAAGCGCCCAGGCGCCAAAATCACCGGCACTGCGCCGCGCAACGCCGTGATGATTTCGCGGCGCAAACTCTGCCGTTCGGCTTCGGTGCCGTCATGCAAAAGCGCCACGCTGCGAGTAAGATGATCAAATACCAACAAGGAGCGCGGCGCCACGTAGTGTGCGTGCGGAGTCACGGTATCATCGAGGCTGCGACCCGGCACGCGTTCGAAGTAACGAACGGCATCATAGGCCGTGTAGCCCACCAAACCGCCGAGCAACGGCACGCCCGGTACCTCCGGCTTTGGCCGAGGTGCAAGCTTCAGGGCGCCGCGCAGCGCAATCAAAAACTCAGATTTTGATCGAGGACGCGGCGTATGCAGGCCGCCGATAGTCAGGCCCGCCGCGTCCAGCCGTACCTCCAGACAATCGCCGAAACCGATGAAGGAATAACGCGCCAAGCGCTCTCCCCCTTCGACGCTTTCCAACAGGAATCGGGGCTGAAAAGGCGCCAGCTTCAGGTAGGCCGACACCGGTGTATCGAGGTCGGCTGCGATGTCAAAAGGTGCCTTCATGTATCAAACCTGCAAATCTCGCGGACAATAAAAAACCCATCACCGATTTGATGCGGAGATGGGTTCTGGGAAACGATGAATTAAACTAAAATGCCAAGGACCAGTACCCACTCCTCGAGGAGGGAGTGCGCCACCACCAAGTGCTGCGGAACAGGCGTGCGGTTGACATCGGGGGAGTATCGCCGCCCGGAACGGGCAACGTCAAGGGGGCCGGTCCGAAGCTCTAATTCTGGGCCTCTGCGGCTAGGTTTTTTTTGAATTTGCGGGTGATTTCGGCGAATCGGGGCGTTAGTCCGACGTCCTCGTAAACAGGATCACCATGATCATCCGACGAAATCACCTTGGGGCCACGTTCGTAGGGCATGGCGGCGACAATCTCGTCGAGGCCGGCGCTCAGCAAATCGGTGATCAGGCTTTCCAGAGTTTGCCCGGGAAACAGCTCTGACAGGGCATGTAACCTCGCGGCGTCGTCCAAATTCAACCTAACCGCATATTCCTTGGCGGTGCGCGCGGGCGCGGCATCTTTTTTCCAGCGATCGAGTAAGGGCTTGAATTTCACGACTCCTCCGCCATACCGGACTATTAAGATATGCGCATTATAGACCGCAGCAGCAACGGCGCACCGAGAACCAGGTTCATGAACGTGACAGATCCTTGAGTTCATCCCATCCTCTTGGATCAAGCCCGCACGCCGCAGCCGCGCCGGCAGCCGACGGCGGTTTGCAGCGCGGTTTGTTCGGCGTGTTTGCCTACGGTAGCCGCGCCCTTGCGCTGGTCTGGACCACCAATAAGGTCCTCAGCGTTACTCTCGCCTTGCTCACTCTCGCGGCAGGCGTGCTGCCGGCGGGAGTGGCATACGTAGGTGCGCAAATCGTCGATGCCGTCATCCACGCCGCCGATTTGCATCGGCGCGTGGGCACCACGGTCTTTACCGATGTGGTGCGGTACGTGGCCCTCGAAGCGCTGTTGGTAGCGGCCACCTCCATGGCGCAACGGGGCATTTCCCTTGCTCAGTCCCTGTTGCGCGCGCAACTGGGCCAGCGCGTCAACGTCATGATTTTGGAAAAAGCCCTGACGCTGGATTTGACCCAGTTCGAGGATTCAGAGTTTTACGACAAACTGACACGGGCGCGCCGCGAAGCCTCGAGTCGTCCCTTGAGTCTGGTAATGCGCACATTTGGCCTGTTGCAAAATGCGATTTCGTTGGTTTCCTTCGGCGGACTGCTCATTCGATTCTCGCCTTGGGCGGTCGCGCTGCTGATCTTGGCTGGCCTGCCCGCATTCCTCGCGGAGGCGAAATTTTCGGGCGAAGCCTTTCGTCTGTTTCGTTGGCGCGCTCCGGAATCTCGGATGCAGATCTATTTGGAATCCGTGCTGGCGCGTGAAGACAATGCGAAGGAAGTCAAATTATTCGAGTTGGGCCCGCTCTTGCTGGATCGATATCGGCAAATATTCACCCGTCTGTATCGCGAAGATCGCGACCTGACTCTGCGCCGCGATACCTGGGGATTCGGATTGGGGCTAGTAGGGACCGCGGCTTTGTACGGCGGCTACGCATGGATCGCCGCGGCAACCGTGCTAGGCGCCATGACTGTGGGTCAAATGACCATGTATCTGATGTTGTTTCGCCAAGGTCAGACTGCGGTGAGCGCCGCCCTATCGGCGGTCAGCGGTTTGTACGAAGACAATCTCTATTTGTCCAATCTTTTCGAATACCTGGAACAGCCCATCGGCACCCCCAGCGGCGACCAGAAAAAGGGACCGTCGCCCGGCGACGGCATTCGCTTCGAAGACGTCGAGTTCGTCTATCCGGGCACGGCCATCGCCGCCCTGTCCGGGATCGATCTGCATGTGCGGCCGGGCGAGAGCTTGGCTCTGGTGGGACAGAACGGTTCGGGCAAAACCACGCTGATCAAGTTGCTGACGCGGCTTTATCAACCGACTCGGGGCCGAGTCTTGCTGGATGGTCTCGATTTACGCGAATGGGATGAGGGTACTTTGCGCCGGCGAATCGGCGTCATTTTCCAGGACTTTGCGCGATACCAAATGTTGGTGGGCGAGAATATCGGCGCGGGTGATGTGCGCGCCTTCGGTGACGAGGCGCGGTGGCGCAGTGCCGCCACTCAGGGCTTGGCTGCGGAATTCGTCGATACGCTGCCTGCGGGCTACCACACGCAGCTCGGCAAGTGGTTCAAGGACGGCCGCGAACTGTCCGGAGGACAATGGCAAAAAGTCGCCTTGGCGCGCGCGTTCATGCGCAATGAAGCGGACATTTTGGTGCTGGATGAGCCCACCTCGGCTATCGATGCGGGCGCCGAAGCGCAGGTCTTCGAACACTTCCGCGAACTGACCCGCCGCCGCATCGCCATCGTCATTTCGCATCGCTTCTCCACGGTACGCATGACCGATCAGATACTGGTGTTGGAAGAGGGGCGCATCGTCGAGCGCGGCAGTCATGAATCGCTCATGGCCGCCGATGGCCGTTATGCGAAGCTATTCACTTTGCAGGCACGCGGGTATCGTTAAGTAAATCACCCTTGATCAGTTGCTTCTGGAGTCTTGAATGCCCTCTTTCGACGTCGTATCCGAGATAGATACTCATGAATTGACCAACGCTGTGGATCAAGCCATCCGTGAGCTGGGACAACGTTTCGATTTCAAAGGCACTGACGCCACTTTCGAGCTGGAAGAGACCACGGTGACCATGATCGCGCCGGCCGACTTTCAGCTCAAACAGATGTTGGACATTCTCAAGCTCAGAATCGCCAAGCGCGGCATCGACGTGGCCTGTCTCGACGTCAAGGATCCTGAGGTTAACTTGGCCAGAGCCAAGCAGCTGGCGATTTTGAAGCACGGCATCGACGCTGAAACCGGCAAGAAGGTCTCGCGACTGATCAAGGACTCCAAGCTCAAGGTACAGGCGCAAATCCAGGGCGACAAAGTCCGCATCATCGGGAAAAAACGCGACGACTTACAGGAGGCCATCGCCTTTTTGCGCAAGGCGGAGGTGGGAGTGCCGTTGCAGTTCAATAACTTTCGCGATTGAACTTCGCCAATCCCCGCCATAGGCCATGCATTTAAGTGCGCTGCGGCGCGAAAGAAGCGATTGGTCATCCGACACGTTGGTCTACTGGAAGTTGAATTCACAGGAGGAGACTTCGGATGCGGCTGATTTATTTCATCGAAATATTGAGGGGGGCTAATCGCGGCCTTCGCGATTGCCCAATTCCTGCAGCAGAAGGACCAGCCTCGTCAACTCGTCTCGTGAGGTATCGGCGACGGCGCAGTAATCGATATTTCCCGTCTTCCAGAAAGCGAAATGATAGCCATTGCGAGTGACATCGCTAGGCAGCGCCCGGCCATTCCCGGCCCAACTGAATACGTTGACGACATGCGAACCATGTTGATACACCACCACGGCTGAGCGTTGATGATTGAGATAGTCCGCGCGTCCACCCACCAGGCGATAGCCTTGCGGCTCGAAATCGGCCACCACCGGCGACACGTCCGCATGACCGGCAAACCACGGTTTTACGGTGTGCCTGTCCGTGGATATCACATCGATGAGATGTGTGGGCATCAGTGAGCGTACATGGGCATTCACCAACTCCTCGACCAAGGGATCAGGGAGAGTAGGACGCAACAGCAGGAATGCCAACCCCGCTGCCAGCGCGGTGCCGCCGACGCCGCTAATGGCGCCTGCCCAAAAAGCTCGGGGCCAAAAGGACACGGGCGCGGGCCGTCGCGGACTCGCCGGACCTGCGCCCGCTGCGGCCTTCTCTCCAGGCGCGCCCATCTCTTGGAGCCCGCGCAAGATCTGGGCTTTCAGGGCCGAAGGAGCACGCACATAGGAGGAATCTCGACGCAGGACGGTGCGCACGCGCTCCAGATCTTGGAACAGCGCCCGACAGTCGGCGCAATGCTCGATGTGCCGCTCGATGTCGACGGCGGCCACCGCGTCGACTTCGGCATCGAAATACGCTTGCACGCGCAGGGATTCAGCGCATTGCACGAGGTGCTCCTTCGCTCTCTTTCAGCCAAATCGTCCGCAATGCAGCCCGGGAGCGAGCCAACCGCGACATAACAGTACCAATGGGTACATTCGTGACCAACGCTATCTGGCGATAATCCATCTCTTCTATTTCGCGAAGCATCAACACTGTGCGGTGCTCTTCGGATAGTCCGGCGATCAGGCGATTGAGCGTACGTTGCTCGTCCATACGAATCGACGCGCTCTCCGGGTCCAGCGTCGTCGCGGTCATGGCTGGGCCGTCCCGGGCATCGTTTTCCTCCGGTAGCGGCACGAACGCGCGCCTTTGTTGCTGCTTGGCCGCCGTCGAATGGCAATTTCTCACGATCGCCAACAGCCACGACTTCACGTCCGAGCCTCGAAGCGCGTCAAAGCCGCGAAAGGCTCGCAGGATCGCGTCCTGCACGACGTCGTCCGCGTCGCCCGAGGAGTGCGCCAGCCAACGGGCAAACCGATACGCGGCATCCAAATGTGGCATGACGTCCGCTTCGAATCGGGCGCGCTTCTCATCCATGGAGGTTAAGACTCATGGCGGCCTTCGCTTATTCCCAGCGATGGGCTCATTTTTGTCCATCCAATAGGAGCGAAGCCTCGATGGGGACAAATCTGTCCGCGGCGCGCACCAAGGACCCTGCGGACAGGTCCGCGACTGCATATACCTCGACCGAGACCGCGTATTTGTCGCGAATCCTGTGTACCAAAAGCTCAAAATCACCGTCGCCCGACGCCAGCACCACCACGTCCGCCTGCGCTGCGTATTCCAGGACATCCAGGGTGATACCCACGTCCCAATCGCCCTTGGCGGATCCATCGCTCCTCTGAATGAACGGCTTCAGTTTCACCTCGAAGCCGATGCCGCGCAGAATATTCTGAAATCGCTTTTGTTTGCCATTATCTCTATCGATCGCGAATGCAATGGCTTTGACGACTTTTCTGCCCCGAGTCGCCGCGGCCCAGAAGCCGTGGTAATCGAAATGGCGCGAGAAGCGTTGCCGCGTCGTGTAATAAATATTCTGCACATCGACGAAAATAGCGACGGTTTTCAAAGACCGATCACAGGCGAAGGAAATAGGGGATTGCCGTGAGCAGCGCCCCAACACCCACCAACAACAGGGTATTGGACACGAAATACGGAAAAACCATCAGGATCATTCCGCACACCAAGGGCACCACGGCCCGCTGTTTCTTGCCGTAAATAAACAACCCCAGCCCTATCGAACTGAACAACAGCCCCCATAATAGCCTCGCTTGAATGCTACTTGTCCGGCTTAACGCACATAGGTGTTCGATCCTTGGGGTCCGCGTATTCGAAGAATTCAATGCCGTTTCGCCGGCTCGATCCCTTTCGAATAGATCACCGTGCCGTCGAGTCTGACGATGATGGCATCGATGTCCTCGATGCGATTATAAATCTCCATGGCTTTTTCCGGCCCAAGAACGAAAGCCGTCTTTGACAAACCGTCGGTGCGCGTCGCATACGGTCCGATGATGGTGGTGCTCAACACTTTGCTGGCGGAATGGCCGGTGTGGGGATCGATGATGTGATGATATCGAACGCCACCTTCTTCGAAGAATCGTTCGTAATCGCCTGATGTGGAAATGGCCGCGTCCGTCAGCGGAATCTCCGTGATCACCTTGCCCTCGCCCTTGCGGGGATCGCGAATACCCACCATCCACGGCTTGCCGAACCGGTCGCCGATGATCCGACTGTCGCCGCCGGCAGAAACATAGGCCCGGTCGAAACCCCTGGACTTCAATATATCGATGCCTCGATCCACTGAATATCCCTTGGCGATGCCTCCGAGATCGATGCGAACGCCTTTTTGCGAAAACTGCACGGTATGATTCTTCGCGTCGAGAAGTACATGCCGAAAATCGACCGCCGGAAGCGCCTTGTCGATTTGCTGCTCATCCGGGTGAACATGTTTGCGAAAGTCGTACATGTAACCCACGCTGGCATAGGTGATGTCGAAAGCGCCGGCGGTAAGGACGGAATATTCTTTGGCGGATGTCAGCAGGTCGAACAACTCCTTGCTGATGCGCATGGGGCCGGCAGCCGCGTTGGCGTTGACCTGCGATACCTCGCTGGTGGGCTTGTATGTGCTCATCGAATCATCGATATGGCGCATCTCGTCGAGCACCGCATCGATTCCCTGCTGCGCCTTGTCTTTGTCGTCCGACCACAATTCAACCGTGATCCGGGTACCCATGATGCCGTCGGTGATGCGGTTCACCCACTCCGCATGAGCCGCGCCGCCGAGGCCAAGCAGTAACGACAACAAGACGGTCCTCTTCAGCATGCGTACATACATGGAGATAGCCTCGGGTTCAAACCCCGGCGGGTGCGCGCCGCCACTGCATGATGACCAGTGCGCTGCCAACCATGCCGCCCAAATGAGCGAAGTGGGCGATTCCCACTAGATTGCCCGTCACGCCAAGGAACAGCTCTATGCCGGCGTACAGGGCTGCGAACAGCCACGCCGGCATCGGAATCGGTGGAATCAGCGGTATGACTCTGCGCTTCGGAAAAAGAAACGCGTACGCAAGCAGTAACCCGAAGACGCCGCCCGAGGCGCCGAGAGTCGGTGCGGGCGGAGCGCCGAACAGCACTGGCACGAAGAGTTGGCTGAGCGCGGCCGTCACTACCGACGCGAAGTAGCACTCCAGCAAGCGCCGCGGCCCCACATGGCGTTCGACTTCAGTGCCGAACATCCACAGTGCCAGCATGTTGAACAGCAGGTGCGTAATGTTGCCGACACTATGCAGGAAAGCGTAGGTAACGATCTGCCAGAAGTGGAAATACACTTGGCCATCGATGGCTTGCAGCGGCCATAGCGCGAATAATGCATCGACCGCGCCGCTTGACAGGCTCTGCAGGACGAACACCAGCACGTTGGCTGTGATCAGCGACTTGACGGCGGGGACTTTCATGTCTATCGGCGATTCTAACCTGTGGTGCACCCAATCCTCTCAGCGCCTGGCGGCCCGCGGGCCCAAGACAAGGCTGCCGCGACGAGATGGCCGCCAATCAGGGATTCTCGCCGGCGGGGACGCCGCTCGATGGTCCGGTCCGAGCCTCGGGGCTGCGCTACTCTCGGGCCGGCGCCTAACCTTGGGGCGGCGCTAGCCTCGGGCTGCTTTTTTTTCTTTTTTCGCCGCGCGCTTTTCTTCCAGCGTCTTACTCGGTTTTTTCTTGTCTTCCTTCTTTCGGTCCATGCCTTTGCCCATGACTATCACTCCTTAAGTGTTGATCAACAAAAATTGCACTCAATTCTTCGCGCGACGAACTTTGAGCATTTTCCGCTCTGTATGCCGGCCTGTCGAATCGCGGGGCGGTTTCGGCGATTTTTCGCTGACCCGGCTTATACGGAGTTCTCGACCCGCTACTCGCACCTTCTGCAGTTCCTTGAATATCTGCTTCGGCATGCCTTCGGGCAAATCGACGAAACAGTGGTCTTCCCGTATGTCAACTCGGCCGATGTGGACGCCTTCGATTTTCGCCTCGTTCGCTATCGCGCCGACGATATTGCCCGGCTTGATTCCATGTACTGACCCAACTTCGATGCGATAAGTTTCCATTTGACTGCCGGTTGGCCGGGACCGGGTTTTCCGGTCAGGTAGCGTCTCGGCGCCGGACGCCGCCCTGGGCGCTGCCGCTCTTTCGGACGGCCGTGATCGCTCAGCCGCCGCCGGCTCACGCTCTCGCTGGGAGGTGCTATCGCGAGGCCCCGGGCTCGCGGGTCGCGCATCCCGCGAGTTGCGACTGCCATTCCCGTCGCGCGGGTCGCGAGACCGATCGCCCGGTGCGAAGGTCTCGGTCGGCCGTTCGGCTTTGGCCGGCAGCAGCAATGGCGTAGAGCCCTGCGACATGCTCGCCAGCGCCGCGGCGATGTCGATGAGCGGTAGCCCGGTTTCGGCTTCCAATTGCTCCACCACTGAGCGCAGGGGAGTCGCCTCCCCTTTCGCGATGGTTTCTGTAAGCCGCTGTTTGAATTTACCGATTCGCAGCGCATTGACCGTGTCGACCGTAGGCAGGTTCATCGGCTCGATGATCTGCCGTGTGGCGCGCTCGATGGCGCGCAGCATATTGCGCTCGCGGGGGGCAATGAACAGGATTGCCTCACCCTTACGTCCCGCCCGCCCGGTCCGGCCGATGCGATGCACATACGACTCGGTGTCGTAGGGCACGTCGTAGTTGACGACGTAGCCGATGCGCTCGACATCCAAGCCGCGAGCAGCCACATCGGTCGCGACCACGATGTCGATTTGACCCGCTTTCAGCCGTGCCACTGTGCGCTCACGCTGCGGCTGTGGAATGTCTCCGTTGAGAGGTGCGGCGGCAAATCCGCGCGCCTCGAGTTTTTCGGCAAGTTCCACCGTGGCTTGTTTGGTGCGAGTGAATATCAGCATGCCGTCAAAGGGCTCCGCCTCCAGTATTCGGGTCAGCGCGTCGAGCTTGTGCATGCCGCTGACGAGCCAATAGCGCTGCCGAATGTTGGCCGCCGTGCTGGTCTTGCTCTTGATCGTGACTTCGACAGGCGAGCGCAAATGCTTCGAGGCAATGCGGCGGATAGGAGCGGGAATGGTGGCCGAGAACAGCGCCACTTGGCGCCGCGGCGGCGTCTGTTCGAGGATGCTTTCCACGGCATCGACGAAACCCATGCGCAGCATTTCGTCGGCTTCGTCGAGAACGAGCATGGTCAAATCGGCTAGTTTCAGGGTTCCCCGGTTCATGTGATCGATCACACGGCCGGGCGTTCCCACTACCACGTGCACGCCGCGCCGCAGGGCATTGAGTTGCGGTTGATAGCTTTGGCCACCGTAGATAGGCAGTACGTGAAAGCCCTTAAGATGCGCGGCGTACTTCAAGAACGCTTCGGCGACTTGCAACGCAAGTTCGCGGGTGGGCACCAATACCAAGACCTGCGGTTCGTGCTTGGAAAGATCAATGCGCGTCAATGCCGGCAACGCGAAGGCGGCAGTTTTACCGGTGCCCGTCTGGGCTTGCCCCAGCATATCGGCCCCCGACAGCAGCACCGGAATGGTCGCCGCCTGAATCGGGGAGGGAGACTCGTAGCCAACGTCGGTCAACGCACGCAGCACAGGCTCCGATAGCGCAAGATCACGGAAGCTCATCGCGCTCGGACTTTGGTCCTCTGGAACTGCACTCATAGGAATCGCCTTAGGGAAGTAGCGGCAAGTCTAGCGGTTTAGCCGGGTATTGCTACCATGCGCGCCATGGGACGTATATTCGAAGTCAGAAAGCATGCAATGTTTGCGCGCTGGAACCGCATGGCCAAGCAGTTCACGCGCGTTGCCAAAGATATCGCCATTGCCGTGCATTCGGGCGGCCCCGATCCCGCGTCGAATCCCACATTGCGGCGGGTGCTGCAAAATGCCCGCGCCGTCAACATGCCGAAGGACAAGACCGACGCGGCCATTCGGCGGGCCTCGGGGGCCGAGGCCGCAAATTATCAAGAAATCATCTACGAGGGATATGCGCCGCACGGGGTTGCGCTGCTCGTCGAAACAGCCACCGACAATTCCACCCGCACGGTAGCTAGTTTGCGCAACATCTTCACCAAAGGCGCCGGCAACCTGGGCTCGACGGGCAGCGTTGGCTTCTTGTTCAAGAAAATGGGCGTCTTTCGCTTAGATCCCGCAAGTGTGAAAGATCCGGACGAACTGGAGCTCGACCTCATAGACTACGGTCTCGAAGAGATGGGCGAGAGCACCGGGGATAAGGGAGAACCGCAATTGGTCATCCGCGGCGCCTTCAATGATTTCGGTAAACTTCAGGAAGCGCTGGAGGGTCGCCACCTCGTTCCTGTGGCTGCGGAGCATGAGTACATTTGTTCGGTGCCGGTAGAGTTGCCCGAAAGTCAGGCGGCAGAGGTTTTAACCTTGATCGACAAGCTCGAACAAGAGGACGATGTGCAAAAAGTCTTCCACTCCTTGGCTTGAGCTTCGCGGCGGCATACCCCTCTAGGCCATCCTTATCCTTAAGATATTGATTCTGTTTATTATTTAGGTCGTGGCGGGACGGCTAGCGTTGATCGCGCTTTAGCTCGGCGGCGGCTGGTGATTGATGATGGCATGCGCCCACTGAACCACCGGCTGCAGCCGAGGCGATACCAAGGCCAAGGTCTGCTCGAATGTAAACCACCGAGCCTCATTGTGCTCAGCTCGTCCCAGTTCCGGGTTGATAGGTAGGTGAATGTGGGTGTTGTTGCTGCGCGCGATGTAATACCGGGAAATCTTGCCCTTATTGTAGGGTCCGGTATCCATGAACGGCAGACCCCAATCGAACGACAGATCGTCCAGAGTCGTTTCTTCTCGCACTTCGCGTAAGGCCGCGTCTATGGGGGCCTCGCCTGCCTCGACCAAACCTTTGGGAAAATCCCAATTGCGATAGGCTCGCAACAACAGGAACTTCAATTTCCGGTGGGTCACGTTCACCAACACCACGCCGCAGGACAACCGATGAGCAGTGGCAGGGGGTGGCATGTTAGGGACTTGAGCCGCCCTTTGTGCGCTTATGCGGCAGCGGACAGCGGCGAGCGAATCAGGTGATCGAAGGCGCTCAACGAAGCCTTGGCGCCTTCGCCTACGGCAATGACAATCTGCTTGTAAGGAACGACCGTACAATCGCCGGCCGCGAAAACGCCGGGCACGGACGTCTGGCCCCGCGCGTCGACCTCGACTTCACCGCGTGGCGACAGCTTGACGGTGCCCTTCAGCCAATCGGTGTTCGGTACCAGCCCGATCTGCACGAACACACCGGCCAGATCGACGCTGTTGAGTGTGCCGCTCTGGCGATCCTTGTACAGCAGTCCAATCACTCGCTCGCCGTCGCCTTTGACCTCCATGGTCTGCGCACCGGTGATGACGGTGATATTGGCAAGGCTTTGCAGCTTGCGGATCAACACCGCGTCGGCGCGCAGTTGTGCGTCGTATTCGATCAACGTGACATGGCTGACCAGCCCCGCGAGATCGATCGCCGCTTCCACACCCGAATTGCCGCCGCCGACGACGGCCACGCGCTTACCCTTGAACAGGGGCCCATCGCAGTGCGGGCAATAGGCGACCCCGCGATTGCGATATTCCCGCTCGCCGGGAACGTTGATCTCGCGCCAACGGGCACCGGTGGCGATGATTACGGACCTTGCACGCAGCGCCGCGCCGTTGCGCAGTTTTATTTCGATCATATCGCCCGGAATCAAAGCCTCCGCGCGCTGCAGATTCATCACGTCCACATCGTAGGTGGCTATATGCTGCTCCAGTCCGCTCGCCAGCTTGTGGCCCGCCGTTTCCTTTACAGAAATGAAATTTTCGATTCCCACGGTGTCGAGCAGCTGTCCGCCGAGACGCTCGGCCGCAATGCCTGTCCGAATGCCTTTGCGTGCGGCGTAGATTGCCGCCGCAGCGCCCGCCGGACCGCCCCCGACGACCAGGACATCGAAAGGCGCCTTGGAATTCAAGCGCACCGCAGCGCGCGCCGCCGATCCGGAATCTATTTTGGCAACGATTTCCTCGAGTTCCATTCGACCCTGCGCAAAGGGCTGACCATTCAAAAAGACGGCCGGCACCGCCATTACCTGACGCTTTTCGACTTCGTCCTGAAACACTGCGCCATCGATCATCGTGTGGCGTATTTTCGGATTCAGCGACGCCATGACATTCAAGGCCTGAACGACGTCGGGGCAACTCTGGCAGGTGAGTGAAACGAAGGTCTCGAAGTTGAACTCGCCATCGAGATCGCGAATTTGCTCCATGACCGCCTCATCGATCTTCGGCGGATAGCCGCCGGCTTGCAAAAGCGCAAGCACGAGTGAGGTGAATTCATGGCCCATCGGCACGCCGGCGAAGCGCACGTGCGGCTCGGCTCCCGGGCGCCGCAATGCGAAAGACGGCTTGATTTGCGCTTCATCGCGCCGCGGATCGACCTTGACCAGGCCGGACACCGATTCGATGTCCCTCAGTAACTCGAGCATTTCACGCGACTTGTCGCTCTCGTCGAGCGACGCGACGATTTCTACCGGCTGCGAGATTCGCTCCAGGTAACCTTGCAATTGCGCCTTCAAATTAGTATCGAGCATGCTGTCGTCCGTTTTACCTTCATTGGAGGAAGACGCCCTCCGCAGCACCTGCCCCGGAGTGCGTCCGCCGCCGGGCGTAAACGCCTATCGATCCATCAAATCTTTCCGACCAAGTCCAAGGAGGGCTTCAGAGTGTCGGCGCCCGGCGTCCACTTCGCAGGGCATACCTCGCCGGGGTGCGAGGCGACATACTGCGCCGCCTTCACTTTGCGCAGGAGTTCTTTGGCATCGCGGCCGATTCCATTGTCGTGCACTTCCATGATCTTGATCTTGCCGGCAGGATCAATCACGAAGGTGCCGCGCAGCGCCAGCCCTTCTTCTTCGATCAGGACCTCGAAATTACGCGCGAGCGCCGCCGTCGGATCGCCGATCAGCGGATACTGCACTTTCTTGATGGTATCGGAGGTGTCGTGCCAGGCCTTGTGCGCGAAATGCGTGTCGGTGGACACGCCGTAGACTTCGACGCCGAGCTTGCTGAATTCCGCGTAGTTGTCCGCGAGGTCGCCGAGTTCGGTCGGGCAGACGAAGGTGAAATCGGCGGGATAGAACACCACGACGGACCACTTGCCTTTGAGGGTGTCGTTCGTCACCGGTACGAATTTGCCGTTGTGATAGGCCGTTGCCTTGAAGGGTTTGATATCTGTATTGATCAGTGACATGAACTTTCCTTGAGCAGTTTTTGAACCAGGGAGCAATGATAGCAGCCGTGTGATCATTATAGATATTGATAATAATGATAGTTTTGATAGACTACGTCTATCGCGTTCAATGCCCATCGGGCTGCAAAAAATGAACCTCAAGGACTTAAAATATCTGGTGGCGCTGGCGGACACGGGCCATTTCGGCAAGGCGGCCGAACGCACCTTCGTCAGCCAACCCACCCTCTCCGCCCAGCTCAGAAAGCTCGAAGATTACTTGGGCGTGAAATTGGTCGAACGCCAGCCCAAGAACGTGCAGCTCACAGAAGTAGGCAAACAGGTGGTGGTTCGCGCCCGGCGAATGCTCGATGAAAGCGCGGAGATCATCGCGCTAGCGCGCAACAATACGGATCCGTTCGCCGGCAAACTCAAGGTGGGGCTGATTCCGACCATTGGTCCGTATTTGTTGCCGCGTATCATGCCGAAAATGCGCAAGACGTTGCCGAATTTGAGTCTCATGTTGTATGAACACCAAACGGAGCCCTTGCTGAAGAAACTGCGCGAAGGCGAAATCGACTTGGGGATTCTGGCGTTGCCTATTCTGCAAGACGGTATGGAAGCTCGCGTGCTTTACGAAGAGCAATTCACGGTTGCGCTTCCCAATAATCACCCTTTGACCTCTAAATCAGCGATCAAGGTCCAGGATTTGAAGGGGCACACTTTGTTGCTGCTGGAGGACGGGCATTGCCTGCGGGATCAAGCCTTGGAAGTCTGCAGCCGGGTCGACGTGCACGAGGCGGAGGACTTTCGCGCAACCAGTCTCGAGACCCTGCGGCAGATGGTGGTCGCCGGACTCGGCATCACATTGCTGCCTGAACTGGCCGTCGAGTCGCCGTTCGGATCTCAGCGCGGCCTCACCGTCCGGCAATTCGCCAAGCCGGCGCCGTCACGTACCGTGGGCGCCGTGTGGCGCAAATCCAGTACTCGTGCGGCCGCCGTTGCTGCGGTGAGCGAGGTTGTCGAGCGGGTGATGCGGCATGGCTAAACGCCGGCGATCAGTCCGCCGCAACCGCGCGCTGCGTTCCGCCAAGAATGCCGATTGGGCTTTCCACGCGGCCGATGCCGAGGTGCTCGATGCTCTGGCCGACGGACGGCGCGGCGCCAGCCTGCGAGAATACTTTGGGGCTCCCGCGTATGCGGAACTGTCGGACCTTGCGGCCGCTGCCAAACGGGCCAAGAAGTCCCGGATCAAGAAATCACGCGGCACCCGCGTTCTCATTCTGCCCGGGATCATGGGATCCAAACTCGGCCGGGCCGCCGAAGTACTCTGGATCGATCCGCTGCAGATCGCCGCCGGCCGATTGACCGCATTGAGCCTGCCCTCGGAGGTCGCGTTCAAACCCATGGGAGTGCTGCTGTTCTCATACGCGCGCTTGAAGCTGACGCTGCAAATTGCAGGATTCGACGTGGCCTTCCATGCCTATGACTGGCGGACGGGGCTCGACCAACTCGGCGCGCAGCTTGCGGCAAAGATCGCGGCCGATCGCCGGCCGGTGATCCTGGTCGCCCATAGCATGGGCGCGCTAGTGGCACGCATGGCGGTACGTGGTTTACCAAGGCGCTTGGTGCGCAGGCTGGTAATGCTGGGTGCGCCGAATCTAGGTTCTTTCGCGTCCGTACAGGCACTGCGCGGCACCTACCCATTCGTGCGCAGGATGTCGACGCTCGATCGCAAGCACTCACCTGAGTATTTGACGGAGAAAGTGTTCCGCACCTTTCCCGGGCTGTATCACATGTTGCCGGCGCCGCAGCGGGTGGGTGGCATGAACCTGTTTGATCCCGCCTCCTGGCCGAACGACGGCCCGACTCCCGACCCCACGTTGCTGGCGGCCGCAGCCACGGTGCGGGCCGAGTTGGCGCCGGTGGATCCGCGCATGATTCACGTCGTCGGAGTCAATCAGGAAACCATAGTGGGTTTACGCCGTACGGCCGGCGGCTTTGAATATGCGATGAACAGGAA
This sequence comes from Pseudomonadota bacterium, assembly GCA_030775625.1. Taxonomy (GTDB): domain Bacteria; phylum Pseudomonadota; class Gammaproteobacteria; order Steroidobacterales; family Steroidobacteraceae; genus Bog-1198. The sequence goes on along the minus strand of JALYIW010000184.1, from coordinate 55,691 downwards.
CGGCGACGGCACGGTGCCCCTGGCGCTCGCGAAGCTGCCGAAATTGAAAACTTATTTTGTGGATGAATCGCATGCCGACCTCGCGAATAATTCGCGGGTCATTCAGGCTATCGTCGACCTCATACGCCGCGGAAGCACTCGCGAATTGCCGGAACGTTGGCGTTCCAGGCCCGGCGTCACTCGCTACATCGACGACGTGGGTCTGCGGATGGATGCCGGGCCGAAGATCGACTGGGGGCGGCTCACGCCGCCGCAGCGCGAAACGGTGTTCGCGGCACTCGACAGTGGCCGCCTCTTGCCCGCGGCGGCGCACCCGCTGGCATAGCTGCGAAAATCGTGATGCCCCGCGCGGCCCGCCACCCCAGAGCAACGCCGGAGCCCATCATTTGCCGATCATTTCACATATTGGCGGGGCCGGACACGGCAAAATGAGTGTCCAAAGGAACGCTTCGGAAATGAACGCCCGCACTGCTTCGCAAGGAAATGCCCAGACGCCCTCGCCGCGCTTCGATCGCAAGTTCATCGAAGATCACAAGCTGGTCGAACTCTATCTGCAGAACAAGCTCCCCTTCAAGGGTGCGCGCGACCTGGAGCAATGGTGCCGCGCGCATCCGGATTACCTCGACCAACTCAGGCTGTCCGAGCGCGCACTCGCCAGCATCAAGTTGCTCGAAGCCGCCGGCCAGCCGCAAGACCTGGGTGAACCGAAACCGCCCTGGTGGAAAAGCAGGTACGTGCCCATCGGCCTCGGCGTGGTGGCCTTTCTGAGTCTGGTGGCGTTTTGGGTACTCTTCGGCAAGCACCAAGTGTTGCGCAGTCAACTGCAGGACACGCAGGCCTTGATGGCGCGCGGATCGTTGGTGCAACCGGCGGTAGAAACCAGCGTTCGAGTGGCTCCCGATCGAAGGGCCGGCATCGACCGCGCTCGCGTCGTCGTCAGCCGCGCCGCCCCCCAACTCATGGACGTGCATATCGATCTGGGCTACACGAACAACTCGTCTCAGTTTCGCGTTTTCGTTGACAAGAAGGATCAGGGACGCGCCCTGGTATTGAATAATGTGCTGAAGGATTCGAACGGCGAATTACGCGTGACGCTCAATTCCACCGGGCTATCAGCCGGCATCTACAATGTTCGGATCGAGGCCATACTATTCCGCGGCAGTCCCGTCGAGGTGGGTTGGCTGATCCTCGAGGTTCGCTGAGAGCACGTCTTGGTTGCCTATTCGTCGCGCAGTGTCACGATGGGGGGTGTATTGACCACTCGACGTGTCGCCAGCGTTCCGCTCAATCCGACCAGCACCGTGCCGCAGACCAAACCCACCACCCATACCCACGGATCCAGCGTGTACGGCAGCGAAAATAGCCGGCGCGACACCACCCACCCGATACCGGTGGCGCCGAAAGCCGCCAAAGTACCCGAGAGAAAGCCCAGCGCGGAAAATTCTGCGGCCACACCCTGCAGTACCGTGACGCGGCTCGCCCCCAGGGTACGCAGCATGGCACTTTCGTATCGCCGCTCATCGCGGGTGGATTGCACCGCCGCCAGCAGCACGACGACGCCCGCCATCAGAGTAAACAGAAACACATACTGCACCGCGAGAGAGGCTCGATCCATGATGTCGCGGATTTGTTTTAGAATGGCATCGACGTCGAATACCGAAATCGTTGGAAACTGACGCACGAGATCGGCCAAGGCTGGGCGCTGCGCGGGCGTCAAGAACACGCTGGTCATGTAAGTGCCTGCGGCCCCGTCCAGCAGACCCGGTGGAAACACCAGAAAAAAGTTCGGCCGAAAACTATCCCAGCGTATCTTGCGGATGCTGGCGACTTGCACCGTCAAAGGCTCACCGGCAACATCGAAACTGAGCTTGTCTCCCACCTTGAGCTGCAGCGCTTCCTGATATTCGGAAGATACGGATACCAACGGCTTACCGGCATCCGCCGCAGTCCACCAGCGTCCCGCGATCAATTGGTTGTCGTCCATCAGATCGGCCGACCAGGTGAGATTCTGCTCCCGCTGCAAAAATCCGCGGCCCGAGTCCCCTGGAATTTTGAGCGTCTCGCTCGGGCGAGAATTGATCGCAGTCATACGCGCGCGCACCATGGGAAACATGTGCGGGTTACCCAGCCCATGCGATTTCAAAAATTCCTGTAACGATTGCCGTTCTTCCGGCCGAATATTGATCATGAAATTGTTGGGCGCATCAGTCGGCAGGCTATGGCGCCAATCCGCGAGCAAATCGCTGCGCACCACCGCCAGCAACAGCAGCACCATCAAGCCGAGGCCGAAGGCGACGATTTGCACCACACTGCCGGAACCGCGTCGCGAAACATTCGCCAGACCGTAACGCCAGGCCACTCCCACCCCGCCGCGCAGTTTGCCCGTGAGCCGGACCAACCCGAAGCCGGCGAGCGTCAGGACGACGCCGACGCCGAGCACGCCGGCGAGGACCGCCAGCACCAGCTCGGTATCGCGCACCAAACTCCACAGGATGGCGAACAGGGCGCCGAGGGCCAGCACATAGCTCGCGCCGTAACGCAGCGGGGGCGCGCTCACGCTTTTGCGAAGCACGCGCGCCGGGGGCGTGCTCTTCAATTGCAGCAGGGGCGGCAATGCAAAACCGATGAGCATGGCCAAGACGGTCACCAGTGCGATCGGCAGCGGCGCCAATGAGGCGGCCGGAAGGTCCGTGCGAATCAGGCCCCGCAGCAGCCAGGCCAGTCCTGCCTGGGCGAGATATCCAAGCATTGCACCGACGGCGACCGCCAACACCGCCAGCAGCGCCAACTCTATGATTGATATGCAGAGGACGAAGCCTTGCGAGGCTCCCATGCACTTCATCAATGCCACCGTATCTATGTGGCGAGATGCATAACGTCGCGCGCCCATGGCCACGGCCACCGCGGCCAGCAGCACCGAGGCGAGACTGGCTAGATTGAGAAAGCGGCTGGCCCGATCGATGGCCGAATTCAGTTGACGGCTCGATTCATCGACCTCTCGCAGGCGCTCGCCAGGGGCCTTATTCGACTGCAAATATTCGCGAAACTGAGCGACAGCCGCCGCATCGCCGGCGAACAGCGCGGAGTAGGTCACACGGCTGCCGGGTTGAATCAATCGAGTCGATGGCACGTCCTCATCGTTGATGAGAGCAGCGGGCGCGAGATTCACGAATCCGGTGCCCTGGTCCGGCCGGTAGTCGAGGACTCGAGTGACCCGAAACGCGCCGGCGCCGATCTTCAATGAACTGCCGAGGGCGATTTTCAGCTGCGCGATGATGCGTGCGTCGATCCACACCTCACCGGGCTTGGGCACGCTAGCCGTGGTGCGGGCAACTCCGAAAGGGACATCGGCAATTCGCATATGGCCGCGCAAGGGATAGGTGCTCGTTACCGCGTTGAGCGCCGCCAATTGGCTCTCGTCGCCGCTGAAAATCGCGGTCGGAAAAGCCAGTATCCGTGCGCTCCGCAAACCTCGCGCCTGTGCTTCGGAAAAATAGCGCAGCGCAATCGGGTTCGGCGACTCCAAGCGCAGGTCCGCAGCCAGCACTTCGGCCGCCTGCGCGCGCACGCCCTGGGCAATTCGACTGGTGAAAAATCCTACCGCCGTCAGCGAGAGAACTGCGACGCAAAGGGCCAGCAGCAACACCGACAACTCACCGGATTTGAGGTCGCGCCACAGATTGCGTAAGGCGAAGCGCAGTACTTGCATCAATTGATCGCATGCCCTGCGTCGAGTTCCAGCACGCGGCCACAGCGCGCCGCCAGTGCGTGGTCATGCGTGACCAGCAACAGGGTACTTCCCGTACTACGATTCAGTGCGAATAACAGGTCAGTAACGCGTTGTCCCGTGGCCGTGTCCAAATTGCCGGTGGGTTCGTCGGCGAATAGGACGGCAGGGTGGGTCACAAAGGCGCGTGCAATCGCCACCCGTTGCTGCTCACCACCCGAGAGCTGCTTCGGGTAGTGCGCCTGACGGGGCGTCAAACCGACTTGTTCCAGCGCAGCCGCTGCGGCCGACCGTGCATCCCGCCGGCCGGTCAGTTCTAGCGGCAGCATCACATTTTCAACGGCTGTCAGCGACGGGATCAGATGAAACGACTGGAATACGAATCCCACGTGTTTCCCGCGAAGCGCGGCCCGCCCATCCTCGTCCAGATCGGTCAAATCTACACCGGCGATCAACACGCGGCCGGTGCTCGGGGAATCGAGTCCCGCGAGCAAGGCCAGCAAGGTGGATTTGCCCGCTCCGGATGCGCCGACGATGGCCAAAGTTTCGCCGCTTCGGACACTGAGGCTGACATCGGCGAGAATGGTCAATTGCCCCTCGGGGCTTGCGACGGTCTTGGAAACATTCTTGGCTTCGAGAACGATTTGATCTTGCATTTAGGAGCGCCAGTGAAACGGCTTTGTATCCTGTTCATGTTGCTGATTGCATCCATCTCGGCCACGGCCGAAACACCGGTGATTCTCGTGTTCGGCGACAGCATCAGTGCCGGCTACGGCTTGCAGCGCGTAGAGCAGGGCTGGGTCGCGTTGCTGCAGACGAGACTCGAGCAACAAGGGTACGGTTACCACGTCGTCAACGCCAGCATTAGCGGCGAGACCACCGCCGGAGGCTTGGCGCGTTTGCCGCGGGCGTTGCTGCTCCATCAGCCTAAAATCGTGATTCTCGAGTTGGGTGGCAATGACGGGCTCCGCGCGCTGCCTATCGCCCAAATGCGCGCCAATCTGGCGCGGATGGCGGAACTCACCGCGGCGAGCGGCGCGCAATTGCTCTTGCTGGGGATGAGAATACCGCCTAATTACGGTCCCGAATTCACGGAACAATTTCGCGCCGCTTATGCCGATTTGGCGCGCGAGAAAAAAATACCGCTGGTGCCTTTCCTATTGAGCGACATCGCCCTGGCGCCGAATCTCATGCAGGCGGACGGGATCCATCCGAATATGCTCGGGCAACCCCAGCTGCTTAAGAACGTCTGGCCGAGCTTGGCGCCCTTGCTGCACAAATAAAATAGTTAGATAAACCGTGCACAATACGCACCCAGACCACGGGAGATGAACGATGAAGTACGTGAAGATTGCCTTGGGCACGATGGCGGTGATTGCCTGCCTGCTCGGTTGTATCTGGATATTGCAAGGCGTCAATATTCTGCCGGGCAGCTTCATGACCGGAGATATCCGCTGGGCGTATCGGGGCGCCGTACTGGCCGCGATCGGAATCGGATTGTTCCTCCTGGCACGCCGCAAAGGTCACGCGGCGGTGACCTAGGGCCACCTCACTCCATGGTTAGCACCAGCTTTCCGGTCGCCTGTCGGTCAATGAGCGCGCGGATTGCCTCACCGCCCTCGGCCAACCTATAGGGGGTTCCCGCGTCAGGGATGCGCCCCAGAACACGCCGATGATCGAACAACTCTTCAACAGGTGAGATTGAGAGGCGGGGCCGGTATGCCCAGGTTGCGCGCCCGCTGGAAATCATGCCTGGCGGAACCATCCCGATCAGCCAGTAATTGGCAAGTGCGTTGTTGTCGAAAATTTTGCGAAACTGCGCGTCGGGAATTTCTCCCGGTGATGAGCGCGACTTTTCCTTTCGACTCGGTTCGGTCGGAACTGAACATCAAGTAGTTTTAGATCTGGGCCGGCGGGCGACATTACCGCCGCCCGCCCCTGCTTAACGCCCTGAGCATTATTTTGCAGCGTTCAGCCATTCAGCGACGCCGCCGTGATGCGAGCAAGTGCCCGTGTGGTGTTGCGACTTTGAATAAGTCCCATCCTTACACTTGGCGGTCGCGCCGGTCGGATCGGTATTGCCGGCCGTCGCCGTCGGTGCAGACTTGCTCGCAGTGGCAGTTTTGGCCACGGTGGCTGGCGGAGCCGCCGTGACCGCTGGAGCGGCCGTCACGGCATTTGCCGCGATCGGCGCGGCCTGCGTCTTGGCGGCCTTCTGCACTCCACCGTGACGGCTGCAGGCACCCCGGCCCGAGGCCGTCGAAGTCGTGCCGTCCTTGCAGGTAGTCAGGTCGGAAACGTCGGCGGCGTGGACGGGAAGCGCCAACGCGCACACCATCATCAATGGCGCCACCAATAGTCCAATAAAATTTGTGTTTTTCATAAAATAGTTACCCCGGGTTGATTTTCCAGCAACGCCGAATTGTAACCGATTCGAGCCCAAACCAAGGCGGCGCCCGGCTGCCGAAGACTCTTGGTCCCACTCAGTGCGGGCGGCGGATCGGCAATATCGTGTTCACTTTCATCACGAAATTCGTGTGTTGGCGGCCCGACGACGCGGCGAATAGCGAACCTTCGACCGAGACGTGCGTAGCCTCGATGATTTCTTTCGGAAACTGGACGACTCCGACCATTTGCACGTCGTTCACCGGAAGACATATATGGCTTTGAGCCGGGGAATAAACGTAGGCTGTATTGTCCAAAGCCAGGATGGGCACATTATCGATGCCGTCGGGGGCCGGATAATCACGGAAATGAACGCGGCCCGCCAATGTGTTCCTGACCGGTTCGGTGAATAGGCAATGGCCGTAGCCGAGCACGCAGCCGGACATCCCGAGGCAGCATACGACGGCCAGTACTCGCCAAATTTTACTGTGGGTCGAATGCCAGCCCGCTGCCGGGGCGCCAGCCGTGCGACTCGCGATGCTGTCCGCTCGGATCGCCTCCGTCCATGGTCTGGCATTGGTGTTCCACCAGCGAACTATCTGCTGCTCCTGCGCGTCGGGTGGCGAATTCATGCGGTGAGTTTACGGCATCCGCAACCGATGCTATACACGCGGGACAAAAGCGAGGAGGTATCGGCGTGGATCGAACTTGGCTGAGACAGTACCCACTCGGAGTGCCAGCGGACATCGACCCCGACAGCTACGCATCGCTGCGCGACATATTCGAGGAGGCCTGCGCCAAGCATCGACACCTGCCAGCCTTCACCAACCTGGGTGCGACATTGAGCTACGCCCAGCTCGACGTGCTCAGTCGCGCCTTCGCCGCGTGGCTGCAGAAGAAATCCGGAGTGACCGCCGGCGATCGCGTCGCTCTCATGATGCCCAATATCCTGCAGTACCCGATCGCCCTGTTCGGAGTGCTGCGGGCCGGCATGGTGGTGGTCAATACCAATCCCCTGTACACGCCGCGCGAACTCGAACATCAATTGAAGGATTCGGGCGCGAAAGTCATCGTCATTTTGGAAAATTTCGCCCACGTACTGCAACAGGTGCTGCCGCGCACGGGCCTGAAACACGTTCTTACCACTCGAGTCGGCGACCTGTTGGGATTTCCGCGCGGATTCGTGGTGAATTTCTGGCTGAAGCACCTGCATAAACAAATTCCGGTATGGAGCATGCCGGGCGCGCAGACTCTCAAGAGCGCCCTGGGATCAGGTCTCGGCCTCGAACTCGAACCTATGGCACTGGGCCCCGAAGATATTGCCTTTTTGCAATACACCGGCGGTACCACGGGAGTCGCCAAGGCCGCGATTCTCACCCACCGCAACATGGTAGCCAACGTGCTCCAGGCGTCCGCGTGGGTCAACCCGGCACTCAAGGCGGGGGACGCCCGCGTCGTCATCACAGCGCTGCCCCTGTATCACATCTTCGCGCTCACCAGCAATTGCTTGGCCTTCCTGTCTTTGGGCGCCCGCAACGTACTCATCGTCAATCCGCGCGACTTTGCGTCATTCGTAGCTGAACTCAAGAAATACAGATTCAATTTCATCAGCGGAGTCAATACCCTCTTCAATGCGCTGCTGCACACTCCAGGCTTCGAGACCGTGGATTTCACGGCGTTGCGCGTGACCTTGGCGGGCGGCATGGCACTACAAAGCGTGGTGGCGGCCCGCTGGAAAGCGGTCACGGGTTGCGTGGTGACGCAAGGCTGGGGGTTGACTGAAACTTCGCCTATCGCGACCGCCAATCCCATCGGCACCGATTTCAACGGGTCCGTGGGCCTGCCTGTGCCGTCTACCGATGTCTCGATTCGCGACGACTCCGGCAAGGAAATGCCGGTCAACCAAATTGGTGAGATCTGCGTCTTCGGACCGCAAGTCATGCGCGGCTATTGGAATCAACCCGAAGAGACGCGCAAGGTGATGTTCGGCGACTGGCTGCGCACCGGCGACATCGGCCGCATTGACTCCGCCGGTTTCGTTTTCATCGAAGACCGAAAGAAAGATATGATTCTGGTCTCGGGCTTCAACGTGTATCCAAATGAAGTCGAAAGCGTCGCCGCGGAGCATCCCGGAGTGCTCGAAGTCGCCGCGGTCGCACAAGCGGATGAGAAGTCCGGTGAAGTCGTGGTCTTGTTCGTGGTCAAGAAGGATCCGGCTCTCACCGCCGAAGCGTTGATCGCATTCTGCCGCAAGCAACTCACGGGCTACAAAGTGCCCAAGCACGTATACTTTCGCACCGAACTACCCAAGACCAACGTCGGCAAGATCTTGCGCCGTGCATTGCGCGATGAACCACGCGACGGGGTCCGCAAGCCTCAAGCGACGGCGTAACTGCGCACGGTGTCGACGAGGACGGCAACGCGTTCCGGGTCGACGTCAGGCGTGATGCCATGACCCAGATTGAATACATGGCCGTCTGCCGCTCCAAAATTCCGCAGCACTCGCAGCGCTTCCGAGCGTAGCGTGTCAGGGGAGGCGAATAAAGCGGCGGGATCGAGATTGCCTTGCAGCGCGACGCGCCCATCGACGGCTAGGCGCGCCGCGGCGAGATCCGTGGTCCAATCGACACCCACGGCATCGCAGCCGATGGCCGCGATCTTCGACAGCCAAGCGCCGCCGCCCTTGGTGAATACGATATTCGGAACGCGTCGCCCCTGCGCCTTGCGGGTCAAGGCATCGATCACTTCAGCCATGTAGTGCAAGGAAAACTCTGCATACTGAGCCGGCGTCAATACGCCGCCCCAGGTATCGAACAGCATCACCGCCTGCGCGCCGGCGGAGATCTGGGCATTCAAATAAAGAATGGTAGCCTTGGCGAGCAATTCGAGCAGGCGGTGCAGTTCACGCGGCGCCTCGTACATCATGCGTTTGATCTGACCGAAGGTCTTGCTGCTCCCGCCTTCCACCATGTAAGTGGCGACCGTCCAAGGACTGCCCGCGAAGCCGATGAGCGGCACCCGGCCGCCGAGTTCGCGGCGAATCAACGCCACGGCGTCGATCACATATCTTAATTCCTGGGCTGGGTCGGGTACGCCGAGCTTGGCAATATCCGCCGCGGTGCGCACGGGCCGTTGGAATCTGGGGCCTTCGCCGGTTTCGAACTCCAACCCCAGATTCATCGCGTGCGGAATCGTGAGTATGTCGGAGAATAGAATCGCCGCGTCCAGCGGATAACGCTCGATGGGCTGCAACGTCACTTCGCAGGCAATCTGCGGATTGGTGCACATGGCCATGAAATTGCCCGCCCGCGCACGCGTAGCTCGGTACTCCGGTAGGTAGCGGCCCGCTTGGCGCATCAGCCAAATGGGGCGGCGCGGCGTATGTTCGCGCAACAGTGCGCGCAACAACAAATCGTTTTGCAGAACGGCGCTCAGGTTCTCTCTCCGGGATCGAACATCCGGCGATGCTCTAGGATGGCATAGCGGTCGGTCATTCCGGCAATGTAGTCGGCCACCGCGCGAGCGCGGCCCGCCGGGCCTTGCACTGATTCCAATCGTAACCCCGTCGCCTGGTGCTCGTCGGGCATCAGAGTGGCATCGGTGAAAAACGCTTCGAAGAGTTCCCGAATGACTCGCCGCGCCTTGGCCGTCATGCGGCGGACTTTGTAATGTTTGTAGACGTGCTCGCGAAGAAAGGTCTTCAACCCGTGGTTCAAATCCCGCGTGGCGTCGCTGAATCCGATCAGCGGCCCCGCTTGCGATCTGACTTCGGCAATAGAGCGGATCCCGGTTGCGGCGAGGCGCTCAGCCGAAGAATCGATCAAATCCGTGACCAGGCAATTGATCATGCGCCGTAGGATTTCGTACACCTGGCGCCGGCCGGCGAGGGCCGGGTGCTTTTCCAACACTGCCGCATGATATTGGCGAAACAGCGGCACGGCCAGCAATTCCTCCACGGTGATCAGGCCAGCACGTATGCCGTCCTCCACATCGTGATTGTTGTAGGCAATTTCGTCGGCGAAATTGGCCAACTGCGCCTCCAGCCCGGGTTGCTGGCGGTTGATGAAGCGCTCGCCCAGTTCACCTAAGTGAACGGCGTTGTTGAACGAACAGTGCTTGAGTATTCCTTCGCGGGTTTCGAAACACAGATTCAAGCCGTCGAAATCCGCATAGTGCTCCTCGAGTTCGTCCACTACCCGCAACGATTGCAGGTTGTGCTCGAAGCCCCCGAAATCCATCATGCACTCGTTCAACGCATCCTGGCCGGCATGGCCGAAGGGAGTGTGGCCCAGATCGTGAGCGAGGCAAATCGCCTCCGACAGCACTTCGTTGAGCCGCAGCGCACGCGCGATCGTGCGTGCAATCTGCGCCACTTCGAGCGAGTGGGTCAACCGAGTGCGGTACAAATCGCCCTCATGGTTCACGAAAACCTGGGTTTTGTACACCAGTCTGCGAAACGCGGTGGAGTGCACGATGCGGTCCCGATCACGCTGATATTCCGAACGGTAGGCCGGTTTGGGTTCGGAATAACGGCGTCCGCGCGAGTGCTCCTCGTGCGCAGCGTAGGGGGCAAGGCTGCTCACCCGAAATACTCCTTCAGAGTGGCATCGAGTGCGGCTTTGCTGTAGTCGGCGGTCACCACCGCCCCGCCCAGTTTTTCGAGCAGCACCAGACGCACCGCCCCCGCCAACACCTTCTTGTCCATTTGCATCAATTCGAGCCCCTTGGCCGCACCGATGGCCGGCGCTTCGGTGGGCAGACCCGCTCGCGCCAGAAGGTCCCCGATCCGGCCTTTGACGGCAGCGTCGATCAGCCCCAGCCGATGGGACAAATCGGCGGCCATCAGCATTCCCAAACCCACGGCTTCGCCGTGCAAATAGCTTTGGTAAGCGGTCGCGGCCTCGATGGCATGGCCAAAGGTATGGCCGAAATTCAAAATAGCCCGCAGGTTTTGCTCGCGCTCATCTTTTGCGACCACGGTCGCCTTGATTTCACAGGATCTGGCGATGGCGCAGTTCAGCGCATCGCAGTCTCGGGCCAGGAGCGCGGGCATGTTCCGGTCCAGCCAATCGAATAACAGGGCATCCCACACGCAACCATATTTGATCACCTCGGCGAGACCCGCGCGCAGTTCCCGATCCGGCAAAGTATTCAGCGTTTCGGTATCGGCAATCACGGCGAGAGGTTGATAGAACGCGCCGATCAAGTTCTTTCCGCCGGCATGATTTACACCGGTCTTGCCGCCCACCGACGAGTCGACCTGGGCGAGCAGGGTGGTCGGAATCTGCAGGTAGCCGATGCCGCGCTGATAGCTGGCGGCCGCAAAGCCGGCGATGTCGCCCACCACGCCGCCACCCAAGGCCAGTACGGTGGCATCGCGATTCATTTTCGTTTCCACCAGCGCATCAAACACCCAAGCCGTGGTCTGCCATGTCTTGTGCTGCTCTCCATCCGGCAAAATGCATTCGGCAATCCGCCTATCCGGCAAGCTGCGCCGCAAGGCGGCCAGGTACAGAGGTGCCACGGTGGTGTTGGTCACAATCAGCAGATCCTGTCCGGGAACCGCGCCTTGCAGCCATTGCCGATCCCGCAACAGGCCGCTGCCGATGGTGATCGGATAGCGCGCATGCCCGACGTCTACCTGAAGTATTTGCACGGCGTCGATTATACGAACCTTACGGTGCGAGCGCCCGGCGAAGCTCGAGACGAATCTCCTCCGCCACCAGTTGTACCCGGCGTCCGTCGGTAAAAACGGTGAAATCGGCTATTTCCGTGTAGAAAATCGCCCGCCGCTCCATCAATTCCTTAAGCTTCTCTTCGGGGTCAGTGTCGATCAACAAGGGGCGATGCCGACCGTGCCGCGTGCGCTCCATTTGCTGATCGACGGACGTCTCGAGATACACCACCATGCCGCGCTCGGCAAGCACCCGGCGGTTATCCGCCTCGATCACGGCGCCGCCGCCGGTGGCGAGCACGATCGACTGCAGGCGCGTCAGCCGATCGATGGACTCTTTTTCCCGGACCCTGAAACCGGCCTCACCCTCTTTTTCGAAAATGAGCGCGATATCGACGCCGGTTTTTGCCTCGATGTCCGCATCACTGTCGTAGAAAGTGAAGCGCAGCAGCCGTGCCAGATGCCGGCCGACGGCGGTCTTGCCCGAACCCATGGGTCCGATGAGAAAAATATTTGCTTTGCCCCGCATAGAGGATGCAGAGCATACAGAACAGCGGCCGCCGGAAGGAGGCCGCGTGCTAACGACCTAGATTAACCATCAATTTTTATTTGCGCACGTACTTGCAACGCCGTAGGGGCTGGTCGCACCGGGAGGACCGACGCTACAGGCATAATCCGCGACCGCGCCTTGGAGTACGAATGTCGAACTGGTACTGCTCTCCGTCCCTTGGACCTTGGTGGACGCCTGCAGCGTAACTGCAACCCAATAGGCGTGATCCCTGGGATAAGTCACGTTGACGTCCAGACGCCCATGAGAATCAGTCGTGCCCGTACTTGGCGAGACCACCGCAACGTTTCCGGGATCGAGTTTGCCGTTCTGATTGTAGTCCTTCAGCGGAATGCCACCGGCAGACCCCAACGAGTTGATATTGCCTGTGTAGTCCGTGTCTTCATTGCCACAAAATTTGCTTCCATTGTAGGCATCGGGATCTGAGGTCGCTGTGCTATACACGGGCGACCAATCCGGTCCCGGAGACGGGCACCCACCCATCACACCCTTGCCGTACGCGACCGGCAGAATGGAAACCGTGACCGGCACGTTGGCGAGGGCAGCGCCCTGGCTGTCGACCGCGAACACCGTGTAAGTCACCTGGTAGATCGCTACGCCCTGGCTGACGTCGATTGTATTACCGGTGCCGAGCGACAAGAATACGGCTTGGCCGCCCACCGTCAACGTCGCGCTGTCGGTGATGGCGGTGGCTGCGACCGTCGCAGTGACGGTAACGCCATTGGCACCGCTGCTCGAATTGCCGGCGGTGTACACGGTCTGCGCCCGGCCCTGAGCATCGGTGGTCGCCGACGCAACCGAAAGTTGCCCATTGGTCGGGTCCGTGGTCACTTGGAAGTTGACCGTCGCTCCCTCGACGAGATTGTTAGCGGCATCGCGCACCAGCGCCGAAATAGTGCTCTGACCCTGTACGGCGACAGCGGCCGGTCCTGCCTGCACGGAGATTTGGCTTGGGAGGATAGCGACGAAATCGAGGTTCAGTTGTGCGGAGACGCCGGTGCCGCTCGCCACGACGATCGAGGGCCCGGCCCCGCCCGAACTGATCGAAACGCTCGCCTTGCCGTTGGCATCAGTCGTCACCGGAGTGGACGGCGTAAGGGTGCCGCGGGTCGCCGCGAAGGTGACCAGTTGACCCACGACCGGTGTGCCATTGTTGAGCCAGGTGACAGTCACCGTCTGCGGAATTCCGAGATTCACCTTGGTGCCGTCGGCTGGCGCGGTAACGTTGAAGCTCTGCGTACTGACGGTGACGGATATCTTTTGTGTGAGCCCCTGTGCGGTGGCCGTAATCGTATCGACGCCGCCGGTGGTGCCCCTCAATGTGAAGGACGCGCGACCGCTACTGTCCGTGGTGACAGTCGAAGCACTCAAGACGTTGCCGGTGGCGGAGCTCAAGGTCACGGTGATATTGGGGATGCCCTGACCGGCGGAATTCGTCAGCACTACGCTGCAACTGCCGCTGTTGTTCAACACGAGGTTTGCAGGCCCGGTCAGCGTCAGGGTTGTTCCAGTAACGGTTACCGCGACCTGCGCGGACGCCGATCCGGAGTTGGCAGTCACGGTAATCGTCCGGTTGGTCGGATCGGTGCCGGCGGTTAGGGTCGCCTTGGCAACACCGTTCGCATCGGTAACGGCCTGGGTGACCGCCAGGACTCCTGAAGTCGCCGAGAATCTCACCGTGGCGCCCGCGAGCGCGTTGTTGTTTGCGTCGCGCAGGACCGCCGAGATGGTCGCGGGTTTCGATGAGTCCGACGGGATCTGGGGTTGGTCCGTTTGCAAGCTCAACGCTTGCTGAATTGCAATCACGCCGACCGTTGCCGAACCGGTCTTGCCGCCCACCTTCGCGGAAACGGTAAGATTCGTGCCCGCCGCGGCGCTCAGATTCGACAATGTCGCCGTCGCTTTGCCGTTCGCATCGGTGGTAGCGCTGACAACGGCGACCGCGCCGCCTGCCGAGCTGCTGAAGGTGACCGAGGCACCCACGATACCCGCGTTGTTAGCGTCGAGGGCGGTGGCCGTGACGGTAGACGTCGTGCTGCCGTCTACAGCTATGGTTGAAGGGCTCGCCGCCACGGCAACCGTCGCAACCGAAGCCGTTTGGCTGGTGCTCGAACTTGCCGCGCCGGTGATGGTCTGGGATCCCCCGCCGCAAGCCGCTAACAGGGCAGTCGCCAACCAAGCCACAATCCTTAGTCTTCGCATGTCATTCATCCTCGCTCGACGTTGGTCGGCGTTCGCTATCAGTAAAGATTTGAACCTTCACGCAGAATTTTCGGCGTGATAAAGATCAACAGCTCTTTCTTGTTATTGATATCCGTCGTGCTCTTGAACAGGTTGCCCAGCAGAGGGATATCCGCCAAAAAAGGTACTTTGTTGGCGGATTTCGATTTGGTCGTATCGAGAATGCCGCCCAGAACCACGGTCTGGCCATCGTTGACCAGCACTTGGGTGATGATTTGGCGGGTGTCGATGGACGGTACGTTGCCGCCCGTGGCGCTCGACACCTGCGAGCCGACGGAGTCGTCGGACACATCGATGTCCAGAATCACCCGGTTATCGGGCGTGATCAGCGGGGTCACCTTGAGTGACAGTACGGCGTTCTTGAACTGAGTCGTGGTGGCGCCGCTCGAGGCGGATTCCTGATAGGGAATCTCGGTGCCTTGCAGGATCGTGGCTTGTTTCTGGTTCGCCGTGATGACGCGCGGCGAGGAAATGGTTTCGCTCTTGCCTTCATTCTGCGCCGCGGATAGTTCCAGGTCGACGATATAACTGCCGCCCAACAGCGACACACCGATGCTGCCGTTGGTATGTGCCGCGGGCAGATTGACCTGGTAGCGATTGTCCAAAGTCGGCGTGGTGACCGGAGTGACCTTGCCGCCGGATGCCAAATTGCTGATGCCGGATTGCGTCATGGTGTTCGCACCCGTGCCATTACCGGCGACCGACAACAGCCCGTTGCTGCCGTTGGTTTGCGAGCTGGTGACGCCGAATTTGGCGCCCAAATCACGCTCGAAGGTGTCGCTGACGATGACGATGCGCGCTTCGATGAGCACTTGCTTGACGGGCACGTCGAGCGTTTGCACCAAGCGCCGGATGTCGGCTAATTTATCCGAGGTGTCCTGTACCAACAAGGTATTGGTGCGTTCATCGACGGACAAGGTGCCGCGCGCCGAGAGCATGGAATCCTTGGCATTGGCGCTCTTGATCAGCTTGGCGAGATCGGCGACCTTGGCGTAGTTGACCTGCATGAATTCCGTGTGGGTCGGCGACAGTTCCTGCACCTCTTTATGTGCGGCGAGTTCAGCCTTCTCCCGGTTGGCCAGTTCTTCCGTAGGCCCGATGATGATCACATTGTCCTGACGGCGCTTGTCGAGACCCTTGGTACGCAGCACGATATCGAGTGCCTGGTCCCAGGGCACGTTCTGCAGTCGCAGGGTCAGGCTGCCCGTCACCGAATCGCTCACCACGATGTTCTGGCCGCTGGTGTCCGCCAACAACTGCAATACGGAACGTACGTCGATGTCTTGGAAATTCAGCGTCAGACGCTCGCCGGTGTACTCTTTCTTTTCGTCGGCGCTGTTGCGCTTGACCGAAGGTTTGATCTCGATGGTGTACTGATTGTCCGATTGGTAGGCCAATTGTTCGAAGTCGCCTTGCGCGGAAATGACCAAGCGCGAGCTGCTGTCCACGCGAAGCGCGTCGACGGTCTGCACGGGCGTGGCGAAATCCATGACATCGTAGCGGCGCATGAGGTTCTTCGGAATCGAAGTGCCGGCAAAATCGACGACGACTTGATTGCCTTCCTGACGCACGTTGACGGGCGTGCGCGGATCCGTCAGTTGTACGATCACCCGGCCGGTGCCGTCGGTGCCGCGTCGGAAATCAATGGTGCGGATCGATCTCGCGGCCGCCGCGCCGGCCTGGCCTACGCTTGCGCGGGCCAATGCCGTCTGCTTCGTGGCGTCGTCGCCTTGGCTGCCCAGCGTGACGATGATGGTGTTGCCGTCGACCTTCGTGGTGTAGGGCATCAAGGAGACGACGTTGACGACCACACGGGTTCTGCCATTGGCTTCGGCGGCGAGCACGGT
Organism: Pseudomonadota bacterium; assembly: GCA_030775625.1. Classification (GTDB taxonomy): domain Bacteria; phylum Pseudomonadota; class Gammaproteobacteria; order Steroidobacterales; family Steroidobacteraceae; genus Bog-1198. The sequence continues at coordinate 39,249 of JALYIW010000184.1, read as the reverse complement.
ATCGACACCGCCGGAGCGCACGTCGATGCGTCGTGACGCCAAAGCAAGCGTGGTATTGGGCAAGTCGAACGCAATGCGCGCCGGCTTGTCGATGGTGAACGGCAGCGGCTCGGGAGCCGGACCGCTCATATGCAGTTTGAGCTGCACCTGTTGACCCGACGCGGTCTGAACATCGATTGACTCGAGCTTTAGCGGGTCAGCGGCCTCGGCCGTGAGACTGATCGCAGTCAATGCGACGAGCGCCATTACGCGGGTCATCGCCGTTCGAAACATAGTTCTCATCATTTTCTTTGCTCTCCCTGGGGCCTCAGTTGGTCAACGCCAATGAAGCCGGTCGCTCGATGTAACCGCCGAGACCATCCGGAATGATTTCGACCAAGCTAATTTTTCCGCCGGTAATTTCAGTTACTTTGCCATCGTTCTGCCCGAGATAATTACCGGGTTGGACCTTGTGCACCAAGCCGTCTTTGGATTGCACGAGCCCATAAGAGCTGCCGCCTATCTTGAAGGTGCCGACCATCTTCAAAGTATCGAGCGAGAATCCCTCCAAAAACTCGCGATTGCGTCGCGAACTGGGCCGCAAACCCGCTTGGCCGCCGAGGGCATTCGGGCCCTGGGGTTGAAACGGCGAGCGTAGCTTTGTGGCGCCGTACATATAGGTCTCGTACGGCTTGACTTCCGGCAGCGCTTGAATGCGCCCGCCGGGCTTCTTCTTGGTGGCCTCGATCCATTGCTGCAGATCGGATTGGCCGCCGGAGCAGCCGCCCGCGACAAGCGCAGTCAGTACGGCGCAAAGGACGCTCGCGTGGCTCGCAATTCTCACGTCGCTTCGGATCATCACGTCGCGCCTCCCGCTTTTTTCTTCGGCTTCGCGTTGGATTCATCCTCGATGTAGCGATAAGTCTTCGCGGTCACGTCCATGGTCAAATTGTCGTAATTGCCCTTGGGGTCGACCGGCGCGATCTGGATGTCATGCAGCGTGACGATGCGCGGCAGGGCGGCGATGCCGCTGACGAAGCTGCCGAACTCATGGTAGGAACCCACGAGTTTGATCTTGATGGGCAGCTCTGCGTAGAAGCCGTTGCTCTTCTCGGTTGCGGGCTGAAAGAGTTTCTCTTGCAGTCCGGCGCCCAATCCGGTCTGAGAAATATCGACCAGAAGATTCGGGACCTCAGTCTTGCCCGGTAACTGCCGCAGCATGGCGCCGAAGCTGCGCTCCATTTCGACGAGCTGTGCCTTGTATGCATCGAGGTTCGCAGCGCGCTGCTGTTTGCTCTCGAACTGGCTGCGCAGGTCGAGTTCATCCGCCTCGGCTTTTTGCAGAATCGGACGATCGTCGTTCCAGATGAACATGTACCAACCGACGGCTGCGACGATGGCAAAGGCCACCGCAATGAAGAAACCGCGAACGGCGATGGGCCAACGCCCGACGTCGCGCGGATCCAGAGAACGCAGTTGATCTAAAAAATTCATTTCGGCGCGACCTTTTTAACCGTTGTTTCGCCGCCGTTTTCGAGATCGACACCCACCACGTCGCTGGTCAGGGTGAAGTTCGAACCCCCCGTCGCGGAATCCTTGGCGGCTTCCACCACTTGGAGCTGGGGGTTGTCCATCCAGGTGGACGAATCGATATTGCGCATGAAGGTGGACACGCGGGTGCTGGATTGCGCGACCCCGTGAATCTCGAGTTTGTTGCCGGTCTGATTGATCGCCGTCAGATAAATGCCTTCGGGCACGGTTTTCACCAGCTCATCGAATAAGTGCACGATTTCAGGACGCTTGCGCTGCAATTTCTCGATGATTTCCATGCGTGCAACCAATCGTTGCTTACGGGTCTCGAGATCCTGAATGTCGGCTATCGCGGCATCGAGCTTTACGATCTCCTTTTTCAACAGATTGTTCTTCTCGTTCTGGGAATCGGTCCAGCTCGAGTACAAAAGCTTGCCGCCCATGACGAATATGACGGCGGCAAAAGCCGCGGCACCTAGCGCAACGGCGAACTCGCGACGCCGTACTTTGCGTTCTTGTTCGCGCCAGGGAAGTAGGTTGATACGCGGCATGGCTGCCCTTTAGTCGAAGCTTCGCAGCGCTAGGCCGCAGGCTGTGAGTAATGCAGTGGCGTCACGCCCCACCGCTTGTGCTTTGGCCTTCGACGACACTTTCATGTTGCCGAGGGGATCACCTTTGTCCGCCGCCACACCGACACGGCTCGAAATCACCTCTGCCACGCCGGGAATGTTGGCGCAGCCGCCGCAGATCAGAATTTGATCCGGCTGCGAGCGCCCGCTGCCCGAGGCCAGATAGAACTGCAGCGAACGGCTGACCTGCTGGGTCATGTCATCGATGAACGGATCGAGTACTTCGGGCTGGTAATTACTGGGCAGACCGCCCTCTTTCTTGGCGCGGCCGGCTTCTTCCATCGACAATCCGTAGGTGCGCATGATCTCCTCAGTGAGCTGCTGCCCGCCGAATGCGAAGTCGCGCGTGTAGATGACTTTGAGGTCGCGCAACACGCTGAATGTGGTGCTGCTCGCGCCGAAATCCACCACCGCGACCGTGCGGTCGAGCCCGCCGTCGGGCATCTGGTGGCGCATCAGGGCGCAGGCATTTTCCAGCGCGAAGGCTTCGACATCGACCAAATGTGCCGTCAAACCCGAAGCTTGCACCGCTGCCTGCCGCTGCTCGACGTTTTCCGTACGCGTGGCGACAAGCAGTACGTCGAGCATTTCCGGATCTTTTTCCGATGGACCCACGACCTGATAGTCGTAGCTGACTTCCTCCATCGGAAAGGGAATGTACTGGTCGGCCTGCATCTCCACCTGGCCTTCGAGTTCGTTCTCACCGAGGCTCTTCGGCATTTGAATCACTTTCGTGATCGCCGCGTCGCCGCTGATGGCAATCGCCGCCAGACGGCTCTTTGCCCCGGAGCGCTTGACGGCGCGCCGAATCGCTTCACCGACCGCCTCGGCGTCCACGATGGCTTTTTCGTTGATGGCGTTGTGAGGCGTAGGCTCGGCGGCGTACGACTCAACGCGATACTGGCCCCCCGACATCGCGAGCTCTATGAGCTTCACCGATGAGGTGGTTATGTCAAGTCCCAAAAGCGGACGATATCTTTTGCCAAACGACCACACAGCTTTTTTCCTTTTTCGCTCAGTACCTTGGAGGTCGAAACCGGTGCACGAGACTAACTTAGCCCGCGCAAACTTAGCAAGAAACTGTTAAATAGAGCGTGAAGCTACTCACGGTACTGAGGGCCGCCCAGTCGCGCCTGCGCAAAATGCGACCCTCGATAAATTGGCTTGTCTCGGCGTCGAGTCATCCGTTCAGACCTCTATAGTTTTCCGGTCTGGCGACCCCGCTGTCCTTGAATATGCCGCGGTAACCAGCGGTAATATGCTTGCGCAATATCGCCGTCGCAATAAGTTAGAACGGTTTCCTGTGACCAAACGTTACCTGGTTCTCATCTCTCGCATTTTTGTCGCAATGGTTGGCGCAATAGCGTTAATTGCGTTCGCCAATGTCTGTGCTTATGTCTACTTGCGTCCGGCCCTGCCTGACGTAGATTCCCTGCGAGACCTGCAATTGCAGGTGCCGCTGCGCATTTATACCCGCGACGGCAAACTGATCGCGTCCATCGGTGAACAGCGGCGCATCCCCGTGCGCTACGAAGAGCTGCCCCAAAGGCTGATTCAAGCCTTTTTAGCCACCGAGGATGATCGCTTTTTCAGGCACCACGGGGTGGATTGGCAGGGGATTTTGCGTGCCGCCGTCGCCAACGCGCGTGCAGGTGGCATTCGCCAGGGCGCCAGCACCATCACCATGCAAGTCGCTCGGGACATGTTCCTTACGCCGCGGCGCGACATGAAACGCAAAATGAGCGAAATCTACATTTCGCTGCTGATGGAGGCTGAATTCACCAAGGAAGAGATTTTTTCCTTGTATGTCAATAAGATATTCCTCGGGCAGCGCTCATATGGAGTGGGCGCCGCGGCGGAAGTCTACTTTGGCAAGACCCTGAACCAATTGACCGTTGCTGAAATGGCCACCTTGGCGGGGATCCCGACCTCGCCCTCCGTGGTCAATCCGGTGGCCAATGCCGAGGCGGCGAAGATTCGCCGCACCCACGTCTTGGGTAGGATGCGGGACCTCAATTACATCACCCCGGCAGAATATGAGGAGGCCAACGCCAGCCCGATGGAATCCCGACTACATGGCGCGTCCATCGAGGTGGATGCACCTTATGTGGCCGAGATGGTGCGTAATGACATGCAGATGAGGTACGGGGAGGGCGTCTACACCGCTGGCTATAAGGTCTACACCACTATCGACTCGCGCTTGGAGGCGGCTGGAACGGCGGCGCTTCGCACCGGACTGCTGGAATACGACCGGCGCCACGGCTATCGCGGCGCCACGGCCAAAGTCGACCTGGCGAACATCACCACGGCCGCCGCGTTCGACGAGCAACTCGCAGAATTCCCGGTTATCGGCGGCCTGCGTCCCGCCATCGTGCAAAGTGTCGAGGCCAAGAGCGCCAAGATTTACGTCCGCGATCTTGGGGTGGTGAATTTGCCGTGGGAAAAATTGTCCTGGGCCCGACGCGAGTTACCGGACGAAAAAGTCGATCGTGCGCCGGCTCAGGCCTCCGACATTTTGAGCGCCGGCGATTTGATCTATACGGTGGGGCGGGCAGCCGAGTCGCTGTTGTTCGTACAGGTGCCGGAGGCGCAAAGTGCTCTAGTGTCCTTAGATCCCAGGGACGGGGCCATCGTCGCGCTGGTTGGCGGCTTCGACTATTTCCAGAGCAAATTCAATCGCGTGACTCAGGCCCGGCGTCAACCGGGTTCGGGCTTCAAACCCTTCGTGTACGCGGCGGCCTTCGACAAGGGTTACAGCCCCGCCAGTGTGATCCTCGATGCGCCCATCGTCATCGACGAAGAGGGCAAAGAGCAGGCTTGGCGGCCGAAAGAAGACACCAACAAGTTTTACGGCCCTATCCGCTTGCGCGAGGCATTGGTCCACTCCCGAAATCTGGTCTCGGTGCGTCTCATGCGTGCCATCGGCGGCGACTACACCTGGAATTACGTGACGCGGTTCGGCTTTGAGAAATCGCAGCTGCCCAACGATTTGACCCTGGCGCTGGGCACGGCCGAATTGAGTCCACTGCAAGTGGCCACCGGCTACGCAACCTTCGCCAACGGCGGTTACAAGGTCAGTTCCTACTACATCGACCGAATCGAAGACGCGGCCGGCAAGATCTTATTGCAGACCGCGCCCGCCATTGCCTGCTGGCAGTGCGAACGGCCCTCGGATGCCACACCCCCAAGACCCGCCGGGGAAGATCGCGGCGTACAACTCGATACCGCACCGCATGATGGTAAAAGCATGATTCCGATGGAGAATTTGGCCCCGCAAATCATCAAGCCGCAAATCGCCTACCTATTGGCCGACATGATGGGGGACGTGATTCGGCGCGGCACCGGGATGCGCGCCCGTTCGCTCAATCGCGACGATATCGCCGGGAAGACTGGCACCACCAATGATCATCACGACGCCTGGTTCAATGGATTCAATGGCGACTTGGTGACGACTGTCTGGTCGGGGTTCGACCACGAGCGCTCCCTGGGCGACGGCGAAGAGGGCGCGCGGGTAGCGGTTCCGACGTGGACGTATTTCATGCACGAGGCGCTGGCAGGTGCGCCGAAGCACGCAGTACCCATACCCGACGGCATCGTGACGGTGCGCATTTCGCCGGAAACGGGCTTGCTCGCGAGTGCCGACAATCCCAATGGCATCATGGAGAAATTCATGGAAGGGAATCTCCCCAAATCCGAAGCCTACGAGGGACCGAATCAATCGAACCCGATGAGCGACGGCGATAAACCGCTATTCTAGCGAATGCCTAAAAAGTTCTCGCAGCGTGCCGAGGATTTGCGCCGCGCCCTGGCGCAGGAAGCCGCGCGCCTCATGGTCGAACACGGCATCGAGGATTTCCTGCAGGCCAAGCGCAAAGCGGCCGATCGGCTGGGGGTCAATGACGTCGCCGTGTTGCCGAAGAACATCGAGATCGAGGCGGCGCTGCGCGAACACCAGCGGCTATTCGGCCGTGAATCGCACGACCATACGCTCAAGGAGCAGCGTCGCATCGCCTTGGACACCATGCGCATGCTGGGCGAGTTTCAGCCCCGCTTAGTCGGCTCGGTACTCAACGGCACCGCCACCAATTATAGCGACATCAATCTGCATTTATTCGCCGACCGGTCCGAGTCGGTGGCGATACACTTGCTCGAAATCGGTGTACCGCATCAGTTCTATGAGCGGCGCGTCAAAATGGACGCCGATCGCATCGTGAATTACCCGGCCCTGCGCTTCGAGGCCCACGGCCGAACGGTCGATGCCACCGTGTTCCCCATCGACGGAATCCGGCAGTCGCCCTACTCGCCCGTCGACGGCCGGCCGATGAAAAGGGCGGACACCCGCGAAGTCTCGGAGTTGGTCGTTGCCAATTGATTGCGGACGCGCGGCGGCCCTGCCCGCCAATTGCGACCGTCATGAAAAAACCCCGGCTTCATTTTCCGTCGACTGAGAAGGCGAGCAGGGTGTTGCCTGAATTGATGAAGACGATGCCGTTGACGATTGTCGCCCCGCCACGATCCAAAGGACCGCCGCTTGCCTTGATGTCGTTCTGCGTATGAAAGTCCTTCGCCGTATCGAAGTCCCAAATAATTCTGCCGTCGATGGTGGAGTAGGCTCGCAGGTGACCGTCCAATGACCCCGAGAAGGCGCTGCCGGGTATCACCGACACCGCCTGCGCCTGGGCATGCGAGCAATTGGCCCCGCCCCAGGGGCACGCAGGTTCCGGTGCGACGGTATGCCAACGAGGCACGCCGGTCTTCATATCCAACGCCGTCAAGCTTCCCGAGATGTTGGCGGGCGCGGCCAGCGCGCCCGAGAGGGCAACGTAGAGACTGCGGTGGTCCGCGGCTGACCCCCACACGATTCCGCCTGCGGCGCCATCCCCGGCGACCTTGGTTTGCCAGAGAACTTCGCCGCCATGATCCGGATCGAGACCATAGACGACGCCCGATTTTTGTCCGGCCAAGATGACTTGATTGCCGCTGGCGAGGGTCCGCAATATGGGTGAGCTTGCAAAACTGCTCGCCGACACGGCCTCGGGGCGCACCAGTTGCTTGACCCAGCGTAACTTGCCGTCGACCAGATCGAAGGCGACCACGGCGTCGGCCAGAGCTTGCTCGATACCGTTTGCCGAGCCTGCCGTCGCCACGTATACCACGTTGCGTTTGCCATCGATGGCCGGTGTAGAGGAGACGGCGGCGCCCGCAGGACCGAATTCCTGTATGCCCGCGGCGTTCTTGCGCGTCGGCATGGGGTCTTCCAAAACGGTGAAGCTCTTCCACACCGTTCGACCATTGGCGATGTCGAGAGCCACGACGCTGCCGCGAAAAGTGCAGCAGCCGTAATTAGGGTTGGCGGCGGCGCTGTCCTCGGTCGAGGAAACCGCGACATAAAGCCGGTCGTTGTATACGGTCGGTGCCCCGACGATGCGCGCCAGCGGATGCAAGTCGACCTGAGTTTTCCACAACAAGGTCCCCTTCTGCGCATCGACCGCATAGACAGCGCCATGATCGTCACCGAAGAAAGCGGCACTCGGAGCCTTGATGACGTCAAGATGCGCCAAGGTGCGTTTCAACTTCCGCGGTAAGGAAGCGATTCTCGCGCGGGCAAGCTCACCGATGGTGATGGCGGTGCGGCTTCCGAACGGGAAGTCATACGTCCAATAGGTGCAACCGGTCTTGGCATCGATGGAGTAGACGCGTCCGGCCGTGCTGCTGACGAACACTCGTCCATCGACGATGGTGGGTTGGCCGTATTCCACGCCGCCTTGGTAGCCATACGCCCATTTCAGCCCCAGCTTGGCGACATCGCTGGCGCGCAGCGCCGGCTCCGGTTGGTAGCGCGTGTTGTCCACGTCCCGACCCCAGCCGTTCCACAACGCCGTTCCGAGTGCCACGGCGCCCGCCGCAGCGCGGCAGGTGTTGCTTTCGGCTGGGAGAGCGGAAGGCGGCGCGGCGCCGGAACTATCGGGGGCGCGAGGCTCCTCGGCATACGCGGCGCCGACGAGAAGCAGCAACGCCGCCAATACGCCCCGATAGCCGTGGGCCCGCGCCGACATCGCTCAGCGCTTTTCTATCGACTGGTAATCTCGCTTGACGGGGCCGGTGTACAGCTGCCGAGGCCGACCGATCTTCATGTTGGGATCCGCCACCATTTCCTGCCAGTGCGCGACCCAGCCGGCGGTGCGCGCAATCGCGAACATGACAGTGAACATCGAGCGCGGAATGCCGAGCGCGCTATAAATGATGCCGGAGTAGAAATCGACGTTCGGATACAGTTTGCGCGATACGAAATAGTCATCCTTGAGCGCGATTTCCTCGAGTTTCAACGAGAGCTCGAACAGTGGATTGTCGGTCCTACCGAGTTTTTCCAGCACGCGGTAGCACATGCCGCGAATGATCTTGGCGCGCGGATCGAAATTCTTGTAGACGCGATGGCCGAAGCCCATCAACCGCACGTTGTCGTTCTTATCCTTGACACGAGCGAGGAATTTGTCGATGTTCGCCACCGAACCGATACTATCCAACATGTCCAGCACCGCTTCGTTCGCTCCGCCATGCGCCGGACCCCACAGCGCCGAGACGCCCGCCGAAATCGCGGCGTAAGGATTGGCACCGGTGCTGCCGGCCAGGCGCACCGTCGAAGTGCTGGCGTTTTGCTCATGATCGGCGTGCAGTATAAACAGCAAATCCAATGCTTCGGCAGCAACCGGATCGATGGCATACGGCTCGCACGGCACCGCGAAGAACATGTTGAGCATGTTGGCGCAGTAGCGCAGATCGTTGCGCGGGTAGACGAAGGGCTGACCCAGGGTGTGCTTGTAAGCGGCCGCGGCGATGGTTGGCAGCTTCGCGATGATTCGATGCGCAAAAATCTCTCGATGGCGCGGATCTTCGATGTTGGTCGTATCGTGATAGAACGCGGCCATTGAAGCGACCACCGCCGAGACCATAGCCATGGGATGGGCGTCGTGATGAAAGCCCTGGAAAAACCGCAGCAACTGCTCGTTCACCATAGTGTGGCGCATGATGGAGTTTTCGAAGGAACTGAGTTCCGGCTTGGTCGGCAGCGAGCCGTTGATCAACAGGTTCGCCACTTCCAGGAAGCTGGATTTCTCCGCGAGCTGCTCTACCGGGTAACCGCGATACAGCAGCACTCCGGCATCACCATCGATATAAGTGATCTTACTTTGGCAACTCGCGGTGGCCATGAACCCGGGGTCGAAAGTGAATGCCCCTTGATCCTTGGTCAAATTGGAAATGTTGATGACATCGGGGCCGATCGTTCCCGAGATGGCGTTAAGCTGGCTGGTCTTGCCCGTATCGAGGTTCTTCAGTTCGTATTTCGTGCTCATTCGCTTTTCCGACAAGGAGATGTTTCGTTGGTTTAAGACCCCGCAGCCTTGCACGGTCGAACATCGGAATCAAGGGAGCCCAAACTTTAAGGACCTCGACATCCCAGGCGCGCGCAAGAAGGGCCCGAACCTCGGGATTCGCGCATTGAACTGATTCGTCGGAAAAACGAAAAGCTTAGGCCTTGGCCGCCACCGCATATTTCTTGCGGAATTTATCGACGCGACCGCCGGTATCCACAATTTTCTGCTTTCCGGTATAGAACGGGTGGCAATTGGAGCAAACTTCCACCTGCAAATCTTGGCCGATGGTCGAGCGTGTCTCGAACGTGTTACCGCAGGTACAGGTGACCGCGATGACGTTGTAATCTGGATGGATGCCGGCTTTCATAGGAACCTCGCTGTCGGCCGATTAGCATAGCTTAAGCATCTATTCTGGACAAGATCGTTACATAAGCCGCTGTAAGCCTTTGTCTGACAAACTGTTCCTCGATTGTCCACAAAATCTGTGGATAAGTCTGTGGATGGTAGCCGAGTCGCAGGGCGCCGACAGCGTAAAGCGGCGTAAATGTTAACTTGGTCAAAAAATAGACAGGTTACTTTTCGTATATTTTTCAATATGTTGCAATCGGCATCTGACCTACTGCTATTGCAATGTGCTGTAGGTACCCCTTTGTGTGGGGCGGATGGGCTGGTGTGCATAAACTTCAGGGGAGAAAAGCCCCCTGCAGATCATTTAAGAACCGACGGCCGAACTCGGTGGCCCGAAAGCCTCCTGGCCGAGGCGCCAGTAGTCCAAGCCTTTGCGCCAGGCGTAGTTTTGCCTCGATGGACTCGAGCGCAAGCCCTGTTCCCCGCCGGTAATCCTCTATGGAAAAGCCTTGCTTCAGCCGCAACGCGTTCAACATGAATTCGAAGGGCAGATCGCCGGCAGCCACCACCGAAGTCTCGCCGATGACACACCCAGCCTCCCCGGCCGCCGCGGCCACGGCGTCCCCCCTTAGCCGAACTCGCCGCACTTGATCCAGATACTCCCGCGGCTGCTTGGGCTTCACGGTGCGCAAGACGCGTTGCGGTAGTTCAAGACTCAGCTTGCCATGGGCGCCGGCGCCAATCCCGACATAGTCGCCGAACAGCCAGTAATTGAGGTTGTGCCGGCATTGCGCCCCGCCACGCGCATAGGCCGAGATTTCGTATTGTTCGAAGCCCCCCGCCGCCAAGAGCTTCTGTCCCTCGGACTGAATTCGCCATGCCGTATCTTCGTCCGGTAGAGGCGGCGGCCGCGCATGAAACACCGTCCCCGGCTCGAGGGTCAGTTGGTAGTAGGAAATATGCGATGGCTGCAGATCGCAGGCCGTGCGGACGTCGACCATCGCATCCTCAAAGCTCTGCTGCGGCAGGGCATACATCAAATCCAGATTGAAATTGTCGAGCTTGGCCGCACGCAGTTCCTGCACCGCGCGATGCGTGTCGTCGGCGCTATGGATGCGCCCCAGCGCCTGCAGCGCGCGCGGCGCGAAAGTTTGCGCGCCCAGCGACACTCGATTGATGCCGGCGTCGCGATAGCCGGTGAACCGCCCGCGTTCGATGGTACCCGGGTTCGCTTCCAGGGTGACTTCCACATCGGCGGCGAATTCGATGCTGTCACGCAACGCGGTGAGCAATCGATGCAAATCCTCGGGTTGAAACAGGCTGGGCGTGCCGCCCCCGAAAAACACTGTATCGATTCTGCGACCGGTCAACCGGGGCAGCTCGACGGCGAAATCACGCAGCAACGCGTCGATGTAGGCTCTATCGGGTCCCGCCGACTTCAATTGATGCGAATTAAAATCGCAGTACGGGCATTTGCGCACGCACCAAGGCATGTGAACGTATAGCGCCAAGGAAACATCGATGATCGCCGGCGAGACTTCCACGAGCAATGCCGCATCTCGCTGTGGCGCACCGTCGATCGCTCGCGCGACGTCGCTCATTTGCTCACCGACGCCACTTGCCGCGCAATCAATTGCTGGCGCAACGCCCGTATCGCGATGCCTCGATGACTGAACCGATTTTTGTGCTCAGAGACCAGTTGTGCCGCCGTCAGCCCGAGTTCAGGCAGCCAGAAGTATGGGTCATAGCCGAAGCCACCGGCGCCGCGGGGGGTATCGAGAATATATCCCTCCCAGACGCCTTCGGCGACTACCGGCTGCGGATCTTCGGCCTCGAACACCAGTGCCAGCGCGCATCGATAGCGAGCCCGCCGCTGCTGCAGGGGAAGTCCCTGCAGCGCGGCGAGGAGTTTTGCGTTATTGGCGCCGTCGTCGGCATTCCTCCCGGCATAACGTGCCGAAAAGATTCCCGGCGCTCCTCCCAGCGCTTCGACTTCGAGTCCGGAGTCATCGGCGAGCGCCGCCGCAGTCGTGTCGCGCCGACCATCAGGCGAGCCAAGCGCCGGCATCGCCGCAGCCGCGGTCGCGGCATGTCTGGCCTTCAGCAATGCGTTCGCAAGAAAGCTGGCACCGCTTTCCTCAGGCGACGCCAAGCCGAGCTCGCCCATGCTCTGGAGCTCGAATGGCAGGCCGGCCAGGAGCGAGCGAAATTCAGCAAGCTTGCTCGAGTTGTTGGTCGCAACAACCAGTCGTCTACGCGGCGCGTGCGCTGAGCTGTGCGGCATGCAAACGTGCGATTCCTCGAGTCGCAAGATCCAACAACTGGTCGAGTTCATTGCGCCGAAACGCATGACCCTCCGCCGTGCCCTGAACCTCGACGAAGGCGCCGCCGCTGTTCATGACTACATTCATGTCGGTCTCAGCATTCGAATCTTCCGCGTAGTCCAGATCGAGCACGGGGGTGCCGCGATAGATTCCGACCGATACCGCCGCTACCTGCCCGTGCAAGGGGCTTGAGGTGATGGCGCGCTTCTTGAGCAGTGTGTCGATGGCATCGGCCAAAGCGACGAAGCCGCCGGTAATGGCCGCGGTTCGAGTGCCGCCGTCGGCCTGAATCACGTCACAGTCGATGGTTACGGTGCGTTCGCCCAAGCCCTTGAGATCGACGACGGCGCGAAGTGCGCGGCCAATGAGACGCTGGATCTCCTGGGTACGTCCCGTTTGCTTGCCCCGTGCCGCCTCGCGTCCTGAGCGCGTGTGTGTCGCTCGCGGCAACATTCCATACTCAGCCGTGACCCAACCTTGATTTTGGCCCCGCAAAAACCCCGGCACGCTGTCTTCGATGCTGGCCGTGCACAGCACGCGGGTTCCGCCGAATCCCACGAGCACCGAACCTTCAGCGTGGGTGGTGAAGCCGCGCTCGAAACTCAATACGCGCAATTCGTCGGCGGCGCGACCGCTCGGGCGAATGCTCATGCCGCCCGCCAGCGCAGCGCCGCCGCTCTGGTATTGTCGCTGTATGGAGCCGACGCCTCCACCGCTTGGGTGCCGAGATCAGTCAAAGAATCGCGCAGTGACTTGCCGGCGATTTGCGCAAATCTCACGAAGTCATGATCACGCAAGTTGGCCCACAATCCATCCGTGCACAGCAGCAACACATCACCCGATTTGAGCTTGCGCCGCGTCGTAATGCTCATCTCAGGCAAAGCAGCATCTCCCCCAAGGCAACACTCGACATAATTACGCATCGGATGGCCATGCACTTCGGCCTCGGTGATCAGGCCCTCGCGCAGCAACACTTCCACGTGACTGTGATCCCGGGTGCGCTCGAGCACTTCGGCCTGCCGCAATTGGTAGACGCGGCTGTCGCCGACATGCGCCCAGTAGGCTGCCGATTCCTGCACCAAGCAAAGCGCGCAGGTCGCACGGGGACGCGCCTCGGCGCTCAAACCCGCGCCGAGCTTCACGACTTCCTCGTGGGCTCTGCCCAAGGACAAATGCAAAAAGCCCAGCGGATCGAAAATGGGATGCGGCGTTTGCCAAAAGGCTTCGAGCAGCGCCGCCAAAGCAGTTTCCGCAGCGCGCGCGCCTTGGGCATGGCCGCCCATGCCATCGATCACGACCAGAAGCACCGCCTGTTCGTCAGCCGCTACCGCGACTCGGTCCTGGTTTTCTTCGCGGTGGCCGATGAGGCTGACATCCGCGGTTTCTATCTGCAATGACTACTCCTAGGCTTCTGATAAACTCGGGTTATGGATTATGTCCGATTTTAGCGTGCAGCCCCTATGATCCGTAGTATGACCGGCTTCGCGCGGCGCGAACGACAATTTCCTTGGGGATTGTTGGTTTGGGAATTGAAGACGGTCAATCATCGTTTTCTGGAAACGGGCTGGCGATTGCCTGAAGAATTTCGCGTCGCCGAAGCGCCGTTCCGCCAGGCCATCGCCGCCGCCGTACGTCGCGGGAAAGTCGAATGCTCGCTGCATTTTCGCCCCACCATCGTGGCGGGCCCGCTCGAGGTCGATGCCGAGTTGCTGGGCTCGCTCACACTGCGTGCCAAACAGGCGGCGGTCGACGCGGGGACCGCGGCGCGCATCGACGTCCTCGATTTGCTGCGCTGGCCCGGAGTGCTCAAAGACGGTACCCGCGACCACACTCCCATGATTGCCGCCGCGCACACGCTGCTCGGCGAGGCGGTGGCGGAGCTTACGCACTTTCGCGACAGCGAAGGAGCTCGGCTGCAGGGCGCTTTGGAGCAACGCTGCGCGGCACTGCTCGAATTTTCCGCGCGCGTGACGCAGCGATTGCCGGAAGTCCGCTCGCGCCTGCGCAGCAAACTGCTCGAGCGGATCGCGCAACTGGTCAGCGATGTCGACCATGATCGCCTGGAACAGGAGCTGGCGATTCTGGCCCAACGGCTCGACGTCGATGAGGAGGTCGATCGCCTGCGCGGCCACGTCGCCGAAGTGCGCAAGACCTTCGACGGACAGGAAGCGGCGGGACGACGCTTGGATTTTTTGATGCAGGAATTGAATCGCGAGGCCAACACCCTGTCCTCGAAATCTCAGGATATAGAAACCACTCGCACCGCGGTCGACATGAAAGTGTTGATCGAGCAAATGCGCGAACAAGTGCAGAACATCGAGTAACCCAGTGCAGCGGGGCCGTCTGTACGTGGTTTCGGCGCCTTCCGGCGCGGGCAAGACCAGTTTGGTGAAGGCCCTGATGGAGCGCGAGCCGCGCATCCGTTTTTCCGTGTCGTACACCACACGGGCGCCGCGCCAGAATGAAATACCGGGCCGCGACTATCACTTTGTGAGCATGCAGCGTTTCCAAGAAATGATCGCTCAAGATGAGTTTCTGGAGCATGCGCAGGTGTTCGACAATTACTACGGAACCGGAATCCGAGCCGTGCGCGAAGCCTTGTCTCTCGGCGAGCAACTGTTGCTGGAAATCGATTGGCAGGGCGCGAGCCAAGTCAGAATCCGCCTTCCGGAGGCACACAGCATTTTTATCCTGCCGCCTTCGCGGAGTGCGCTGGAGCAGCGTCTCAGGGCTCGCAGCACCGATTCCGCGGCGGTGATCCAGCGCCGGCTTCGAGATGCGGCGCAGGATCTCGGGCATTGGTCGGAATTCGACTATGTGGTCATCAACGACCGCTTCGACCAGGCCCTCGCGGACTTGCAGGCCATCGTCGAGGACCGCGGCAGCCATTTGCTGGCAAAAAGGCCGGAAGTGGCGAGCTTCACGGCCGGCCTTCTGCAATCAGTCTAATAGAGACTTCTCCCCGCTCATTGGGCGCATTTGGGCCAGCGGGGCGTCGGCGGAACTGGTGGGAGCGGCCGCTTTTCTGCTATTCTGACAATCCCTCTATTGGAACAAGATCATGGCGCGTATTACCGTAGAAGACTGCCTGCAGAACGAACCCAATCTATTCAACCTAGTGTTGCTGGCTGCAAAGCGCGCCCGACGCCTGGCCAACGGTGCGGAAGCCACCGTGGAATGGGAGAACGACAAGCCGACCGTAGTGGCCCTGCGTGAGATTGCCGCCGGAAACATCACCCTCGAGATGCTGGAAGAGGCCGACGAGCCGGTGCAACAGCCGGTGAGCGGGTTCGATATGCCGTCAGATTTCCGTGCCCCGCAACTCGGTCTTGGGGATTAACCAAAACCAGTTTACCTAAGAGCGACGATGGACTATGCGTCTTCCATACTTGGTTTCCTACCCGGTGGAAGACGCTCCACCGGGATCGGCCAGCTCTTAGACAAACTCGAAGCCTATTTGTCGCCCGCGCAGGTCGAGCGCGTGCGCGAAGCCTACGATTTCGGCGCTGAGAAACATCACGGCCAGAAACGAGTATCGGGTGAGCCCTACATCACCCATCCGGTCGCGGTGGCCGACATTCTCGCCGATCTGCGTCTGGATGCCGACACTCTGGTTGCGGCGATTCTGCACGACGTCATCGAAGACACGCCGACGGCCAAAGCCGAGATAGCGTCCATCTTCGGGCAGGTTGTGGCCGAGCTGGTCGACGGGGTCAGCAAACTCGATCAGATCCAGTTCAAGAACCGACAGGAGGCGCAGGCCGAAAGCTTCCGGAAGATGCTGCTCGCCATGGTGCGCGACATCCGCGTCATCATGGTCAAACTGGCCGATCGCATGCACAACATGCGCACCCTCGGCGTCATGCCGCCGGTCAAGCGCCGCCGCTCTGCCCGCGAGACTCTGGAAATCTACGCGCCCATCGCCGAACGTCTCGGACTGTATGCAGTCAAGCTTGAACTCGAGGACTTGGGATTTCGCGCGTTGTATCCTTACCGCTACAAGGTGCTCGAACGAGAACTGAAGCGCGCGCGCGGCAATCAAAAGGAATTCATCGGCAAGATCGCCGAGACTTTCAAGGCCACGCTGAAGAAATCCGCCATCGCCGGCGGCGTCGAAGGCCGGGAAAAGCATCTTTACAGCATCTATCGCAAGATGCAGAACAAGAAAATCTCCCTCAACGAGATGGTCGACGTTTACGGCTTTCGGATCATCGTCGACAGCGCGGACACCTGTTACCGCACTTTGGGATTGGTGCACGGCGTCTACAAACCCATGCCCGGCCGCTTCAAGGACTACATCGCCATACCCCGGGTCAACGGCTATCAGTCTTTGCACACCACGCTGTTCGGACCCAACGGCGTCCCCATCGAAGTACAGATCCGCTCCGAGCATATGCACCGCGTTGCGGAGTCCGGCATCGCCGCACACTGGAAATACAAATCCGGGGGCGACGCCTTCGGCGGCGTCGAACACGATCGCGCGCGCGAGTGGTTGGCAAGTTTGGTGCAGATTCAAGAAGGCGGCAGCTCCGAGGAATTCCTGGAGAGCGTCAAGGTCGATCTATTCCCGGACAAGGTGTACGTGTTCACGCCGAAGGGCAAAATCCTGCGTCTACCGAGTGGCGCCACCGCGGTCGATTTCGCGTATGCCATCCACACCGACGTCGGCAATCGCTGTGTGGCCGCCAAAGTCGACCGTCGGTTGGTGCCTCTGCGCACGCCGCTGCGCAATGGACAAACCGTGGAAATCATCACGGCCAAGGGCGCGACGCCGAACCCGTCCTGGTCGAGCTTCCTGGTGACGGCCAAGGCGCGCGCCGCGATCCGACAGTACTTGAAGAATCTCAAACGCGGTGAAGCACTGGAACTCGGTCGGCGTCTATTGGGCTTGGCACTGGAGGAATTCTCCCTCAGCCTGAAAAAGATTCCCGCGGCCGGCATCGCTGCGATTGCCAAAGAACTGAATTTGAAAGATGCCGACGAGCTATACGAAAAAATCGGCTTGGGCGAACGCTTGGCCCCATTGGTCGCGAGGCGCTTGCAGCCGACGTCCGGCTCGGACGGCGAACCAGGGTCCGCGCAAATCGGTCCTCTGATGATCACGGGCACCGAAGGTCTGTTGGTCACCTATGGGCGCTGTTGCTTTCCCATCCCCAACGATCCCATCATGGCGTACTTGAGCGCCGGCCGGGGCGTGATGATTCACCGGCAGAATTGCGGTAATCTTGCGGAGTATCGCAAGCAGCCCGAGAAATGGCTGTCGGTCGCTTGGGAAGGCAGCCAGGATCGCTGGTTCAGTTCAGAGATTCAGCTCGAAATCAATAATCGAGTCGGCGTGCTGGCGGCGGTAGCCTCCAGCATCGCCGGTACCGAAACCAACGTCGATCAAGTCTCCTTGGAAGAGCGCGATGTGAGCACGTCCTATCTCAAATTTCAGATTCAGGTTCGCGATCGTCAGCAACTTGCGCGGGTCATCAGGACCATTAGGCGGATGCCGGACGTATTGCGGGTGTTTCGCACCCTGGCCTGATGCGACTTTGGATTTAACTCGAGAGCCATGACCAAACAAATCATTTCGACGACGAATGCGCCGGCCGCAATCGGCGTTTATTCCCAAGCCGTGAGGGTGGGCAACACGATCTGGGTGTCGGGTCAGATCCCGCTCGACCCTGTGAGCAAAGAATTGGTGAAGGGCGATATTGAAGCCCAGATCCGCAAAGTGTTCGATAACCTTAAAGCCATAGTCGTGGCGTCCGGAGCCACCTTGGATGACGTCGTCAAGGCGACGGTTTTTTTGCTCGATCTCTCTCACTTCGCACTGGTCAACGAGATCATGGCCGAATACTTTCGCGAGCCGTATCCGGCCCGGGCCGCGGTCGGCGTCGCCGCGCTGCCGCGGGGAGCGCAGGTCGAAGTGGAGTGCATCGTCGCCCTGTGACCCTGCTCGAGCCGGTCACCGCATTGCGCGGCGTCGGCGAGACGCTGGCTGAGCGCTTGCGCGCCTTGGGCGTGCAGACTGTTCAGGATTTGCTGTTTCTTCTCCCCTTGCGTTACGAAGACCGCACGCGCGTGGTCCCCTTGGGAGAATTGCGTCCCGGCCGGCGTGCGGCGGTGGAAGGCGACGTGCTGCTCACCGAGGTCGCTTTTCGCGGCCGCCGGCAAATGCTCTGCCGGATCGGCGACGGGTCCGGATTTTTGACTCTGCGATTCTTTTATTTCACTCTACAGCAACAAAATGCCCTGGCTCGGGGCGCGCGCATTCGCTGCTTCGGTGAAGCGCGCCGCGGTCCCCACGGTTTGGAAATAGTGCATCCGGAATATCGCCGGGTCGATCCGGATGCGGCGGACTCACCCATGGAACATCTCACGCCGATTTACCCCGGCACCGAGGGCGTGACGCAGGGGCGTCTGCGCATGTTGGTCGGCATGGCCCTCGATCGGACCGGCCCCCGTGATCTCGAGGATTGGCTGCCCCCGTCCCTGTTGGCGGATTCGCAAATGCCCTTGTTACGCGAGGCCTTGGTCTATGTGCATCGGCCACCTGCCGGCGCGCCGGTGGATGTATTGCTGAGCTGGCGCCATCCGGCGCAGCGCAGACTTGCCTTCGAAGAGCTGCTGGCACATCAATTGTCCCTGAAATTATTGCGCCGGCGCATACAGAGCGATCCCGGTTGGCCGCTCGCTGGCGCAGGCTCCCTGCAGGCGAAACTGTTGGCCGCGCTGCCGTTCAAGTTGACTCCCGCACAGCGGCGGGCGCTGCTCGAGATCGAAGGCGATCTGGGCTTGGCCAAGCCGATGCTGCGCTTGGTGCAAGGCGATGTGGGCTGCGGCAAGACTCTGGTGGCTGCCCTGGCCGCAGCGCGCGCGGTGCAAAGCGGGCGGCAAGTCGCGCTCATGGCGCCAACCGAGCTGCTGGCCGATCAACATGCGCAAAATTTTCGGCGCTGGTTCGCGCCGCTTGGAATCACGGTGGCGCTGCTGACCGGGCGGCAGACCGGCAAAGCGCGCACCGCCGTGCTCGCAGGGATCCGTGAAGGACATGCCGGAATCGTCGTCGGCACGCATGCATTGTTTCAAGAGAGCGTCGAATTTTCCTCGCTGGCCCTGGTCATCGTCGATGAGCAGCATCGCTTCGGCGTCCACCAGCGTCTCAGCCTTCGTGAAAAAGGCTCGCTCGGAGGTCATCAACCGCACCAATTGATCATGACCGCGACACCCATCCCGCGAACGCTGGCCATGACGGCTTACGCCGACCTCGACGTGTCCATCATCGATGAACTGCCGCCCGGACGAAAGCCCGTGAAGACCGTGGTCATGGCCGAGACGCGGCGCGATGACGTGGTGCAAAGAATTCGCACCGCCTGTCTCGAAGGGCGGCAAGCCTACTGGGTCTGCCCGCTCATCGACGAGTCCGAGGAAATGCCCTATCAAGCTGCCGAGGAGACCGCAGCGGCGCTGGCCGCGGCGTTGCCGGAGTTGGCCGTCGGCTTGGTTCACGGCCGTATGCCCTCGGCGGCCAAGGAACAGACGATGCGGCGCTTCAAGGAAGGCGCATTTCAGCTGCTGGTCGCGACCACCGTGATCGAAGTCGGTGTCGATGTGCCGAACGCCACGCTCATGGTCATAGAGAACGCCGAGCGCATGGGTCTCGCTCAGCTGCACCAGCTACGCGGTCGAGTCGGCCGCGGGCCGTATGCGAGTGCCTGCCTCTTGTTGTACCGCGCGCCATTGTCGGCGTTGGCGCGCGAGCGATTGAGCGTGATGCGCGATACTAACGACGGTTTCGAAGTCGCCCGGCGCGACCTAGAATTGCGCGGACCGGGTGAATTGATGGGGACGCGCCAGACTGGCCTGGCGCAAATGCGCGTGGCCGATCTGTTGCGCGATGCGGATTTGCTGCCCCGCGTACAAATCGCCGCCGAAACCTTGTTGCGCGATCTTCCCCTGCAGGTGGCGCCGCTCATCCGCCGCTGGGTCGGGCAGGCGGAGCAATACGGCCGTGTCGGGTAGAATGGCCGCGATGACCCTACCGCGCTCAGGCGATGAGTTGATCGAGCGCATTGCCGAGCGCTGGCGCTGGTTCGTCTACCGCGTACGATTTCACCCTTGGACGACGCAGGAGCTGCCGCGAATGCTGAGCGGCGCGCATGATTATGCGCAACTCATGCGCCTCGATCGTCCCATCGGCATTTGGTTGTTGCTATGGCCGACGTTATGGGCGCTGTGGATCGGGAGCCGCGGCAAGCCGAACCCGCTGGTTTTCCTCATCTTTGTGCTGGGAACCGTCCTGATGCGCTCCGCAGGCTGCGCCATCAACGACTATGCCGACCGCAGTTTCGATGCCCACGTGGAGCGCACCAAAGAACGCCCCTTGGCCGCGGGCCGCATATCGACGCTCGAGGCGTTGCTATTGTTTGCAGTACTGGCGCTATGCGCGCTGATGTTGGCACTGCGGTTGAATCGATTCACGCTGCTGCTTGCAGTGGCCGGCGCATTTCTAGCGGTCAGTTATCCCTTCGTCAAACGTTTTTTGCCGGTCCCGCAGCTGTATCTCGGAGTAACTTTCGGCTGGGGAATACCCATGGCCTTTGCCGCTCAACTCGAATTCGTACCTCGGGTCGCCTACCTGCTGCTGTTGGCCAATATGATGTGGGTCACCGTCTACGACACCATGTACGCCATGATCGATCGCGACGACGATCTCAAGATCGGCGTGCGTTCCACCGCCATCCTATTCGGCGATTCGGATCGCCACATCATCGCGACCCTGCAGGTCATGACCCTGGCGGCGCTATTCTTGGTCGGCCACATGATCCACATGGGCTATTGGTATTACACCGGCCTCGCGGCGGGAGCAATGTTCTTTATATACCAGCTTTGGTTGATCCGCGGCCGCGACCGGCAAGGGTGCTTTCGCGCCTTCCTTAATAACAACTATTTCGGCATGGTGGTGTTTATAGGAATCCTGCTGGAGTACCAGTTTGCTCGCTGAGCCAATTTTATGGGTAAGGTCCCCGGCCCAGCTCACGCAGGGAAATCGTCAACCCAATGTGGTGTTTTTGGTTGACTAGAAGCGCCTGCGAACAAATACTTAAGCTCAAATCGCTTTTGTGAGAGATATTCGTGACCGTACGCACTGATTGGACCCTGGCACAGGTCAACCAGCTTTTTGCTTTGCCTTTCATGGACTTGATCTTCATGGCGCAACAGGTGCATAGGCACTATCAGGTGCCGAACACGGTGCAGGTGAGTACGCTGTTGAGCATCAAGACCGGCGCCTGTCCGGAGGATTGTGCTTATTGTCCGCAGAGCGTGCGCTTCGACACGGGTTTGGAGACGCAAGACCTGTTGGAATTGGCAGAAGTCACCGCCCGCGCTCGAGCCGCCAAGGAATCCGGCGCCACTCGCTTTTGCATGGGCGCCGCCTATCGTTCACCCAAGCCGAAGGATCTGCGAAAGGTCCTCGCCATGATCCGCGAAGTGAAGTCCTTGGGGATGGAAACCTGCGCAACCCTGGGCATGGTGACACGCGAGCAAGCCCAGGAATTGAGGCAAGCCGGCCTGGATTACTACAATCACAATCTCGATACCTCACCGGATTACTATAAGAAGATCATCACGACCCGCACCTACCAGGACCGGCTGGACACTCTGCAGGCCGTGCGCGACGCGGGGATGAGTGTCTGCTGCGGCGGCATCGTCGGCATGGGCGAGGAAGCACAGGACCGGGCCGAACTGCTGCACACGCTCGCGACCTTGCCCACGCATCCGGAAAGCGTTCCCATCAATCAGCTGGTGCGCGTCGCCGGCACCCCGCTCGCCGATGCGCCGGCGCTCGACCCCTTCGATTTTATTCGCACCATCGCCGTTGCCCGCATCCTGATGCCGCGCTGCCATGTCCGCCTGTCTGCCGGCCGTGGCGAAATGAGCGATGAAATGCAGGCACTATGCTTTCTCGCCGGCGCGAATTCTATTTTCTACGGTGACAAGCTCTTGACCACCGGTAACCCGGATATCGAACACGATCAAAACTTGTTCCGGCGCCTGAAGATCGTGGCGGAGAGCAACGCGGCAACGGCGTGAGGGATGCCGATGAATCGGCGCTGCGGGGCGTTGCACCCGAAGGCATGTCCGGATACGCGTTGGACCAGGATCGCGTGCGCCGCTGCTTCGATCGCGCGGCCGAGACTTACGATGCGGCTGCCGTGCTGCACGGCGAGGTGCGCAACTCATTGTTGGAACGCCTAGATTTCACGGCGTTGACGCCGCGAGTCGTGGTCGACGCGGGCGCTGGAACCGGCCACTCAGCGCGCGCACTCAAACTGCGCTACCCCAAAGCCTGGGTCATCGCTATCGATTCTTCACCCGGCATGTTGCGCGCGGCCGGCCGCCGGAGATCATGGCTGCGCCCATTCAGCCGCGTCTGCGCCGATGCCGAGCGATTGCCCCTCGCAGATGGCAGCGTCGACATGATCGTCAGCAATCTGATGTTGCAATGGTGCAATCCGGACGCGGTATTTGCCGAGTTTCGCCGCGTGCTGGCGCCGCAGGGATTACTGAGCGTCTCGACTCTAGGGCCGGATACGCTGCGTGAATTGCGGACTGCCTGGGCAGCCGTCGATGCGGGCCTCCACGTCAATCAGTTCACCGACATGCACGATATCGGCGACGCCATGGTGCGGGCCGGTTTCGCGTCGCCGGTGTTGGACGTGGAGCGCTATACTTTGCGCTACGTCGAGGTGCAGCACCTTGCCGCGGACCTGCGAGCAACCGGCACCGGCAACGCCATGGTCGGGCGAGCAAAAGGCTTGACCGGCCGCAAGAAGTTCGCCGCTTTCCGCGCGGCCTACGAAGCATTTCGCCTGGATGGGCGCTTGCCCGCGACCTATGAAGTCGTGTTCGGCCTGGCCTGGACGCCGAACACCCCGCCCCGGCGCAGCGGCGACGATGGTTCTACGGTGTCGCTGAATGAAATCAAGCAGCTACTTCGTTCCCGGCGACGTTCGTGAGACGCGCCGACCCATCAGCGCGGCTCGCCTGTGGGTAGCCGGTGACCATGTGATGACGCAGCGGCTGTTCGTCACCGGTTCCGACACCGGCGTCGGCAAAACTCGAGTTGCGGCAGCACTCTGCGCCGCCTTTGCAGTTCGCGGCCAACGAGTGTCTGCCATGAAGCCCGTGGCGTCGGGTTGCACTCTGACCGCGGAGGGCCTGCGCAACGACGACGCGTTGACCCTCATGGCGTCGATGAATGTCCGGGCTCGCTATGACGATGTGAACCCCTATGCCTTCGGCCCGGCCATCGCCCCGCATATTGCCGCGGCCGAGGCCGGCGTCGACATCGATTTCGAGGTGCTGGATCGCGCCTTTGAACGATTGAGACTGCAAAGCGACGTAGTCATCGTCGAGGGCGCGGGGGGTTGGCTCGCGCCCCTCGATGGGTCTCGCGCATTCGCGGACCTGGCCGCCCGCTGGCAAATGGATGTGATATTGGTGGTCGGAATGCGCTTGGGTTGCCTAAATCATGCGCTTTTGACGGCGGAATCCATCGAGCGCCGCGGATTGTGCTTGAGCGGTTGGGTAGCCAATGTCATTGACCCGCAATTTGAGCGGCTGGCCGAAAACGCCGCCAGCTTGGGCTCGCGTCTGACGGCACCCTGCATCGGCCTTCTGCACTTCCAAGAGTCATTTGATCCGCTTGAGGTGGCCGGAGCTCTTGGGGTCGATGTATTGACCACTTGAGCTGAGTTATCCTACGAAGCTATGGAACAGCGCATTGAAGTCGCGCCCAATTGTTCGCTGACGCCCGCGGGCGCGGTGCTTTTTTTCGTGTCTACCTGCCTGTTTTCTCTGTGTTTTTCCGGCTTTTGCATATTGCAGGGGTGGTGGCCGGTGCTGCCGTTTTGGGCGCTTCAGATGTTGGCCCTTGGAATGGCTCTGCGCGCCAGCATGCGGCAGGGAAAATACATCCAGATCGTGACCATCACTGACTCACACGTCAGCGTGCTAACCCGTTCCCGGCGGGGCGAAGCGAAACAAGAGTTTGCGCGGCATTGGACGAAGGTTAGACTTCGCAGTCCGCCGAGGCGCCATGACTCGAGTCGATTGACGATCGAGAGCCGTGGACACTGTTACGAAGTGGGCAATTTCCTCAACGAGGAAGATCGCTGCCGCTTGGCGCAGCGTTTGCGATGTTTGGTCGGCGGCATGAATGAGTCGCCACCGCTTGAAATCGATAGAACTTTAGGGGATCCGTTTAGATGAGCTTTACCAGAGGCGACGACGACAACAGCACTTCCCGGCCGCTTGGGCGTGCCTGGGCGAGAGCACTGTGCCTGACCGCCCTTGGGTTGGCGGCCAATGCCGAGGCGAATACCTCGAATGGCTACAACCTGCCGATCGGTGTGACGGATTTGAGCAAGGCCATGTATGGCCTGCACATGGAGGTGTTCTGGATCTGCGTCGGCATTGCGGTAGTGGTATTCGGCGTGATGATTTATGCGCTCATCAAGTTTCGTCATTCCCAGGGCGCCGTCCCCGATACCACCATGTTGCACAGTACCAAGGTGGAAATCATCTGGACCATCATCCCGGTGATCATCTTGGTGGTCATGGCCGTTCCTGCGGCGGATCTGATCCTGAAAATGGAAGACACGCGCAATTCCGAGTTGTCGATCCGCGTGACCGGCTACCAGTGGAAATGGCAGTACCAGTACATGGACGCGGCGGAGGGGGTCAACTTCTTCTCTACCCTCGCGCAAGATTCGAATTTCGCGCGCCAACTGAATTCCGGAATCGACCCCAAAACCATTCCGAACTATCTGCTGGAGGTCGACAAGCCCATGGTCGTCCCCAGCGGCACCAAAGTGCGCCTGCTGCTGACCTCGCAAGATGTGATTCACGCCTGGTGGGTGCCTGACTTCGGCGCCAAGCGCTCGGCCATACCGGGCTTCGTCAACGAACTTTGGTTCAAGATCGACGCCGGCAGGGAGGGTATTTATCGAGGGCAATGTGCCGCGCTCTGCGGCCGCGATCATGCCTTCATGCCGGTGGTAGTCGACGTGCGGACCCCCGATGCCTTCAAGAAGTGGGTCGAGGAGCAAAAGGCCGCGGTGAAGCAGGCGGCTGCGTCCCTCGGTCAGCCGCCCCTCGCCCAAGTCCTGCCGAACTAGTTCCGATCCTGCAGCCGAATTTTTTAACAGAGAGTTACCGAACATGGCCCAGCCTTACGCGAGCGATACGGCCCACCACGACGAATCCCATCAGCCCGCCACGGGCATCAAGCGGTGGCTGTTCGCGACCAATCATAAAGACATCGGCACCATGTACTTGGTGTTCAGCCTGATCATGTTCTTCATCGGCGGCGCGATGGCGATGATCATCCGGGCCGAGTTATTCAAACCCGGGCTACAGTTGGTCGATCCGGTGTTCTTCAATCAGATGACCACCAATCATGCGCTGGTCATGATCTTCGGCGCCGTCATGCCGGCGTTCGTCGGTCTCGCGAACTGGATGATTCCTCTGCAGATCGGCGCGCCTGACATGGCCTTGCCGCGCATGAACAACTTCAGTTTTTGGATTTTGCCGTTCGCCTTCACGCTGCTGTTGTCCACGCTGTTCGTACCCGGCGGCGCCGCCGCCGGCGGGTGGACTCTGTACCCGCCGTTATCTTTGCAAACCGGCGACAGTTTCCCCATGCTGATTTTCGCCATTCACATGATGGGCGTCTCCTCGATCATGGGCGCCATCAACGTCATCGTAACCATCATGAACATGCGCGCTCCCGGCATGAATTTGCTGAAAATGCCGCTGTTTTGCTGGTCGTGGCTGATTACCGCGTATTTGTTGATCGCCGTGATGCCGGTGCTCGCCGGCGCGGTCACCATGCTGCTGACGGATCACTTCTTCAAAACCAGCTTCTTCAACGCGGCCGGGGGCGGCGATCCGGTGATGTTCGAGCATATCTTCTGGTTTTTCGGACACCCGGAGGTGTACATCATGATTTTGCCGGCCTTCGGCATCATCTCCGAGATTCTCCCGACCTTCTCGCGCAAGCCGCTGTTCGGCGCGACATCGATGATTTACGCCATCGCTTCGATTGCCTTTCTGTCATTCATCGTGTGGGGCCACCACATGTTCGCCGACGGCATGCCGGTGGCGGCGCAATTGTTCTACATGATGGCCACCATGCTAATCGCCGTGCCTACCGGTGTGAAGGTGTTCAATTGGACGGCGACCATGTGGCGCGGCTCACTGTCGTTCGAACCCCCCATGCTGTTCGCGCTGTCGTTCTTGTTTTTGTTCACCATCGGCGGTTTCTCCGGAGTGATGCTCGCCATCGTTCCGGTGGATTTTCAGTACAACCAAACCTACTTCGTGGTTGCGCACTTCCACTATGTGCTGGTGCCGGGCGCGGTATTCGGGATCATGGCCGGCGTGTACTACTGGCTGCCGAAGTGGACCGGCCATATGTACAGCATGGGCCTCGCCAAGACGCACTTTTGGCTGTCGACGATTTTTGTCAACGTGTTGTTCTTCCCGCAGCATTTTCTCGGGCTGGCGGGAATGCCGCGCCGCATACCCGACTATGCCGTGCAGTTCACCGACTGGAATATGGTGTCGTCCATCGGCGGTTTCGGTTTCGGCTTGTCGCAAATTCTGTTCGCCGTGGTCATCATCCAGTGCGTGCGCGGCGGCAAGCAGGCATCGGCGAAAGTATGGGAGGGAACGCATCCGACCGGTCTGGAGTGGACATTGCCGTCACCCGCTCCGTACCATAGCTTTACCACGGCGCCGGAAATAAAATGAGCGTGGCGCAAGACCAAGTGAGCCGCCCGCGGCAAAGACGCCGCGTGCGTAACACGGCATTGGGATTGATGGCTTTGGCGCTGGGATTTTATTTCGGTTTCATCGCTTTGTTGGTACACCATAGTCATCACTGATGGAGCGGGCCGGCCAAAAACGCGCCAATCGCAAGTTGGTCCGGGGTCTGTTGATCATGACCGCCGGCAGCTTCGCGTTCGGCTGGGCGCTGGTGCCTTTGTACGACGTCCTGTGCCGAGCCGCCGGCATCGGCAATGCCGAAGCCAAGGCTGGCAAATCCGTCGTCCGGGAAGCGGTCGATCCGAACCGGGAAGTCACCATCGAGTTTGTTGCGCAGCCCGCTTCCGTGGGCAGCTATGAATTTCGACCCAAGGTGGTCTCGATGCGAATCCACCCGGGAAAGCTCTACGACACTGAGTTCTATGCGAGGAATCTGACGTCGGTGGACTCTGTGGCCCAGGCCGTGCCCAGCATTTCGCCCACGGGCACTGCCAAGTATTTTCACAAAACTGAATGCTTTTGCTTCAGTCCGCAGAAATTCGCGGCTGGGCAGGGGCGAGACCTGCCGGTCCGGTTCATCGTCGACCCCCAATTGCCGGGCAACGTGGACAAGCTCACTTTGGCGTATACGTTTTACGACACGACGCAATCCGCGACAGGGCGCTAGCCAAACGTTTAAACTACCGTCTTTCTTCACCGTTTAGAGACCGAATCATGGCGCAAGCGCACGCGGATGCAGACACCTACTATGTCCCTCATAGCAGTCCGTGGCCGATCTATGGATCCATAACCCTCTTCACGCTGATGTCGGGTGCCATCGCCACCCTCAATGACTGGCTGCCGCCGTATGCCCTGATCCCCGGTTTCCTGATGTTGGCGCTGTTGTTCATCCTGTGGTTCCACACCGTCATCGGCGAGAACCAGAAGGGCATGTACAACATGGCCGTGGACCGCTCGTTCCGCATGGGCATGATGTGGTTCATCTTCTCCGAAGTAATGTTCTTCGCAGCGTTTTTCGGCGCCTTGTTCTACGTCCGCAATTTGGCCATTCCCTGGCTGTCCGGCGACGGCGTGAAAATCTTCAGCAAACTGCTGCTGTGGAATAATTACGACGGCGCGTGGCCCTCCAATGGTCCCGCCGCTCTCGGTCCGCGTGCCGACGGCACTTTCGAGACCGTGCCGGCGATCGGTTTGCCCGCGGTCAATACCGCCATTCTGCTTACCAGCAGCGTCACGGTCACCATCGCGCATCACGCGTTGCTAACCGGCCACCGCACGCGCCTCAAGATCTTCCTGGCTCTGACATTCCTGTTGGGGTTCACCTTCGTCGCCTTCCAGGCGATGGAATACCACGAAGCGTACACCGAACTTGGACTACAACTCGGCACCGGCATATACGGCTCGACGTTTTTCATGCTGACCGGATTTCACGGCATGCATGTCACCGTGGGCGCCATCATGCTGACGGTGATCTGGTTCCGGGTGATGAAAGGGCACTTCACGCCCAAGCGCCACTTCGGCTTCGAAGCCGTCGCGTGGTACTGGCACTTCGTCGACGTGGTTTGGCTGGGTCTGTTTGTTTTCGTCTATTGGCTGTAGCGGGGAAGGACGTGCTGCGGATCGATCCAGCCGCTGTAGTAGGCGAGGATCAGCAGCACGAATAATCCCACTGACAGGCCGATTCGCCATGCCAATGCCTTGACCATCTTGGCGCCGTCTTCGGGTTTTGAGCTGGTCAAGTGGAACAGGGCTTTTCCCAGGCTGATCAGAATCAGCAACAACACCGCCACGACGAAATATTTGAATTTCATGGCCGCCCATCGACGTTGAACAGGGGCAAACAGTATATCGTGTCGATCAAAATCGGTTCTCGCATCTTCTCGCCCCATGCCTTCACGACGGTCCTCGCCCTCGCGCTGATCGCGATGTTGGTCTCATTGGGCCAGTGGCAGCTACGGCGCGCGCACGAGAAGCGCGTGCTATTCGACTCTTTTGCCTCAGGAATGGACGCGACTCGCGCGATCGACCTGCACACGCCGCGCTTGCCTCGATATCAGCACATCGAGGCCAGCGGTCACTACGACGCGGCGCGGCAAATTCTGATCGACAATATGTTCGACTCCGAGCGCGTGGGATATTTCGTCATTACGCCATTCGCTCTGAGCGACGGCGGCTGGGTATTGGTCAATCGCGGTTGGGTGCCGCTGGGATCTAGCCGCGCTGACAGACCGGCCATCGCGGTGGGCGGGGAAACTCGGCGATTGCGCGGACGTGCCGATAATTTACCCAGTCCCGGCATTCAAATGGGTACCAAAGCCCGCTTGAGTCCGCCTTATCCCGTCGTCGCGAGTTTTCCGAGCCGCGCCGAGGCCGCGGCCCTCTTGAACGAATCCTCCTGGACGAATGCCGCGGATCTTGTGTTGCTCGACCCGTCCGAACCCGATGGCTATGCGCGCCACTGGTCGGCGCCTGGATTTCCACCGATGCGCCACATCGCTTACGCCGTGCAATGGTTCAGTCTCGCCCTCGCTCTGGCAGTGATCTATTTCGTCACCAATCTGCACCGTCCGGACAACGAGGGTCGCAATGCCGGCGGCGGCACGGGAGGGGCGGCTTGAACGTCGACCTCGGGGCCCGCGCAGCCCATGATCGCCGCCAGCGGCGGGTGTTGGTCGGCATTGCGCTGATGTTTTTTGCGCCGTTGGCGGTTTGCTTTTATTTGTACTACGGCCATGCCGACTGGCACCCCGGCGGGCGGGTAAACTCCGGCGATCTGGTGAACCCGCCGCGGCCTTTGCCTGCGCTGGCATTGTCGCGCCTCAGCTCGGGCGTCACTGATGCGAATTTTCTCAAGGGCAAGTGGACGTTTCTGTACGTCGCGTCCGGCCGGTGCACCGATGCGTGTCGCAAGCGTCTTTATGACGCGCGGCAGGTTCGCATTGCCCTGGACCGCGACATGAACCGCGTGCAGCGGGTCTTGATCGCCGACACCGATTGCTGTGACGCCAAATTCATGCAAGAGCAACACCCGGACTTGATCATCGTGCGCGCGGATGCCACAGCGGCCCCTTTGCTCGCGCTTTTGTCTTCGGGTACCTCCGGCGCTGCTCGCGTCTATCTCGTCGATCCCCTGGGCAATCTCATGATGTCCTATGCCCCCGAGGCAAAAGCCAAGGGAATGCTCGAAGACATGAAGCGCCTGCTGCGGCTCTCTTCCATAGGCTAGGACGTGCGTCCACAGCACAGATTGTTCTGGTTCAGGCGGCTGGCGTTCGCGGCCGCGCTGCTCGCGGCGGCGGTCATTGTGCTGGGGGCGTGGGTGCGACTCACCGATGCCGGTCTTGGCTGTCCGGATTGGCCCGGTTGCTATGGACATATCTATCCGCAAGCCAGTCATGCCGGCAGCCATGCGGGATTTCAGCTCGGCAAAGCGCTGCATGAAATGATTCATCGCTACTTCGCGACCACATTGGGAATCCTCATCGTCGCCCTGTTGATATGGGCGGTGCGTTTTCGCAAAGATCCCGACCAGCCTCTGCTCCCCGTCGCGCTGCTGTTTGGGGTGATTTGCCTACAAGGCGCCTTGGGCGCGTTGACCGTTAGCTTGCTGCTGAAACCCTTGATCGTCACGTTGCACTTATTCGGCGGCCTCAGCACACTGGCCCTTCTATGCTGGTTGTCCCAGACGCCGCAGACGAGGCAACCCACGGCGTCAGAAATAGCTTTGCGAAAATATGCCGTGGGTGCTCTGGTCGCGTTGCTGATTCAAATCGGGCTGGGCGGCTGGACCAGCACCAACTACGCCGCGGTGGCCTGCCCGGATTTTCCGACCTGCCAGAATTCCTGGTGGCCGCGAATGGATTTTCGCGATGCGTTCGTTCTATGGCGCGGATTGGGCATCGACTACCAAGGCGGCGTGCTGGCCAACCCCGCCCGCGTCGCCATCCATTTCACGCACCGGCTCGGAGCCCTCATCGCAGGCTCAATTCTCATAGGCGTGGCCATGCTCACCTTAGCCAGAGCGAGGAGCCGGCGATTAACCTATGCAGGGGCCCTTTTGAGCGTCGCGGTGCTGCTGCAGATCTCCCTCGGTGTGGCCACCGTGCACTGGGGCGTGCCTTTGGCGCTGGCGACGGCACACAACGCCGGGGCCGCGTTGCTGGTGGTGAGCATGGTGACCTTGCTGCGCGCCCTGTGGCCGGCCTCCTCAATTGGCATGGTACCCTTGCCACGTGTCGACCCTCCCCGATAGCCCGTCAATCGCAGTGCTGAGCCTCAGCAGCTGGCGCGATTTTTTGGAGCTCACCAAGCCGAAAGTGAGCCTGCTGATCGTGTTTACGGCCATTGTCGGCATGGTACTCGCCTCGCCGGGCATGGTGCCGCTACCGGCGTTGATTTTCGGCACACTGGGAATCGCGTTGGCCTCGGCTTCGGCCGCTGCCTTCAATCATGTGCTCGACCGGCGCATCGACGAGCAGATGGCACGCACTCGACGCAGACCACTGCCGGCGAGGCATTTGCAAAAGCGCCACGCGGTGATCTTTGGCACTATTCTCGCCCTCGCCTCCATGCTGAACCTGGGGCTCTTGGTCAACGGGTTGACCGCGGGCCTGACGTTCTGTTCGCTGATCGGCTACGCGGTGATTTACACCCTGTG
Organism: Pseudomonadota bacterium; assembly: GCA_030775625.1. Taxonomy (GTDB): domain Bacteria; phylum Pseudomonadota; class Gammaproteobacteria; order Steroidobacterales; family Steroidobacteraceae; genus Bog-1198. Next base: position 7,586 of record JALYIW010000184.1, on the reverse strand, counting down.
GCTCAAGCGTGCCACGCCGCAGAACATCGTCATCGGCGGTGCCGCCGGCGCCGCGCCACCGATACTCGGCTGGGCCGCGGTTAGCAACTCCATCGATCCGCATGCGTTGTTGTTGTTCCTGATAATTTTCACCTGGACGCCGCCGCACTTTTGGGCGCTGGCCATTGCGCGCCGCGACGACTATGCGAAGGTCGGGATCCCCATGCTGCCGGTAACACATGGAATTCCGTACACCCGTCTGCAAATAGTGCTCTACACGATTCTGCTGGTTCTGAGCACGCTGCTGCCGTACCTCACCGGCATGAGCGGTTTGATTTACCTGGCGTCGGTCATCGCGCTCAATGCACGCTTTTTATACTTCGTGATTGCGCTCAATCGCGGGTTGCGTCCCGAGCTGCCGATTCGTACTTTCAGATTTTCCATCACCTACCTGATGCTGCTGTTCGCCGCCTTGATCATCGATCACTATTTCCTGGGCGCAATTTCTGAGTCGCTATCGGCAACGTTCGCAGGCGCCGACCGGTTGCAGTGAATATCGCGTTGCAAATTGCCGGCGCCACCAGGGGCACGGCGGCTTCGCCGATCCCGCCGGGCATTTCATCGCTCTCGAGCAACAGGACGTCGAGTTCCGGCATTTCATTGTTGCGCAGCATCCGATAGTCGTTGAAGTTGGTTTGCTGGACTCGCCCGCCCACCAGCGTGATCTCGCCCCACAAAGCGGCAGTGAGTCCGAAGACGATACCGCTCTCGATCTGCGACTCCACGATTCGGGGATTGACCATCTGGCCGCAGTCGACGACGCAAGTGATTTTATGCACCCTGACCTGTCCGGCTTCGACTGAAATCTCGGCAACCTGCGCCAGGTGGCTCATGTAACCCTCCAGCAGTGCGATGCCTTGGTGGCGCCCCGCCGGAGCATGGCCCCACGCGGCGCGCGCGGCAGTCATTTGCAGTACGCGTTTTTGGCGCGGCTTGTTGCCGAGATGGGCCACGCGGAATTCATAGGGATCCCTGCCAGCCAGTGCGGCAAGCTCATCCATGAAACTCTCGATCACGAAGCAATTGGGGGCGTGGCTCACTGAGCGCAGGTAGCCCACGTCGATGCCGATCTCTTGGCGCGAGTAGCTCACGGACAAATTGGGTACATCGTAGAGATTGTTGACCGCCGCCTCGATCACGGAATCGTCGACCCCTTTGACCGGTGGGAACATGCGCGCGGTGATCGATGGACTGGTGATGTGCAGATTCCACGCGATCACTTTTCCCGAGGCATCCAGGCCGCCGCTGACTTGTTCGTAGGCGGGAGGACGATACGTATCGTGGGTCATGTCGTCTTCGCGCGTCCAGATGACCTGCACGGGCGCGCCCACGGCCTTGGATGCCTCGACCGCCGCGGGAATAAAATCGATATCTAAACGTCGTCCGAACCCGCCGCCGATCAAGGTGGTGTACACCCGCACCTGCGCAGCTTCGAGCCCGGCCGCCGCGGCGGCCGTGGTCTGCGCAATCTGCTGAACTTGAGTGCCGACGTACAAGTCGCAGCCGCCGGGCTTGACGTCGGCGGTGCAGTTCATCGGTTCCATGGTGGCGTGCGCCAGCAGCGGCAGTTGATAGGCGGCGGTCAGCACTTGTTTGGCAGACTTGAAGGCGCCGGCTATATCGCCGATATTTTTCGCCGACAAACCGGGGCCCGCCGCGGCGGTCTTTTTCAGCAGGGCGGTCATACCAGCGTTATCGAGTTGTGAATTGGCGCCCGCATCCCAACTGATTTTCAAAGTCCTGCGGGCCTTCAATGCCTGCCAGAAATGCTCGGCAACGACGAGGACACCGCCGGCGGTGGTCATGACTTTGCGTACGCCGGGCATTTTTTGCGCTGTGCCGAAATCAACCGCTTGCACCTTGCCGCCGAGCACCGGGCTCTGTGCCAGCGCGGCATACAGCATCCCCGGTAATTTCACATCCAAGCCAAACTCGGCACGGCCGTCGACCTTGGCCGGCGTATCGATGCGCGCTCGAGATTTGCCTATGATCCGGAAACTGGTCTTGGGTTTGAGTTCGACCGTCTGCGGCACCGGCTCTTTCGCCGCGGCATCCGCAAGTTCGCCGTAGCTCAATGCTTTTCCCTGGGCGTTGACGATGCAGCCATTCTTGGCATGGCACTGCGCCGGATCGACACGCCAGCGGTTTGCAGCGGCGGCGGTCAACATGATGCGCGCCTGCGCGCCTGCGGTGCGCAGTTTGTCCCAAGCGTCCTGCACGCTGTTGCTGGTTCCCGTGACCTGGCCGCCGTTACCCTGATTGACATAAGCGTCGCCGACCGGCGCGGCTTCGATATTGATAACCTCAAAAGGAATTTCCAATTCCTCGGCCAACAGCATCGGCAGAGCCGTGTAGACGCCTTGGCCCATCTCCGAGCGATCGACGATGATCGTGATGGTATTGTCGCGGGAAATCTTCAGCCAGGCATTCAACTGGCTCGGCGATTGCCGAGAGTCGCCGGCCTGCGGCGCGGACCCGGGCAGCGTGAGTGCGAGGATAAGGCCGCCGCCGGCCGAGACCGTCGTGCTCAAGAAATCGCGTCTATTCATGTGCACGCCGCGAACCTCGCCGGCCAGCTTCATTTTCGAACGACCGACGAGGAGTCCGCGGCGAGCAGTTCTGCGGCACGATGGATGGCCTTGCGGATTCGCGCATAAGTACCGCAACGGCAAATGTTTCCGGACATCGCCGCGTCGATGTCGGCGTTCGTTGGCTTCGGATTGGTCTTGAGCAGCGCCGCGGCGGACATGATTTGTCCGGACTGGCAGTAGCCGCATTGCGGTACATCGATCTCGAGCCAGGCTTTTTGCACGGCGTGACTGCGGTCCTTGGACAGCCCTTCGATGGTCACGATGGATTTTCCCGCCAGCGCACTCAAGGGCAGTACGCAGGAGCGCGTTGCCGCCCCCTCGATGTGTACGGTGCACGCGCCGCAAAGAGCCATGCCGCAGCCGAATTTGGTACCCGTCATGCCAAGGTGATCGCGCAGCACCCAGAGCAATGGTGTATCGCCCTCGGCATCGACGTTAAGCATTTGATTGTTGACGGTTATTGCTGTCATTTCAGGCAATATTACGCGTCCTAAGGCCGCGTATACGAAATTTTAGGAGTGCTTAAAATCTCCGAGTAGGTCAGGGCCGACGCCGGCCGCGAAGCAGGTGTTAGGATGGCGCGATGCCAGTCGCTTCGACCTTTTATCCACGCGTCTTCGCGCTTGTCGTCGCGGTGCTTCTGGGATACGCGCTTTTTTTGATCTTTGCGCCATTCATCGGGCCGATGATTTGGGCGACTTTTCTCGCCTTCCTACAATTTCCGCTGAATTTGCGCCTGCGGAGGCGTTATTCGCCAGGCCTCTCGGCCGGCATTCTGACGTTTCTGGCGCCGATCGGCATTCTGTTGCCATTGAGCGCCCTGTCTATCGATTTCGTGGCGCAGATCTCCGCGCTGCTGCGCACGCTGCAAAAGTCCGCGGCGACTCTGGACATCAAGTCCTTTTCCGATTTGCAGCGCTTTCCGTGGATCGCGCGGGTCAATGTGTGGCTGGCGGGGCACACCGGAATCTCCGCCGAGCAGATTCAAACGTGGTTGGTCTCCGGCACGCGCGAAGTGCTGCAAAGGGCTGCGAGCTTGGGCGGCACATTCTTCTTAGGAGCGCTGGGTTCGTTGTTTGGTTTCGCAATCATGTTGTTTCTGCTGTTCTTTTTCTTGCGCGACGGAGAAGTCATGTTGGCTCGCGGACGGGGGATGATCCCACTCGATGAGATGCGCAAGGAACGGCTGTTCCGGCAGCTGAGCGGGGTCACGCGAGCCATCGTGATCGGCACCAGCGTGACCGCCTTGCTGCAAGGAATACTGGTTGGCGTCGGTTTCACCATCGCGAGCCTGCCGTCACCGGTGGTGTTTGGCGTCTTGGCAGCATTGCTATCCATGCTGCCCGTGGGCGGGACCGCGTTCGTCTGGGGACCGGCGGCGATGTGGCTGTTTTTCGACGGCCGGTGGGGCTTTGGCATTTTCATGCTCGCTTGGGGCGTGCTGCTGGGCGGCCTCGACAATGTGCTGCGGCCCCTGCTCATTTCCGGACGCGCGAAGATTTCCGCTCTCGCGGTGTTCATCGGCGTTCTCGGCGGAATCCCGGCTTTCGGCAGCATCGGCATCATTGCGGGTCCGGTGGTGTTGTCGCTGGCGCTCGCCCTGCTCGAGTTCGCGGAGGAAGGCCGCGCCCAAAAGGCCGCCGTTACATAGGCGTGCATGCGCTTTACCTTGCAGTACAATCCGCGCCCTGATGGACGTATCCCACCTTCTCGACGGGCTCAATGACGATCAACGGGGGGCCGTGGGCTCGCCCCTGGGCGCAGCCCTGGTCTTGGCGGGCGCGGGCAGCGGCAAGACCCGCGTATTGGTGCATCGGGTTGCGTGGCTGATTCAAGTCGAGGGAGCGTCGCCCAACGCCATTCTGGCCGTGACCTTCACCAACAAGGCGGCCGCGGAGATGCGGGCTCGCATCGAGACCTTGCTGGGATTGCCGAGCGGCGCCATGTGGCTGGGCACATTCCACGGCATGGCACACCGCCTGCTGCGCATCCATTGGCGCGAGGCAGGTTTGCCGCAGAGCTTTCAGATATTGGATTCGGAAGATCAGGCGAGACTGCTGCGCAAGGTGTTGAAAGCGCTAGATCTCGACGAGACGCGCTGGATCCCGCGGGAGATCCTGTGGTATGTCAATGCGCAGAAGGACGAGGGTCACAGGCCCAAGCACATCAAGGACGACGGCGATCCGACGCGCCGCCAGTTGATCAAGATTTATCAGGCCTACGAGGACGCGTGCCAGCGCGCCGGAGTCGTGGACTTCGCGGAGTTGCTGCTGCGGGCCTACGAGTTGTGGCGCGACAATCCGCCATTGCTGCTGCATTACCAAAGCCGTTTTCGGCATGTTTTGGTGGATGAATTCCAAGACACCAACGCGATTCAGTACAAATGGCTCATGCTACTGGCCGGTCCCGGCGGGTTGCCGTTCGTCGTTGGAGACGACGATCAATCCATTTACCGCTGGCGCGGCGCGCGAGTGGAAAATCTCCAGCAATTTCGCCGCGACTATCCTTCGGCAGTGCTATACAAGCTGGAACAGAACTATCGTTCCACCGGCACCATATTGAAGGCCGCGAATGCGCTGATTGCCAACAACGGCGGCCGACTCGGCAAAAATCTGTGGACCAGCGGCGAGGATGGCGAACGCGTCAAACTGTATGCCGCTTTCAATGAGCGGGATGAGGCCGATTTCGTGGTGAATCGCATCCGCGAGTGGGTGGCGCGCGGCGGTGCGCGCCGCGAAGTCGCCGTGCTCTATCGCTCCAATGCCCAGTCGCGCGTGTTCGAAGAAGCATTCCTCAACGCGCGCATGCCCTATCGCGTATATGGCGGACTGCGGTTTTTCGAGCGCGTGGAAATCAAGGACGCGCTCGCGTATCTGCGCATGATTTCCAGCCGCGCCGACGATACGTCCTTCGAGCGGGTGGTGAATCTGCCGGTCCGCGGCGTCGGCGCCAAGACCATGGATAGCGTGCGCGAGTTCGCTCGAGGCAATGCGACGTCGCTGTGGAACGGCGCGGCCCACTGCATACAGGGCAGGCTGCCGCAGCGGGCCGCTCAGGCACTGCAGGCCTTTCTGGAACTCATCGAAAAGCTCTCCCGCGAGGTGCAGGGCCTGGAACTTCACGAGCAGGTGGATCATGTCATTCAGATGAGCGGCCTCATCGAACACTTCAAAAAGGAGAAGGGCGATCGCGGCGAGGGCCGGATTGAGAACTTGCTGGAACTGGTGAGCGCGGCGCGCGGATTTTCCCCGGAGACGGAAGCCGAAGCCGAACTATCTCCGCTGGAATCCTTTCTCGCGCACGCGGTATTGGAGTCCGGCGAGGGCCAAGCGAATCCCTACGATGACTGCGTGCAAATGATGACTCTACATTCGGCCAAGGGGCTGGAATTTCCCGTGGTATTTCTCGCCGGGCTGGAAGAGGGCCTGTTTCCGCATCAACGCTCGGTCGCGGACGTGGCGAGCTTGGAAGAGGAGCGCCGGCTTGCCTATGTGGGGGCGACCCGGGCCATGAAGCAGTTGTACCTCACTTATGCCGAACAGCGCCGACTTTATGGCGTGGATACCTATGGCCAGCCTTCGCGCTTCATCAACGAGTTGCCCGCAGACTTGGTAGAGGAAATCCGGCCGCGCCTGCAGGTGTCGAGGCCGCTATTCGTCAAACGCAGCAGCAGCCTGGAAGAGTCGCCAACCTCGTCCATGCGCATGGGCAGCCGGGTACGCCATTCGAAGTTCGGGGAAGGAGTGGTGCTCAATTTCGAGGGCAATGGACCGCATGCCCGGATTCAGGTCAATTTTGAGAGCCAAGGCACGAAGTGGCTGATGCTTTCTTACGCGAATCTCGAGGTCGTGTAGAGTAATAAGCTGTGAAAATCATTATTTTGGGTGCTGGGCAAGTCGGCCGCACTGCGGCGCATCACCTCTCTCGCGAGGAAGCGAATGATGTGACCGTCATCGACAGCAACGAGGAGATTTTGCGCGACCTGCAGGATCGACTCGACATACGCACGGTGAACGGCAACGCGGCCAGTCCGCGAATCCTCGAGGCCGCCGGCATCGCCGCCACCGATGTACTCGTCGCGCTGACCAACAGCGACGAGGTCAACATGCTGGCCTGTCACATCGCTTGGACTCTGTACCGCACCCCGAAAAAGATCGCGCGGGTGCGCTCCGCCGATTATACGGAGCGGGACAGGCTGTTCGGCGAGAATGGGGTGGCAGTGGACGTGTGGATCAGTCCCGAACAGCTGGTCACCGAGTACGTCGCGCGTTTGATCCGCTATCCCGGCGCGCTACAGGTACTGGACTTCGCCGACGGCCGGGTGCGGCTGGTAGGCATCCGCGCCTTGCAGGGCGGGCCCTTGGTGGGTCAGGCCTTGCGCACGCTGCGTGAGCACATTCCGACGGCCGATGCGCGAGTGGCGGCCATTTATCGAGCCGGCAAGAGCATCAAGCCCGAGGGCACCACCGTCATCGAGGACGGGGATGAGGTGTTCTTTCTCGCGGCCCGCGAGAATATCCGCATTGTCATGAAAGAGATGCGCCGCGAAGAGGCGCCCGCGAAGCGCGTGGTCATCGCCGGCGGCGGCAATATCGGATTGCGGCTCGCGAACGAACTCGAAGACAAGAATCAGGTGAAACTCATCGAGCGAGACGTGAAGCGCGCGCGCCGGGTTTCCGAACAACTCAAAAGAACCACCGTGCTGCACGGCGACGCGGCCGACGAGGAATTGCTGCTCGAGGAGAACATCGACAGCGCCGATGTTTTTGCCGCGCTCACCAATTCGGAAGAAGCCAATATTCTCTCCGCCATGCTCGCAAAGCGGCTGGGCGCGCACAAAGTCATGGCGTTGATCAACAAACCTTCTTATGCGGAACTGATCGAAAGCGGGTCGATCGACGTTGCCATATCGCCGCAAACGGTCACCATCGGTTCTTTACTCGCGCACGTCCGGCG
>JALYIW010000183.1 GCA_030775625.1 Pseudomonadota bacterium | reverse complement strand
CTTATGGACCAAAGCTCCACGGTGATCGCACCGTCGCCATGAAGTCAAATTCCGGCGAAACTCTTTGCGAGTCAGCGGAAGGGTCGGCTCACGTAGAGCGAGCCGGCCAGACCGAATCGCCACGGGTGGTTCACCGCTTTGGAGATTCCGATGCGAGGTCCGCTGACAATACGGGCTCTGGTGAGCGGGGCCAGCAGGGAAAACGGCATTTTGTCGATACGTTTCCCATTCATTTCCGGCCGCACGCCGAGCGCCTGGCCCAGTCTTCCGGGGCCGGAACACAGCAGCCGCAGATCTTCCTGCCCCCGTCGGGCAATCATCGTGGCAACACCCTTGGTGGGCTCGATGGCGCGGATCAGCACACCGGCTCCATGCCCTTCTTCACGGCAGGCGATGTTCAGGCACCAATGGATCCCATATGAAAGATACACATAAGCACGCCCAGGTGCCCCGAACAATGCCGCGTTGCGCGCTGTTTGCCCCGCAAAACTATGCGCGGCAGGCTCATCACCGTCGTACGCTTCGGTCTCGACGATGACGCCGCCCACACCCTCGACGAACAAACTCGCGCCGAGCAGCTGGCGCGCGACCAGCGGAGAATTTCGCCTGAAGTCGATTCCGGCCCAAGAACTCGGCACTTTTGGCATCCGATGGCTCACAAATGCACATCATAACCCGTGCCCCCGGAGCTACTAAACGCGAGCGCCGCGGCCCCCGGACAAGGTTGCGAACTTCGTGGCCGCACCGCACTCTAAAGCGACACTCGAAGGGTTGAAAAGGTTTTCCAAACTGACCATGAAATTGGGCCTATACACGGCGTTTTTAACTTTGTTCGCCGCCGCAGTCGCCCAGGCCGTTCCTGCGCCCTTTGACCTTGCCGGACCCGTGCTGCAGGTGAAGATCAGTCGGGGCCCGAAGACGCTCCTGGCTTCTCAAGTGCCCAATCTGGCGGTCGGCGACCGCCTATGGATTAAAGTCGATTTGCCCCCCACGCAGTCTGCCCACTACCTGATGGTGGCTGCATTTCTGAGCGGATCGACCAATCCGCCGCCGGACAGTTGGTTTTTTCCCTGCAAGACATGGACCGGCAAATGCGCAAAGGACGGGCTCACGGTAACCGTGCCTCAAGGGGCGCAGCAGGTGCTGCTATTCCTGGCACCCGAGACGGGCGGCGATTTCCGAACATTGGTGAGCGCAGTGCAAGGCCGGCCGGGGGCGTTCGTACGCACCTCGCAGGATTTGAACCAAGCCGCGCTCGACCGCTCGCGCTTGGAGCATTATCTGGCGGCCATACGCTCGCTCAATGCATCGGAGCCGGCCAAGCTCATGGAGACTGCACCGTTATTGGCACGCAGCCTCGCAATCAAGGTGGACGAGAAATGTCTGGACAGGATTCCCGCGCTGCAGGCCCCTTGCCTGATGATGGGTCAGGAATCGCTCATTCTCAACGATGGGCACAGTATGTCCATCGTGGCGGCGCTGACATCGGGGCCGGGCAGCGATCTGGCCATGGAGGCAAGCTATACGCCGCAATTGAACTACGGCTATTACAGTCCCTACATTGCATCTGTTTTGGATATCGCGCGCATCTTGGACTCCTTCCACACCGCGCAATATCAATACATTCCGGCGCTGGCGACGCAACGCGGGGAAACCATTGCACTCACCCTGAACACGGCGCCTGCATTTCACAGTCCAAAATCGGTATTGGTGGTTGCGTTGCCCGCGGTCGAAGCGCCGCAGTTGCCTCCCTTGCATGCGGTGAACCCGAAAGAAATCTACTGCGCCGGTAAGAGCTCATTAGTCTTACCCGTGGAAGGCGCTCCCTTGGTATTCTCGACCGGTTATGCGCATGACGTGACGCTCAGTCTGTCGACCCAGGATGGCAGGAGTATCGATCTGCCGGCGATCGCCGATGCGGTGCAGGGCGGCTTTGTCATCGACACGTCGGCCCTGCATGCGGCCGCGTTGGCAGACAGCGTCCATGCCTCACTGCAGGGATTTTGGGGCTTCGAGCGTTACGGCGGACCGGGATTCGTATTGCTGAACACGCATCTGAAGAGCTGGGAGCTGGCCGCCGGCGACGAGGATTCGCTGGTCATCGGCCGCCAGGATTCAGTGCATTTACGGGCCGATAGCGCGAGCTGCCTCGACGGCATCCTGCTCAGGATACCGAACGGCAAGGAATTGAAGGTCGAATGGAAGTCGGTAAAAGCTGGGGAGGTGGAGATTAAGTTACCGTTGCAAGAGGTGCAAGCCGGTCCCATGACTCTGCTGGTGTCCGAGTACGGCCTCAGTCAGCCGCAGAGCATTTCGCTGCAAGCGTTCTCCGAAGCGGGACATTTCGATGGCTTCGCCATTCACGCCGGCGACACTCAGGGCGTTTTGAAGGGCAGCCGTCTCGACGAAGTCGCCAGTCTGTCGTTGAGAGACGTGGTCTTCCTCCCGGGCAAGGAGCTGATCCGCAATGACGGAGACGAATTGCCCATGGTGGCCCAGGATTCTTTAGCAGCATCGGCGTTAAAACTGGAGCGCGACATCGCTGCGAAAGTCACCTTGAACGACGGACGGGTCATGCCGGTGCTGGCATCCGTCGATGTTCCCCGTCCGCGAGTGACGCTGATGAGCAAAAATGTTCAGCCCTCGCCCTCCAGCGTGGGCAGCAACATTCAACTGGCTGATCCCGGCCAACTGCCCCCCGACGCGCTGCTGACCTTCGCGGTGCGCGCGCAATTTCCGGCGGCATTTACCCGTGATGAACATCTTGAAGTGGCGACGGCCGACGAAACTTCCGCCACCATATTGAGTTTCTCGAACGGCGGCATCGCTTTAGAGAATTCGCAAGTGGCGGTCGCCACCTTGAATCCGACAAAGGCTTTTGGTGACTCGGCGTTTGGTCCGTTGCGCTTCAGGGTCAGCGCCAAAGGAATTGCCGGTGACTGGCAGCCCTTGGCCAATCTCGTGCGATTGCCGTTACTCAAGGAATTGAGGTGCCCCGCAACGCCGGAACTCGCCTGCAGACTCTCCGGAGCCAATTTATACCTGATCGATTCGGTGGCCGACGATTTCGCATTCACCCACGCAGTGACAGTGCCGGATGGATTTCTCGGATCGGCACTGCCGGTCCCACATCCCGGCGCGGGTACGCTTTACGTGAAGTTGCGTGACGATCCTTCGGTGATCAACTCGACCACACCCGACCTTGCTCATGCCCCGTTGAACTAGCAATCCCATGCACCGATGAAATGCGCTTGAGGGGCTAGCCCAAGCTGGGGGTGGCGCATGTTGGCTATGCAGACTTCTTCTTGGGAACCTTCTTCCCGGCCCGGCGCGCTTCGGACAGGCCAATCGCGATGGCTTGCTTGCGGCTGGTGACCCGTTTTCGTGACCCGCCGCTGCGTAGTGTGCCAGCCTTGCGTTCCTTCATCACCTTTGCAACTTTCTTCGACGCGGCCTTGCTGTATCTGGTTGCCATGACACTCCCCGGTGTAGAGCATCAAAGTCTTCGCCGTCGCCAGCGATTTGCGAATCGGCTTTTGTCCCTACACAACGTCAGAAAATCCCCATGGCGATTCCCGAAGCCAGGGTCGCGCCGAGCGCCTCGCATTGCTGCAAAACCAGCTTGGGAATTATTTTCGGCCTAAGAATCTCTTCACGCGTCTGCGCATGGGTGCAGGCGATCAGGGAATCCGCCATCCGCTTCAAGCGCCAGCCCGTTGCGACACGTTCAACCTGGTGCGCTGCATTGCGGCCGTCGCTGCCGGCGCAGATTATCGCAGCATAGGGCCGGCCATCGAGCTGATCGAGAGCTGCATAGTAGGTGCGATCAAAGAAATCCTTCATCTGCCCGGACATGGACCCCAGGTTCTCCGGCGTTGCAAAGATATAACCGCTGGCGGCGATCAAATCAGTGGCATGGGTATCCTGGGCTCGGCGCAGAGATACCTGCAATGCAAGTTCCGTACGGGCGCCCACTGTCGCAGCCTGCGCCATTTGTAGGGTGCCTCCGGTCATCGAGTGATAGACGATCAATAGCGACTTCATGAGTCAAGATTATTGCAGTTAAGCCCAGGCGTGGGTTATGTCCTACGAACACCAAGGATACCAGCCGACTGTGTTCATGCGTGCCACATGGAAAACTCCTGGCATCGCAGAAATGCCCCATTGACCCTAGGTGTGACCATGCTTCACTATGCCGTTGTTTTTTTCATCATCGCGTTAATTGCCGCCGTTTTTGGCTTTGGCGGCATAGCAGTCGGCGCCGCCGGCATCGCGAAGATATTGTTCATCGTGTTCCTGATTGGCGCCGTAGTCAGCTTCCTCATGAGCATGGGTCGCCGCGCCTAAGACAGCTGACTCCCATCAAACATTGAAACCAGGAGTATCCATGGAATCCGTATTCGATTCGCCGACGGCGAGAAACCTGAAAGATCAAGCCAACGGGCAGGTCAATAGCTTCCTCGACAATGTCGAAGATCTCACCAAGGCGCTGAAGGATGTCGAGACGCCTGACATCGCCAGAGTGCGGGCCAAGGTCAAAATCGCTTTGGTGGCGGCCAAGAGCGCGGTGGCGGATACCGCAGCCCAACTCGGTACTCAGGCCAAAGACGTCGGCAAACGCACTGACGGCTTTGTGCGCGACAATCCGTGGCAAGTCATCGGTATTGCGGCCGTGGTTGGCCTCGCCGTGGGCTTTTTCGCCTCCAAACGCTCCTGAACATCGGCGTTGGGGGCTTGAACATCAGCCTTGGGGCGGCGTGGCCTATGCGCGCCGCCACTGGGTTGCCCCGTCCGGGGTGTCCTCCACCAGGATGCCGGAGACGGTCAGTACCTCGCGGATCCGGTCCGATTCATTGAAGTCCTTGGCTGCGCGCGCCGCACGTCTTGCCTCGACCAACGCGTCGATTTGCGCATCGCCCAGGGTCGCCTTCGCCAGGCTGCGTTTCAAATACGACTCCGGGTCCTGCTGCAATATGCCGAGCATACCCCCCATGGCCCGCAGCGTCGCTGCGGCGCGTGCGACTAGGGCCTCGTGTCCCGCCGCCTTTGCTTGATTGAGCTCGCGGGCCACTCCTTGCATGACGGCAAGCGCCTGCGGCGTGTTGAAATCATCGTCCATGGCGCCGCGGAACTTCGCCATCCACTGAAGGTCCGCGGCACCCGATGAATCCGTGTGCTTGAGTGCTCGATACAGGCCCAGCAACGTCTCGTCCGCCTGATCTAGCTGCACGGTCGAATAATTGATGGGGCCCCGATAGTGGCTGCTCAACAAAAAGAATCGCAGCACCTCCGGATCGCGCAAAGTCTTGAGAACTTCCCTGACGGTGAAAAAATTGCCGAGCGATTTAGACATTTTCTCATCGTTGACGCGGACAAATCCGTTGTGCATCCATATGTGCACGAAGGGCGTATCGCACGCGGCGCACGACTGGGCTATCTCATTCTCATGGTGCGGAAACTTCAAATCCTCACCGCCCCCGTGCAAATCGAAATAGCTGCCGAGTAAGCTCGTCGACATGGCCGAACACTCGATGTGCCAGCCGGGGCGGCCCCGCCCCCAGGGTGAATCCCAAGAAGGCTCGCCCGGCTTGGCATGCTTCCAGAGCACGAAATCCAACGGATCGAGCTTCGCTTCATCGACCCGTACGCGGGAGCCCGACCGCAGGTCATCGATTTTCTTTCCCGACAGCTGTCCGTACGCCGCGAACTTGCGCACCGCGTACATGACATCGCCGTTCCCCGCGACATAGGCGTAGCCCTTGTCGAGGAGCGTCTGCGTCATGGCGAGAATGGCTCCGATGTACTCGGTGGCCCGCGGTTCCAGGTCGGGCTCCTGAAGGCCTAGAACGGCGCAATCCTCGTGCATGGCAACCGTGAACCGTCGCGCAAGGTCTGCCCAATTCTCGCCGTTGGCGGTAGCGCGTTCGATGATCTTATCGTCGATGTCCGTGACGTTGCGCACGTACGTGACCGCATAGCCGAGCGATCGCAAGTAGCGCTGCACCAGATCGAACACCGTCAGCATGCGTGCGTGGCCGACGTGAATGTAGTCGTAATTGGTCATGCCGCACACGTACATGCGCACCTGGTTGGGAACCAGAGGCCGGAATTCCTCCTTGAGGCCCGTCAGAGAATTATGGATTCTGAGCATGCGACTCGAGGCGGCGCCGCGCCGTCTCCGGCGCCATGAGCTTCAACAGCGGTGCGAGTTCCGGGCCATGGGCCTGACCTGTCAACGCCACTCTCAGCGGCATGAATAGCTCCGCGCCCCTGCGTCCGGTACGTTCCTTCAAGATTTTGGTCAGCAGTTTCAGGTCCGAATCAGACTCATCGAACGCGTCCGTAGCGGCCGTAAAAAACTCGGTTCCCGCCGCCGCAATGACGCGTTGTTCATCCTGACCCAGCGGGGGAAGTTCCCCGCGTACCACCGCTCGCCACGGAGCCGCGTCCGCGGGCAACACCACATTGTGGCGCACCAGTTCCACGAAAGCGGTCGAGTCGTCGGCACTCAGCCAGCCACGGATATCGGCGGCGGACATTCGTTCCACCGTCTCCTTTTGCCAGTGGAGCAATTGCGATTCATCGAACCGCGCGGCAGCCCGTCCGAGATGTTCCGGTCTAAAATGCAGCGGCATCTCGCTCATGGGCAACCAACCGCCGATGTCGCTGGTATGCCCCAGGCGGAACAGATGATTGAGTATGGCGGCACTCAAAAATCCTCGTTCACGAAACTCTAGCGCGCTGGTGCTGCCGTGTCGTTTGGATAGCGGCGCACCGTCTGCGCCCACCAACAGTGCGACGTGACCATAACCCGGTCGGCGCAGACCCAATGCGTCCAGCACCATCAGCTGCCGTGGCGTATTCGTCAGATGATCATCACCCCGCAATACCTGAGTGACTCCCATGATCGAGTCATCGACCGCATTGCAAAAGAAGAAGGACGAGGTACCGTCGTCGCGTCGGATGATGAAATCACCGATGTCGTCGGATGCGAATCGCTGCGGGCCATGGACCGTGTCCGTGAACTCGATGATTTGACCACTGGGCACGGCAAAGCGCAGCGAGGGTTTCAGGCCCCGCACCTCTCGGTCGGTACGCTGAGCCATCGTCAGATTTCGGCAGGTACCCGCGTAACGCGGCGGCTTGCCGGCCATGCGCTGCAATTTGCGCGACAGTTCCAATTCCTCCGAGGTGCAGTAGCACGGATAGACTTGGCCGTTCTTTTCCAATTGAGAGAACAGGCTACGATAGAACTCACCGCGCTCCGCCTGCGAATAGGGAGCCGACGGCCCGCCGATATCGGGGCCCTCGTCCCAATCCAAACCCAACCACCGCAGATCGGCCATGAGTTCGTCGCGAAACCGTGGCTGGCTGCGCCCGAGATCCGTGTCCTCGATACGCAAAATAAAGCGGCCGCCGCTCTTGCGGGCCCACAGATGGCTAAAAAAGGCCGTCCGCGCATTGCCCAGGTGTAACGAACCCGTTGGACTTGGCGCGAAGCGGGTGACCACGGGCGGTGCGGCGGATAAGTACATATCTCAAGATTGTACCTATTCGCGTAGAATCTCGGAGATGAAACCGTCAATACTCGTAGTCGGATTGATATCGGCGACTTGGTTTACATCGAGTTTGGCGGCGGGTCCGGCGCCTGCCGCCCCTATCGCGGCAACCTCACAGATGTCGCCGCCCGCAGCCGCCGCACCCCTGATCCAAGTCAGCACATCGATGGGCAATTTCACCATTGAGCTGAACGCCGAGCGGGCGCCGCTGACCGTCGCGCACATCTTGAAGTACGTCGATCAGGGACAATACTCGGGTACGATTTTTCATCGCGTCATCGCCAATTTTGTCATTCAGGGCGGCGGTTTTGACTCCTCGTACAAGCTCAGACCCGCTCTCGCCAAGGTGGTCAATGAATCAGGCAACGGCCTGACCAATCAGCGCGGCACCGTTGGCATGGCGCGCGGCCAGGAGCCGCACGGCGGCGATGCACAGTTCTATGTGAATTTGTACGACAACGAAGCCCTCGATCCCAACAAGACCCGCTGGGGCTATGCGGTATTCGGCAAGGTCGTCCAGGGAATGGATGTGGTCGACAAAATCGGCAATGTATCGACGGGCTCGCGCGGAAACTTCAAGGAGGATGCGCCTTTGCAACCCATAGTCATCGAACGAATCGAGCGCGTCGCCGTTCCGTGACCCTCCGTGGCGACCTTATTCATCTCTGATTTGCACATCGACGCAACTCACCCGGCGATAACCGAACAGTTTTTGAGTTTTCTGCACACCGAGGCCAAGGACGCCGACGCTTTGTACATTCTCGGAGATTTGTTCGAAAGCTGGGTTGGCGATGACGCGGCGGACTCCGCGCAATTGGCGGCCATCGCCGAATTGCGCACCCTGACCTCCAGCGGCGTGCCGTGTTTCGTCATGCATGGCAATCGGGACTTCCTGCTCGCGGCACGATTTTGCCTCGAGAGCGGCGCCAGCCTTTTGCCCGACCCGCTACTCGTGACCCTGTACGGAGAACCCGTGCTGGTGATGCACGGCGACGCCCTCTGTACCGATGACCGCGCCTACCAGCGTCTGCGGGCAACGGTTCGCGACGCCGAGTGGCAGCGTCAATTTCTCGCTCTGTCGATCGCGGCGCGCCGGGCACTCGCGGGTGCCGCGCGCATCGGCAGCCAGACCCATACCGCGGCCATGGAATACGCCGTCACCGACGTCAACGCCAGCAGCGTCGCATCCGCCTTGCGCGGCGCCGGAGCCCGGACCCTATTGCACGGCCATACCCACCGGCCCGCCATTCATGCCCTGGAAGTCGATGGCCGGCCCTGTACACGCATCGTCCTGGGCGATTGGTATGACCAGGGAAGTCTGCTGCGCTGGGACCACAACGGACCCGACCTCACGTCGCTGCCGCGTTAGGGCGGCCCGGAATGAAATCGGAAGTGCGAGTCCGGCTGAGTAATGAGCTGCTCCTCGAGGGCGGCGAACGCCTGCACTCGCGCTTGCACCTCAGTGGACGAAAGCCCGGCCCGCTGGGCGGCGCGCCACGCCAGATCCATGTATATCTTGTGATGCCGCGCTTCGGCAGCATGCAGGCCGCGAAAAAAATCGCTCAAGGGAGCGCCGATGGCGCGGCCCAAGGCCGCGAACCGTTCGCACGACCTCGCTTCGATGAACGCGCCGCAAATCATCAGATCGACCTCGCGATGCGGTTCGGCCTTGCCGACCAGCCGGCGCAGACGCTCGGCATAGCGGCCGGGTGCCAGGCGCTGCGGCGTGACTCCGAGGGTGCGCATCAGTTTGGTCACCTGTTCATAGTGCCGTAATTCCTCGCGCGCGAGACGCGACATTTTATTGGTCAGCTGCAGATCCTCCGCGTACGCGAACATCAATGCGAGCGCGGTCGATGCCGCCTTTTTTTCGCAGTTCGCATGATCGATCATCAACACGTCGGGTGTGCGGCAAGCTCGGATAACCCAAGCCGGAGGAGTCGCGACCCGTAGCAGCGGATGCGTAAAGGCCGCCGCGGCATCGTTCATGCCGGAATCCTCAACGCGGCAATCGCACCAAGCAGTTCCTGAGCCGACTGATAGCGGTCGGCGGGCGACTTGGCGAGCAAGCGGTGCAGAATGTCCGCGTACCCGTCGAACTGGGTGGCGATCGCAGGCAGCTCGGTCCGCTTGTGCTTGTAGATTACTTCCATCGCCGTCGCGCCGGTGTATGGCTTCTTGCCGGTGAGCATTTCGTAGTACATGACGCCCAGGCTGTACAAGTCGCTGCGTGCGTCGATCGGCTCTGCGTGACCCTGTTCCGGACTCATGTAATAGGGCGTGCCGAAGATTTCGCGCGTTCCAGTCAGCGAGACTTCCATCTCATTGGCCTTGGCCAGGCCGAAATCGATCAGGCACAGCGAGCCGTCGGTGCGCAGCATCACGTTGGCAGGTTTCAAGTCGCGGTGCAATACTCCCACCGAGTGAATGGCATCGAGCGCGCCGGCGATTTGTTCCAGGTACTCGAGCGCGGTCGACGGCAGCAGCGGCGTCTTCATGCGCTGACGTAAATCGCCCGCGGGAAAATGCTCCATTGCAATGTAAGCATGGTCGTCTGCAATGCCCAGATCGTAGATACGAACGATGTTCTTGTGCGTCAAACCGGCAACGATCTCATACTCCTGAAGGAATCGATCGAAGCCGACGATGCGCTCGGAAACGTCCGGAACTTGATTGAAGACCTTGAGCACCACGAGGGTGCCGGCGCGTTCACTCTCGGCGAGATAAATCGTGCACATGCCGCCGCTGCCGACTTGTCTGATGCAGCGATGGCCGCGAATCATCACGGTCCCAAAGCGATAGCGGCTCGCGAACTGCGGTTGCGCACGCAGTTTGGCGAGCGACTGGCGCTGAAGGCGGGAAGCGGCCGTGATGGCCTTGACGAGCGATTCGCGATCGACCTTGCGGCCGTATATCCGCTGCAGGCCGGGAACCGCAGCGGGCGCAGATCGCGGCGCATCCTGCAGCAGGAGCAATATGAGGGGAGCAAACTCCGGCTTGTCCAGCAGTGCCGCCGCCAATTCCTCGGCCGCCGTGCTCGGAGGAACTCCCACGATGATGGCCGCATCGAAAGCGGTCGCCGCAAATTGCGCTTCGAGCGGGTTGTCTTCTCCTAGGCGGTGTTCGACGACGATCGCATCGGACCACTCTATCTCGATATGCTTTTTGACGAGCAGTCGATAATCGGCACGCGCGGCAATCACTAAGAGACGCATGCTCATGACCGCCGGAGGGCCCTGGCGGCGCCAGTCTTGGCGAGCCTGCTACAAAACTCGGACGGACTTGAGTCCACGACCGCCGCCGTCGCGACGTTGCTGTTTGGCTTCGTCGGATCGCTCTCCCTGCAGGCGCTTGAGATACTCGGGCGTGACATCGCCGGTCACATATTCACCGGAGAAGCACGAAGTATCGAAATCCTTGATCTTCGCGTTGTCGTGGCGAACTGCATGGATCAGATCCGCCAAATCCTGGTAAATGAGCCAATCGGCGCCGATGATGCCGCGAACTTCCTCGTCCGTGTGGCCGGCGGCGACCAGCTCGGACGCATCGGGCATGTCGATTCCATAAACATTGGGATAGCGAACCGGCGGCGCCGCCGAAGCGAAATACACTTTTTTCGCACCGGCTTCGCGTGCCATGTCGATGATTTGAGCGGATGTCGTGCCGCGCACGATGGAGTCGTCGACGAGCAGCACGTTCTTGCCGCGGAACTCCAGATCGATGGCGTTCAATTTACTGCGCACCGACTTCGCGCGCTGTTCCTGGCCCGGCATGATGAACGTGCGGCCGATATAGCGGTTCTTGATGAAGCCTTCGCGATACTTCACCCCCAGCAGCTGCGCGACCTGCACGGCGCTGGTGCGGCTGGTATCGGGAATCGGGATAACGACATCGATATCGTGATTGGGTCGTTCGCGTTTGATTTTCTCGGCCAGGCGCTCGCCCATGCGCAAGCGCGCCTTGTAGACCGAGATATTGTCGATGATGGAGTCGGGACGTGCGAAATACACGTATTCAAAAATGCACGGCGTGTGGCGTGCCATCGCCACGCATTGCTGCGCATAGAAACGGCCCTGCTCGTCGA
>JALYIW010000182.1 GCA_030775625.1 Pseudomonadota bacterium | reverse complement strand
GCGCTCGGCGATGTGCGGCGCAATCTTGAGGCGGGCGAGGCCGGTACGGCATGTACGGCGCAGATCGTGCAGCGTGAATGCGGCAATGCCGAGTTTCTTCATCCGTGCCTGACAGCGGGCGACGCCGCGGGTCAGAAGTTTCGGATTGATCGGCCCGTCGCCTTCATCATTTGCGAGTACCCATCGGGAATGTTTGGCGAGTCGCTGTAGGGCTTCGAATTCGCGCACAGCCCAGTCCGACAGGGGTACGGTATGGGCCTCCTTTGTCTTCGTATGCGGGGCCGGGACGTGCCACGTTTTTTTCTTAAGATTGAGTTCCGACCAGTCGGCGAGGGCGATCTCGCTACGCCGGACGGCGGTCAAAAGGAGAATGACCAGCACATGCCCCAGGCGTTCGAAGCGGGTGGCGTTCTTGGGGTCGGACAGCAGCGCCTTAAGCTCGCTATCAGTGAGGCATCGAGAACGGGCGGATTCCTTGCCGCCGGGCCTATAGAGCAGTTGCACGGGCGAGGATTCGACCAGGCCGCGGTGTACGCCGAACCGGAACATCTGGCCGAGCTTTGACGCCAAGCGATTGGCCGCGACCGGCGAGCCGCGGTCGACCACGCCGTCCAGTAGTTCGATGACTTCCCGCGGCTTGATGGTGCGCGCGTCGCGACCTTTCCATGCATCGGCGGTAAGCACGTCCTTGGCGAACATGCGCCGGACGTCCTCCGGATGAGCTGCGGTGCGCTTGACATGGCGCTCTAAGAATTCATGAGCCAGGTTCTCGATGGTGTGGCGCCCGCCGACTGGCGCCGCAGATAGCGCCGCTGGCGACGCGACGGGGCGCCTGCGGGCCTTCGCGCGCTTCGGTTCAATCCCCTTCGACAGCAATTCGCGTTCGTCCTGGACGATTTGGCGCGCCTCCGCGAGGGAGGTGTCGGGGAAATGGCCGACGGTGAGGTACGTATCGCCGCCCCGGTACTTGATCCGGTGCACCCAAGTTCGTGACGTAGAGCCGTCAGCCTTGGCTCGCACCAGCAGGTAGAGGGATTCTTGCGCCGGATCGCCGTAGCGGCCGGGGGGCAGGGTGGCCAAGCGGGTAACGGTGAATCGCCTGGCGACCGCCTTCCGCTTCGACAAGGCCTTTGGCTTGCGTTTTGTACCCACCTTGTACCCACTTTACGCGAAATAGGGTGAAACGCAAAGGCAGGTGTTGAAAGCGCACAGACCCTACAAATAGCCCGATTTGCTATCTCAAATCATTTCATATAATTTCACGGCGTATCACGTAGGAATCGCATGGGGTGCAAGGGGTCGCAAGTTCGAATCTTGTCGCCCCGACCAATTACTTACGTAACCTATGTGCCCGAAAGGACAAAGGGGTCTGATGGAAGCTCTGTGGTCCCATCCGTGGTCCCAATTCCAAATGACGTATTTCAGGGCGACGCCCTAGGACAGGACGAGCAGGGATTCCTCGAGGGAGATCTCAAATGTCCGGATCTTGACGAGCGCCGAGCGGATGAAAGCCTCAATTCCGGCAGTCGATGTATTGCCGATGCGCAGCCAGATGACTTTTGGTGGCGCGCCGTTCACCAACGACAGACTCCGAAAGTCATCGTCCTTGGAGACCACGGTGAAATCATGCTCGCGCGCATAGGCCCAGACCTGAAGATCGGTCGCGCCGGCAAGACCAACTAAATTGACGTGGGAGCTATTGGGGAACTGATCAGCCAATGCGCCAACCAGGCGCGAGCTCAAGTTCTCATCGAATAATAGCTTCAAGACACCGCAGGCAGTGCACTTAGGCGCCGTTCACGTTCCGCGGCAAAGCTAAGCACCGCCTGGATGTGCTCACGCCGCAATTCCGGGAAATCGGTCAGTATTGCCTGCTCATCCATGCCGCTCGCCAAATACTCGAGTACATCGGAGACAGTGATGCGCGTTCCTTTGACACAGGGTTTGCCGCTCCGGACGCCGGGGGTAATTGAGATGTAGTCCTGCCAATTCATAATAGATAAAGCATAGGCCAGGGTTAAGAATACGGCAAATCCAATACGGGCAACATTCCAACATTTTTATGGTGACGCGCAAACGTTTTGATCCGCGATCGGACGATGACATAGGCGACTGTCTGTCGCACAGTCAGCTTTCCGCGCAATGCCTCAATGAGCGATACCGCCGGATTGAAGTGCGCGCCGCTGCTGGGACCTAAGAGCGCGATTAGCGTTGCAAGCACCGCGACCGTGGCGGCGGCGTTGGCAAGCAACGCCACCGCAAGATTCCCTCCTGCGAGTCGTTCGGCCATGATTCCGGAGCCAATCACGGTCGCGGCCAAGAGTATCGATCCAAGCCCTTCGGCGACAAGACCCCGACCAGCCGTGAGTATGTATGTTCGACGTTTCATGTCCGACCAGCAGCGCGGCAAAGTCGGCAGGAAAATTCTCGTCAAGCAGTATTCGCATCGGCCGCCACGGTTTCGTACGCCGCATCCAAGACTGCGATTGCGAATTCGCGCTTCACAGAGGGGAACTGATGCAGGAATTCATCGAGGCTTTCCCCACCTTCTAGGTAGTCGAATAACAAACGTACAGGCACGCGGGTTCCGATGAACACCAGGCTGCCGTTCAGGATGTCCGGGTCTCGGTGGGTGACATTGCCAATAGTGGCCATCTTTGATCTCCTCGCTGCGGTCTCAAGTATAAATCCTCGGCGCCTCAGCTCCTACCTTGGTTTTCCTGGTATTCGAGCGGTGCCTAGAATTCATAGCTATCTAAATATTTGAAGATGGAAGCCGATAGTCCTTGCATCTTATGACCAGTTATAGTCATATATAGTCATGAAACAAGTGGGTATCGCTGAACTCAAGTCCCGGCTAAGCGAATTTCTTCGCATCGTACAGGGCGGTGAATCGATCGCAGTCCTGGATCGCAATCGAGCGGTTGCGCAGATCGTTCCGATGCGCGAGAGGTCTGGCCTGCGTATCCGCAAGCCGGCTACCGATTCACCGAAGCCGAACAAGGTTTCGCTGCCAAAACCGATCACCCAAAAGATCGACGTCGTCCAGTTGTTGCTGGAGGAGCGGCAGAGTCACAGATGATCGCTTATGTCGACTCATCGGTCCTGCTGCGCCTGGCGTTAGGACAGCCGAACTCTTTGCCGGAGTGGCGACAGATCGATCGCGGAGTATCTAGCGCGCTGATCGCGACCGAGAGTCTGCGCGCCTTGGATCGGTTGCGAATACGCGCCGGACTATCAGATACGGAAATCGCCAGACGCCGCGCTACGATTCTTAACCTCATCAACTCGCTGGAGTTGATCGAAATCGACACGATCGTACTAGACCGCGCCGCACAGCCGATGCCGACCGAGCTGGGAACCCTCGATGCGATTCACCTTGCGTCAGCACTGCTTTGGAAGGATGCGATTGGCGTCGATCCGGTCATGGCAACTCACGACGGAGCGCTCGGATTGGCGGCGCAAGCGCATGGCTTAACGGTGCTGGGAACCTAAGACGCCACCGGTGGAACTACGCGGGCGGCTAGCCTCACATCTGCCGATCCGCCCGCCCCATACGCCAAGTCAGATTTGGGGCAACCAGGTCCCGCAATATCGTCACAATCCACCCCGCGAACGTCGCGACCAAGACGGGATAAGCGAAGAAAGGAAGCGGGTGGGACAAGGCCGTGATCTGCGCGCCCGCGAACATACGGCAGGCCGTCGCCGCGAACAGCAGCGCCGCCGCAAGTCCGAGCAGCCGCACTACCATCGGGAAAACACGCGGGACGCTGATCAATGCAAGCCCCCCCGCCCACAGGCCGACGCCGCCGCCGAAAGACGGGGCACTCTGCGCCGGATCCATGGCCGCGCCGGAAACGAGGAGGCTTTCGCCGATGGCGAACACCAGAAAGCCCGCCGCCACGATCTCCTGTCCCATTCTGAAGAAGCGGAGCGTGAGCAATGCACAAGCCATCACCAGCGCGATACCGTCGATGCCCCAGGCCAGCCCCCGCAGCGAGGCCGACGGGGCGAACGTCCCCGCCATACCCAGCGCCCCACCCAGGCCCAGTCCGACGGAAGCCAAAACTCTTAGCGATTTGTCATTCATGGTGCCGCTCCCTAGGTCAACATCCGCCGTCTTGCGGACCGATAGGAAATCCAAGTCCGCGATAGACCCGCGGGCCCTGGCGTCGGCGACGCTTCGGCTCCCCCAGCCGCCCCGTCTATGGCAATGAACTACTTCATGCTTTTCGTCGCGATCCAGATCTGCGGTGCCCCCTTCGCGCCCGCCTTCTCCATTGCTGCCTTCAGCTCGGGCGACGCAGCGAAGGCTTTGGCCTTTTGCACAC
>JALYIW010000181.1 GCA_030775625.1 Pseudomonadota bacterium | reverse complement strand
ATACTGAACAGCGCTATCGGCGCCGCTATGTCGATTTGATCATGAATCAGGATAGCCGCAGGGTGTTCGAACTCCGTTCGCGTATCATCCGCTATTTACGCGCTTTTCTCGATACACGCGGGTTCCTCGAGGTGGAAACACCGATGTTGCACCCGATCCCCGGCGGGGCAGCCGCGCGTCCCTTCAAAACCCATCACAACGCTCTCGATGCGCAAATGTATCTGCGTATCGCACCCGAGTTGTATTTAAAGCGCCTCACGGTCGGTGGCTTTGAGCGCGTCTATGAAATCAATCGAAATTTCCGCAACGAAGGAGTATCGACTCAGCACAACCCTGAGTTCACGATGCTCGAGCTCTACCAGGCATACGCGGACTTCAACGACTTGATGGAGTTGCTAGAAACCTTGTTTCAAGGCCTCGCCGACACCTTGCTCGGCTCGCGTATCTTGAATTACCAGGGAACGGCGATCGATCTGTCGAAAAGCTTCGCCAGGAAGTCCATAGAAGACATCATCGTGGCCAACAATCCGGCCATCGATCCCATGTCGTTGCGCGATGCGTCCTATCTGCGGCGCGTCTGCGATCAAATGAAGATTCCCTACAAAAAGGCTGATGGGGCTGGCAAACTGCAGATTGAAATCTTCGAAAAAACGGCCGAGCACACCCTGGTCCAGCCGACTTTCGCCTACGCCTATCCCGCCGAGGTATCGCCGCTGTCCCGGCGCAACGACCAGGATCCCTTCATTGCGGACCGATGGGAGTTCTTCGTCGGCGGCCGCGAATTGGCCAATGGCTTTTCCGAGCTGAACGATGCCGAAGATCAGGCACAGCGTTTCAAGGAGCAGGTCGACCGTAAGGAGGCGGGCGACGAAGAGGCCATGTACTACGACGCCGATTATGTGCGCGCGTTGGAGTACGGGATGCCGCCGACTGCCGGCCTTGGGCTCGGCGTCGACCGGATGGTCATGCTGTACACAAATTCTGCGTCGATTCGCGATGTCTTGCTGTTTCCGCACATGCGGCCGGAGCATTGAGGACGAGCCATGAGCGGCGCTGCGCCTGGTGATGCCGCGCCGAGCGATGCGTCTCTGCCCATCGGCGTTTTCGACTCAGGGGTGGGCGGCTTGACGGTGTTGCGGGCGCTGCGATCGGCGATGCCCGCGGAGGATTTCATGTATCTCGGCGATACTGCGCGACTGCCGTACGGCACCAAGAGCGCTGACACCGTCGTGCGCTATTCTCTGCAGTGTGCGGACGCGCTGCTGCGCCGGGGTGTCAGATGTTTGGTGGTGGCGTGCAACACGGCTTCGGCCTCCGCGCTCGGCGCATTGAGTGCGCGTCATCCGATGCTACCCGTGATCGGCGTCATCGAGCCGGGCGCCGCGGCGGCCGTCGCCGTCTCGCAGTCGCAGCACATCGCCGTGATTGCCACCGAGGGCACCATCGCGGGCGGCGCTTATCAAACGGCGATTCTTCGCTTGAACGCGGCCGCGCGCGTCACCGCGCGCGCGTGCGGCTTATTCGTTTCCATGGCGGAGGAGGGATGGACCGACGGTCCCATTGCCGAGTCCGTCGCGCACCGCTATCTCGAGCCAATTTTTGCGACGCGTGATGCCCCCGACACCCTGGTGCTGGGGTGTACGCATTTTCCCGCACTCGCAGCAGCCATCGGCGCGGTGCTGCCGGGGAACGTGCGTGTCGTCGACTCCGCGGCGACTACCGCGGCTACCGTGGCGCGCAAGCTTGGCCTCAAACCCGGGCCTTCGCCCGGGGCGGCTTCCGGCGCGCCAGCTCGCGGTATCGTTACGTGGCTGGCCACCGATGGCGCTGCACGATTTGCCCGCGTCGGGAGCCGGTTCTTCGGCGAAACCCTGGATCCGAAGGCGATCGAGATCATCGATCTCTAGAGTGAATACGGCAGCGCCAATTGAACGGCGGCAACGGCACTCTTGGTAGCCGAAGTACCCTCGGGCGCTTCGCCCCCATCACCGGCAGGAGCGGCCTCGACGTTGAGCACGGCCAAAGCCTCAAAACCGCTGCCGCTGCGCGCCACTTCGCACAGTCGTCCAGCGCGGCCATCGGTCAAACGCAGGGCTTGTCCGATGCTCCATTCGCCATCCGGCAACCGCAGGCGATATAAGCGCCGCTTGATGCGGCCCAAGTGCTGGGTGCGGGCAATGATTTCTTGCCCGGTGTAGCAACCTTTGCTGAAGCTGATGCCCTCCAGACGATCGAGGTTCAACATCTGCGCGACGAAGGCCTCGCGCGTCGCCAGGTATATCTGCGGCAGGCCGGCGCGAATGTCGGCCAGGCGCCATGCGTGTTCAACGGCCGCCGCGTCCGCCCCGTCTGCCGCGAGACTCTGCCGCCGGAGCGCTTCGGGTGCGCCGAGGATCCAATGGCGACCGGCCGCATCCACGGCTGCGCGGCCCACCCCGTCCCGTTCGAAGTACGACCCCGGTTCCTGAGCGCTGCTCGCCTGCTGGGCCAGCACCCACAGCAGCTCGCTGGCATCCTCGATTTTGACCCTGGCGCGCAGTACGTATTTACTCAAGGCGTGCATGGTCGGTGCGACCAGTTCGCGCGGCAATAGACCTAAGATTCCGCTGGAATGCGGCATTAGACGCAGCAGCGCCAGCACCCGCCCCTGGGGATTCGAGTAAGCCGCGAACAGGGTTTTAGACTCGGCGAGCCGGCGCGTATCATTGGAAATCTGACCCTGGAGAAAGCTGGCGGCGTCGATGCCGGTAAATCGCATGACACCCAAATGCGCTAAACGGCCCGAGGTGGGATCAGTGATGCTCATCCTGCTACAAAGTAGGGGGTGAAACCTCGAAGTCAACCCCAATCTCGGCACTTTTCGGCCCGTTCGCGCATTACGCCTTCGCTTAAATTTGATCAATGAAGCGTTTATCCGCTCCCATTTTCTGGCAAACTTTAACCTGTGACGCCGAATTCTGAAGAACAGGTCCGAGATACGTCTCCGACCGAGCCAAACAATGAAGCTGCAGCCATAAAGGCGGCCGCGCTCCGCGAAGTCGGCGGCCGCGACGGCCCTGAGCCGACGCGCTTCGGCGATTGGGAATTGCGCGGCCGCTGCATCGATTTCTAATTGTGATATCGCCCTCATCCACTATTCGCAAGGAGCGCTGATGCCTGCACGCGCGCGGCCGCTTTCACCCCATGTCCAAGTTTATCGCTGGCAAATCGGTAACACGCTGTCCATTTTGCATCGATTAACCGGCATAGCCCTGGCACTGGGTCTATTCGCACTGAGCTATTGGTTCGTGGCCTTGGCAGGCGGCGAGCAGCCATATGCCGCCGCCACCCGCATGTTTGCGCGTCCCCTCGGTTGGTTGGTCCTGATCGGTTGGACGTTCGCGTTCCTGTATCACCTGCTGAACGGCATCCGGCATCTGTTCTGGGATATTGGACTGGGATTCGAGCGCGCGCAGCGCCACTTGAGCGGCTGGTTCGCGGTTATTGGCGCGGCCGGCTTGACGGCGTGCATGTGGGGATTGATCTTTGCGGGCCACCGATCATGAGTTTGCGAAGTCCTTTGGGCCAAGTGCTGGGACTCGGGTCCGCCAAGGACGGGACGGGCCATTGGTGGGCACAACGTGTGAGCGCCGTTGCCTTGATCCCGCTCACGCTGTGGTTGTTATTTTCTTTGCTTTCTCTGCCCAGTCTGGATTATGTCACCGTCAAGACCTGGCTGGCCTTTCCGATGAGCGGCTTGCTCGCCGTGCTGCTGGTCGCGGTGCTCACTTATCACTCGTATTTAGGGACTACCGTCGTGGTGGAGGACTACGTGCATGCCGCGGGCATGAAGTTGTTCGGCCTTTTGCTGCTGCGGTTTCTGTATGTGCTTGTCGGCGGCGCAGGCATTTTTGCGATTTTGCGCGTTACGTTCGGATCTTGACACTATGAGCGAATACAAATTGATCGACCACACTTACGATGTGGTGGTCGTCGGCGCGGGCGGGGCGGGTTTACGCGCGACTTTCGGTTTGGCCGAGGCGGGTCTGTCGACGGCCTGCCTCACCAAAGTGTTCCCCACTCGCAGTCATACCGTCGCGGCGCAGGGCGGAATCTCGGCGGCGCTGGGCAACATGGGCGCCGATGACTGGCGCTGGCATATGTACGACACGGTGAAGGGCTCCGATTGGCTCGGTGATCAAGATGCCATCGAGTTCATGTGCAAGGAAGCGCCGGCGGCCGTGATCGAACTCGAACACTACGGGGTGCCGTTTTCGCGCACCGAGGACGGCCGGATCTATCAGCGTCCTTTCGGCGGCATGACCACTCATTTCGGCAAGGGCATCGCCCAGCGCACTTGTGCTGCCGCCGACCGGACCGGGCACGCCATGCTGCATACCCTGTACCAGCAATCCCTCAAACATGAGGCGCGCTTTTTCATCGAGTATTTCGCGCTCGATTTGATCATGGAGGAGGGTGAATGCCGCGGAGTGATTGCGCTCGACATGTCCGACGGCACGCTGCACCGATTCCGGGCACACGAAGTCATTCTGGCGACGGGTGGCTACGGACGCGCCTGGTTTTCTTGTACTTCGGCCCACACCTGCACCGGCGACGGCGGTGGCATGGCGCTGCGCGCGGGCTTGCCGCTGCAGGATATGGAGTTCGTGCAATTCCATCCCACCGGCATCTATGGCGCGGGCTGCCTGATTACCGAAGGATCCCGCGGCGAGGGCGGCTACCTGACGAACTCCGCCGGCGAGCGGTTCATGGAACGCTACGCCCCGAATGCCAAAGACTTGGCCTCGCGCGACGTCGTCAGTCGTTCGATGACCATCGAGATTCGCGAAGGCCGGGGCGTCGGCAAGCTCAAGGATCATATTCATCTGCATCTGGAACACCTCGGCCCGTCGGTCATCCAGGAGCGCTTGCCCGGTATCGCCGAGACCGCGCGGATTTTCGCCGGCGTCGACGTCAATAAAGAGCCCATTCCGGTATTGCCTACCGTGCACTACAACATGGGCGGCATCCCCTGCAACGTTCACGGCGAGGTCGTGACCCGCGCGGGCGGCAGTGAAACAGCGGTTTCGGGACTCATGGCTGTCGGCGAAGCGGCGTGCGTGTCGGTGCATGGAGCCAATCGCTTGGGATCGAATTCCTTGCTCGACTTGGTCGTCTTCGGTAGAGAAGCGGCGCGGCATTGCGCGAGAAAAATCAAGAAGGAGACGCCGCACCGGGCGCTCAAGGCGGATGCCACCGATGCCGCCGTTGCGCGTTTGGATAAATTTCGCAATGCCAAAGGTTCACGGCGTACGGCCGACGTGCGCTTGGAAATGCAACGCATCATGCAGAGCGACGCGGCCGTGTTCCGAACCGGCGAGACCTTGAACGACGGCAAGAAAAAATTGAGCGAGGTTTTCAATTCCTTCTCTGACGTCAATGTCACCGACCGTTCGCTGATATGGAACACCGATCTGATCGAAACCTTGGAGCTCGACAACTTACTGGGCCAAGCCGTGGCGACGATGCATTCTGCCGAGAATCGCCAGGAAAGCCGCGGTGCTCAGGCACGCGAGGATTTCCCGGATCGCAACGATCAGACGTGGATGAAACATACCCTGTGTTGGGTGTCGGCCAAAGGCGAAAGCACTTTCGACTACCGGCCCGTGCACCTGAACACCTTGACGGGCGATGTCGAATCCATTCCCCCCAAGGCCCGGACCTATTGAGCATCGAGACGATCAGGAGTATTTGATGGCTGAGTTTTCGCTTCCCGCCAATTCCAAGGTGCGCAAGGACGGCCGCGTGTTCAAGGCTCCGGCCGGCGCCAAGAATGTCCGGGTTTTCAAGATTTACCGTTTCGATCCGGACGCGGCGCAAACCCCCCGCCTCGACAGCTACGAAATCGACATGGACGCCTGCGGTCCGATGGTGTTGGACGCGCTCATCAAAATCAAGAATGAGATCGACCCCACCTTGAGTTTCCGGCGTTCTTGCCGCGAAGGCATTTGCGGCTCCTGCGCCATGAACATCGACGGCAAGAATGGCTTGGCGTGCATCAGCGCCTGCGCCGACGTCAAGCACGATGTCAAGATTTATCCTTTGCCGCACCTACCGGTCATCAAGGATCTGGTCCCGGATCTGACGAATTTCTATGCGCAATATGCGTCCATCAAACCCTGGCTGCAGACGCGCACGCCGGCTCCCCCGGACAGCGAACGCCTGCAGTCGAAGGGCGATCAGGAAAAAGTCGACCGTCCCTCGGCATGCATCCTGTGCGCCTGCTGTTCGACCAGCTGCCCTAGCTACTGGTGGAACAGCGATCGCTACCTCGGACCCGCGGCGCTGCTGGCGGCCTACCGCTGGATCGTCGACAGCCGCGATGAGGCTACGGGCGAACGTCTCGATCACCTCGAGGACCCGTTCCGCCTGTACCGCTGCCATACCATCATGAATTGCACCGAGGCGTGCCCCAAGGATTTGAACCCCGCGAAGGCGATCGGGGAGATCAAGCAAATGATGGCTCACCGTCGTCATTGATGACGGCCGGCCGGAAGCTACCGCCCTCCAGGGCCGAACTCGGGCGGTTGCGCTGGCGCTGCCGGCGAGGCCTGCGAGAACTCGATGTCTTGCTCGAGCGCTATGTCGATGAGCAGTTCTGCGCCGCATCGGCTGCCGACCAGGAGGCATTTCGGCAGCTGCTCGACACCCATGACACGGTGATTTATGACTATTGTCTGGGCAGAGAAGCGCCTCCCGAGCGTCTCGCAGGCGTCATCGAGCGGCTTACCGCAGGCTCCTCTGCGGCGCGATAGTGCCCGCCGTGCGACTGTTAGTATCGCACCTGTGCGCAAAGTCACGTTTACCACCGGTCCATCGCTGAAATTGTCGAACTTTTCTTCGGCGCGTCGGTCTATTGCGACAGGCTGGGTTGTGAGCTCACCGGTTTGGGTTCACCCATGAGCGTCGAAGAGAGTGATCTGAACCTGGTGGAGAGAGTCCAGCGCGGTGAGCGCGCGGCGTTCGATTTGTTGGTTCTGCGATACCAGCACAAGGTGCTGAAGCTGATCATGCGTTACGTTCACGATGCAACCGAGGCTGAAGACATTGCACAGGAGGCTTTTGTCAAAGCGTACCGTGCGCTGCAGTCGTTTCGCGGCGATAGTGCCTTCTATACGTGGCTGTATAGGATCGCCATCAATACAGCCAAGAATTCCCTGGTCGCGACCAAGCGCCGGCCCATGGACTACGACCTCGATCTTCAGGATCCCGAACAATATGAAGTGCACGCGCGATTGGCCGAGTCCGAGACTCCCGAAGCGTTGCTGCTGACCGATGAGATTCGCGACACGGTGAACCGCGCCATTGAGAATTTGCCGGAGGATCTGCGCACTGCCATCGTGCTGCGCGAATTGGAGGGATTGAGCTACGAAGATATCGCGCAAACCATGGATTGCCCGGTAGGCACCGTACGGTCGCGAATCTTCCGAGCCCGAGAAGCCATTGACAAGAAGTTACGGCCTGTTTTCGATGGCGGCCTTGGTCGGCCAGAGGACATATGAGCGAACAAATTCGTGAGCAAGTTTCGGCATTTCTCGACGGAGAACTGCCAAATTCGGAAACCGAACTACTGCTGCGGCGCCTCACTCGCGACGCTGAGCTGCGCGAAAGCTTTGGGCGCTATGCGCTGATTGGGGAATCACTGCGCGGCGCCCGCATGAGCCCGTTGACGCGGGGTTTCGCGGAACGCGTGAACCGGGCTCTCGGCGGCGAGCACATTGCGGCCGACGCTCCCGTGCAACAGGCGCGAACCCGGCGTTGGTGGCGGCCTTTTGCGGGCGTCGCGGTGGCGGCCGGCGTGGCGGCTGTTGCGGTCGTGGCTTTGCAGCAGCGCGCCGTCGTGCCCACCCTGCATGCGGCCCTGCCCGTGGCGGCGCAAAATGCAATTGCGCCGGCGGCTCGCGAGGCGATCTCTTACACGGTGCCGGCGAGCACTCCCGAAGCGCCGGCGGCCCTGCCCGAGGCGCGACTCACCAACTACGTGTTTGCTCATAGCAAGTACTCTTCGGGTCTCGATCAGCGCGGTGTGCTGGCGGACATGCTCATCGAGAACGATGACACGCACGGCGACGCCAACGAGCCGCCGGTACTGTCTGCGCCACCGCGCGCCGTTCCATGATGAGAGCCATGCGCGGCCGAGTTACCTGGCTCATTCCTTGCGCAGTGCTCGGCGCGTTTCTGACGGTGCCTGCGACGCCGTGCCGCGGCGCCGATGATCCACGGGATTGGCTGCAGAAAATGAATCAGGCACTGGCGTCGAGAAATTACGACGGCACATTCTTCCATCTGAGCGAGGGCCGGGTGGAGACCATGCGCATCGTGCACCGGGTGCGCGCCGGACGCGTGACCGAGCGCCTGCAATCCCTGGACGGTTCCGGGCGCGAGTTCGTCCGCAATAATGGCGAATTGACCTGCTACTTGCCTGACCAGCACACGGTGCTGGTGCAGCCGCAGCCGAGTTACGGGGCGTTTCTGGGAGCATTGCCGCAATTCGGCGCCGACGTTAACGAGTTCTATCGCATAGAAGCCTTGGCGACGACACGTGTGCTGGGGCGTCCGGCACGGGTGATCGCGGTTAATCCCAAAGATCAATTTCGATTCGGCTATCGCCTGTGGCTGGATGAGAAAACCGCGATGCCTCTCAAGACCCAGCTGTGCGACTCCCGCGGGCAAGTGATCGAACAGATATTATTCGCCCGGTTGGACATGCCGGAGATCATTCCGGACAGCGACCTTGCGCCCGCGGTGCGTACCGAGGGCATGCGCTGGGTGCGCCAGGGTCCGTCGCAGGATACCGCGTCGCCGGCGTTGTCCGCTTACCGAGCCCGCGAGTTGCCGCCGGGATTCCATTTGACGGTGGCCGGAGCGCAGACGCTGGGCGGCGCGACGGTGCCGGCAAGCCACTTGGTTTACTCTGATGGTTTGGCTACGGTGTCCGTGTTCGTCGAAGCTCAAAGCGTTGCGCCGCAGGCCAGCGCGCCGGGCGCGGATCCGGCCGCCGTGCCGCACCCAGAAGCGCCCATGCAAGGGCTTGCGCGTGTCGGGTCGGGATACGCCTTTTCGACCGTGATACAGGGGCACCAGGTCACCGCCGTAGGGGAGGTGCCCGCGCAGACGGTGGAATTCATTGCACATTCGGTCAAATCCGCCGGCGACAGTGAATTGTCTCGCCATTGACCGATGAGCAGCGGCGCTTCACGCCGCTCGGCCCCGCGCGGCGGAACCGCTCGCGGGGCCACACCGCGCTTTGTGCTGTACTCGCGCCCCGGGTGCGGGCTTTGCGAAGAAATGCTCACGCAGCTCGCGGCGCTGCCCGCGGCCCGAGCCTTTCCCGTGGACATCGTCGAGGTCGATGCCGATCCGGAGACGCAAGTGCGCTATGGACACAAGATTCCGGTGCTGATGTTTGCGCGCCAGCTGGTGTGTCATGGTCATTTGGACCCCGAGGAGGTCCATAAGGCACTCGCGTACCACCGTCCCCCGGTATAATAGGGAGTTTGTTCCAGCTCAGGCCTCGATGAAGAATATCCGCAACTTTTCCATCATTGCTCATGTAGATCACGGAAAGTCGACCTTGGCTGATCGGTTCATTCAAGAATGCGGCGGCCTCGATGCGCGAGAAATGCAGGCCCAGGTACTCGATTCGATGGATCTGGAGCGAGAGCGCGGCATTACCATCAAAGCGCAGAGCGTGACTCTCGGCTTCAAATCGATCACAGGGGAGGTATACCAGCTCAATTTCATCGACACGCCGGGGCATGTGGATTTCTCCTACGAGGTCTCGCGGTCACTTGCCGCATGCGAGGGGGCGCTACTGGTGGTGGACGCTGCGCAAGGCGTGGAGGCGCAGAGCGTCGCCAATTGTTACACCGCGCTGGAACAGGGCCTCGAAGTGCTCCCCGTGATCAACAAGATCGACCTGCCGTCGGCGGATCCGGCCAAAGTCATTCACGAAATCGAAGAAATCATCGGAATTCCCGCGGATGACGCGGCATTGGTGAGCGCCAAGACGGGGCTGGGTGTCCCTGAATTGCTCGAACAGCTGATCAAGCGCATTCCTGCGCCGCAAGGCGATCCCGAGGCCCCGTTACAGGCGCTGATCATCGATTCCTGGTTCGATAATTATGTCGGCGTAGTGTCGTTGGTGAGAGTGATGAATGGTGCGCTGCACACAGGCGCCAAGATTCGCGTCATGTCCACCGGCCGCAGCCACACACTGGATAAGCTCGGGCGTTTTGCACCCAAGCCGGTGACGCGGGAATCTCTGCTGACGGGAGAGGTCGGATTCGTCATTGCCGGCATCAAGGAAATCGACGGCGCTCCCGTCGGCGATACCATCACCTTGGAAAATAACCCGGCCGACGCGCCCCTCGAGGGTTTCAAGCAGGTGCAGCCGCGGGTATTTGCCGGACTGTTCCCGGTGAGTTCGGACGACTATGAGCAGTTCCGCGACGCGCTGAAGAAGCTCAAGCTCAACGATTCGGCACTGCATTTCGAACCGGAGGTCTCCACGGCGCTAGGTTTCGGCTTTCGCTGCGGATTTTTGGGCCTGCTGCATATGGACATCGTGCAGGAGCGGTTGGAGCGGGAGTATAGCCTCGATCTCATTACCAGTGCGCCGACTGTCATCTACGAAGTGCTGCTCACCGATGGCACGGTGGTGAACGTCGACAATCCGTCGAAGCTGCCGCCGCAGGATCGCATCTCCGAATTGCGCGAGCCCATCATCACGGCGAATATCCTCGTGCCCCCCGATCACGTCGGAGCGGTGCTGACCTTGTGCAGCGAGAAGCGCGGTGTGCAGAAAAAGATGCTGTTCTTGGGCAGCCAGGTTTCATTGCAATATCAGTTGCCGCTGGCCGAAGTCGTGCTCGATTTCTTCGATCGCCTCAAATCCGCCAGCCGCGGCTATGCTTCCTTCGATTACGAGTTCAGCCACTTTCAAGCGGCGCCCCTGGTCAAGCTCGATGTGCTGATCAATGGCGACGCGGTCGACGCGCTGTCGCTCATCGTGCATCGCGATAATTCCTACGCCCGCGGCCGGGAGTTGGTGGATAAAATGCAGGAGCTGATTCCGCGCCAGATGTTCGAGGTGGCCGTACAGGCCGCGATCGGCAGCCACATCATCGCCCGCGCCAGCGTCAAGGCCATGCGTAAGAACGTGCTGGCCAAATGCTATGGTGGCGATATTTCCCGCAAGCGCAAACTGCTGGAGAAACAGAAGGCGGGCAAAAAGCGCATGAAGCAGGTGGGTTCGGTTGAAATTCCGCAAGAGGCATTTCTTGCGGTCTTACAAGTCGGCAAGAAAAGTAGTTGAAGCGGTTTCAGGGGGTATTTCGTGAGTGACGGCGACAGCCTGTTCATAGGCCTATTGTGCGCAGCCGTAGTCTGCGTGTTGGTGATTCTGTTCGACGGCTGGTTCTTCCGGCCGAAGCGCGATCCCGGGGCGATGAGCGTGCAAGAGCCCACGGTGCCGAAACTCGCCGGGTACGCCTTGGTGGGCCTCGCCCTGGCGATGCTGTGGCGATTGTTCCGCTATGAGGCGGTCGATTTCAGTCTGATGCTGGTCGTGGTGGGCGCAGTGTCGGGCGTCATCTGGGCCTTGGACCAGGCTTTTTTCGCCCGTCGGCGCAAGCAAGCCGCCGCGGCCGCGGGCACGCCGGTCGAGAGCGTGCGCGAACCCATCGCCGTGGAATACGCGCGGTCATTTTTTCCGGTCATCATTCTGGTGCTGGTGATCCGCTCATTTTTGTTCGAACCCTTCCGTATCCCCTCGGATTCGATGATGCCAACCCTGTTCGACGGCGACTTCATTTTCGTCAGCAAGTATTCCTACGGGCTGCGCCTACCGGTCTTAAATACCCTCATTGTTCCAACGGGTACGCCGCAACGCGGCGACGTGATCGTGTTTCGCCTGCCGCCCAATCCAAAAATCAATTACATCAAACGGTTGGTGGGGCTGCCCGGGGATCACATCCGGGTCGATGAGAACAATCAATTGTACATAAACGGCACACCCATGCCCCAGGAACAGGGGCCAAATTACGCGGGGCCCAAGCAGGACTTGTGGAACTACGTGGGAGCGCCTACCGCATTCGAGCAGCTGGACGCCAAACGCCACCAAATCATGTTCGCCAACGGCAGCGTCAAAACCGGCGAGTGGGCAGTCCCCGCGGGACATTACTTTTTCATGGGCGATAACCGCAATAACAGCAAGGACAGCCGCTGGCGGGACGAATCGGACGCACCGGGATTCGTGCCGGCGGAGAATCTGGTCGGTAAAGCGGTGCGCATATGGCTTAATCTCGACACTCGTGACGGACCTCTCTGGAGACGGGTGGGGAAAGGGATTCAATAGGGGAATTTTAGGGAGGCCAAGAGATGAAACACCAGGCGATAGAACAATGTATGCGGCGGCGCCAGCAGGGTATGACCTTCATAGGGCTGCTCTGCATCCTGGTGTTGGTAGGCCTCATCGGGTATGCAGGCATCAGGCTGGTTCCGGTGTACTTGAATTACATGAAAGTCGTTCGCACTCTGGAATCGGCAGCGGCGGAGTTCAAAGGCGAAGCAGCCGGCGTCGCTGGGGTCAAGACCTCGCTCGATCGCCATTGGGCTATCGAGGACATTACCGCGATCGACTACAAGGACGTCGAGATCACCAAGGATGAGGGCGGCCTACAGCTGCATGTGGCTTACGATGACTCGGTACCCTACCTTGCCAACATCTCCTTATCTGTGCATTTCGACAAGACCGTCAGGGTGCAGTGATTCCGCTGGGTAAGGCGGATGAGCTGCTGATCTGGGCGGAGCAGTCCTTCGGCTACGTTTTCGTTCAGCCGGCGCTGTGCCACTCCGCTCTGACCCATCGCAGCGCGGGCGCCGATCACAATGAGCGCCTGGAATTCCTCGGTGACTCGATTCTCAATTGCAGTGTGGCGCGCTTGCTTTACGATGCACATCCTGTGGCGAACGAAGGGGCGCTGTCGAGATTTCGGGCGTCCTTGGTCAGCGGCGAAACATTGGCGCAGGTCGCGGCCGAAATAGGCTTGGGCGAGCAGCTGCGCCTGGGGAGCGGTGAGCTGAAAACCGGCGGATTTCGCCGCGCGTCGATCCTGGCGGATGCATTGGAGGCTATATTGGGTGCCATTTTTCTGGATGGTGGATTCGATGCCGCTGCGGCGGCCGTGGCTCGCATCATCGGACCGCGCCTCTCGGCCCTGCCGGCTGCGGACACGCTGAAGGATCCCAAGACGCGATTGCAGGAAGCCCTGCAGGCGCACGGGCTTGCTTTGCCGGTCTATACGTTGACTGCGGTTGCCGGCGATCCCCATGCGCAGGCGTTTACGGTGAGCTGCGAGGTTCCGGTATTCGGTTTGGCGGCCGTGGGCGAGGGCGGTAGCCGTCGCCGGGCGGAGCAATTATCGGCAGCGAAGCTCTTGGATTTGTTGCCGCCCGAGATTCGGGAGCCGGTATGAATTCCGCCACGTTTCGCGCCGGCCACGTGGCCATCGTCGGTCGGCCGAATGTGGGCAAGTCGACTCTGGTGAATGCGCTCGTGGGTCGCAAGGTGACCATCGTCACCGCCAAACCGCAAACGACGCGGCACCGCATATTGGGCGTGGTCAATCGGCCGGACGCGCAGTTGGTGCTGGTCGACACCCCGGGGTTGCATGAATCGACGCGCCGCGTGATGAATCAGTACATGAACCGGGTGGCAATCTCCTCCTCCCAAGACGCCGATGTCGTCCTGTTCGTGATCGAGGCGATGCGCTTCACCGAAGAGGATATGTGGGTGTGGGAGCGAGTGCGGGGGTTGAAGCAGCCGCTGTTTCTGGTGATCAACAAAGTGGACCGGGTGTTTCCCAAGGAACAGTTATTGCCTTTTCTCGAAGACATGACGCAGCGCGTTCCCGCGTCGGGAATCATTCCGGTTTCCGCGCAGGCCTCTGATAATCTCGATCGCCTGGTCGATATCGTCGGTTCACGGCTGCCTTTGTCGCCGCCGCTGTTCGCTCCCGACGTGGTGACCAATCGGGATGAGCCGTTTCACGCAGCGGAGATCGTGCGCGAGAAGCTGACGTTGAAGTTGCGGGAGGAATTACCTTATGGGATCAATGTGCAAATCGAACGATTTGCCGATGAGAACAATCGCATCATGATCAACGCCGTCATTTGGGTCGAGCGCGCCGGCCAAAAGGCCATTGTGATCGGCCAGGGCGGCGAACGATTGAAGGAGATCGGACGTCTTGCCCGCATCGAACTTAACGATCTGTGGCAGCGCTCGGTGCATCTGGAGCTGTGGGTCAAGGTCAAGGAAAATTGGGCGGACAGTGAAATGGCGCTGCGTCAGTTTGGCTACGACACGCTGTGAACGGCGCAGGCAAGCCATTGGCGCGGCGCGTGTGGTTGGCGTCCGCCTATGTCCTGCACCAGTATGCCTATCGGGATACCAGCCGCATCGTGGAGATATTCACCGGCGACTATGGCCGCATGACCCTGTTCGCGCGCGGCGCCAACGGCCCCAAATCGACCTTGAGAGGGGTGCTGCGGCCTTTCCAGCAGCTGCTCGTCTCCTGGGCCGGCAGGGGCGAGGCATGTCAGCTGGTGACGGCAGAGTACGACGGCCCCGTCACCAACTTGCCGAAGCAGTGCATCATGAGCGGATTCTATTTGAACGAGTTGCTGTTGAAGCTGACGCAGCGCTGCGATCCGCACCCCGAAATCTTTTTTTCCTATGCCTCCTGCGTGCAGGCATTGTGCGAAGGAGAAGGGGAGGAACCGGCTTTGCGCCGGTTCGAGAAACGTTTGCTGAATGATTTGGGCTATGGATTGGAGCTTGCGCAGACGAATGAAGGCCTGCCGGTGAATCCCGCGGAATATTATCGTTTTGCCCTCCAGAGCGGACCTCAGCCTTGCGGCGCGGAGGCCCCGGGCGCCGTGCATGGTCAATCGTTGGCCGATTTGCAGGCGGAGAGTTTCGGCGACCCTCGCTCTTTGCGCGACGCCAAGCGGTTGTTGCGCGCCGCCCTCGATGTCTGTCTGGACGGCCGTGCCTTGAAATCGCGTGAAGTGATGCTCGCGCTGCGCCATCGCGGTGCGGTTCGCCGACCGGAAGCGTTGCCGGACGACCGCGCTTGAACAGCGGCGCTCTGTACTCGGGAATAGCCTTGGGCGTCAACGTCGATCATGTGGCGACACTGCGGCAGGCGCGGCGCATCGGCTATCCGGACCCCTTGTACGCCGCGCTTCTGGCCGAGGAATCCGGCGCCGACAGCATTACCTTGCATCTGCGCGAAGATCGTCGTCATATCCAGGACCGTGATGTCACGACGATGCGTGAGGCATTGCAGACGCGCATGAATTTGGAAATGGCGGTGACGGACGAGATGGTCCGAATCGCGCAGCAGGTTCTGCCGCAGGATTGTTGCTTGGTTCCCGAATCGCGCCAGGAAGTGACCACGGAAGGCGGCTTGAATGTCGCGGGCGGGCTCGCCCGCGTCGGCGACGCGGTGAAAGCTCTCGGCGGCTCCGGCATCCGCGTCTCGCTTTTCATCGATGCGGATCCGGCACAAATCTCCGCGGCTCACCGCGTGGGAGCACCCGTCATCGAATTGCATACGGGGGCCTACGCAGAGTCCGTCGGCGGCGCGCGCGCGCGCGAATTCGAACGCTTGCGGACTGCGGCGAGTTTTGCCGCCTCTCTGGGACTCACCGTGAATGCGGGCCATGGCCTCAACTATCACAATGTGCAGCCAATCGCCGCGATTCCGGAAATAATCGAACTTAACATCGGCCATGCCATCGTCGCAAGGGCGCTCTTCGACGGTCTGGCAAAGGCCGTGCGCGACATGAAAGAGTTGATGCGCGCGGCACGATCGTGATTTACGGAATCGGCATCGATGTGCTCAAAGTCGACCGCATCGAGCATGTCTATCAAAAATATGGCGAGCGCTTCCTGACGCATTTGTTGATGCCTGAAGAGCGCGTGCAGTTCGAACGGAGCGCGCGTCCGGTGCGATTCGTGGCGATGCGCTTCGCTGCCAAAGAGGCCATCGTCAAAGGGATGGGCACCGGCTTCGCGCATGGCGTTTGGATACGCGACATCGGCGTGGTGCAAAACTCCTGGGGCAAACCGCAGGTGGTCTATTCGGCGCGGGGCGCGAAGGTGCGGGACGGCCTTGGCATCGGCGAAGGGCATGTCACTCTGACCGATGAGGCGGGTCTGGTGGTCGCGGTGGCCGTCCTCATGCGGCGCGCAGCCGCGTGAATACCCTGGTATTCGATATTGAGACCGTACCCGATACCGCGCTCGGCAGGCGGCTTTATGGCCTGCACGACTTGTCCGATGAGCAAGTGGCACAAATCATGTTCACCAAGCGGCGTCAGGAAACCGGCAACGAATTCCTGTCGCACGAGCAGCAGCGCGTCGTTGCCATCTCCGTACTCATGCGTTCGAGGGACTCTCTGAAAGTGTGGAGTCTCGGCGACGAGGCCTCACCGGAGAAAGATTTGATCGAGCGTTTTTTCGACGGACTGGAGAAGTTCACTCCTGACTTGGTGTCCTGGAATGGCGCCGGTTTCGACTTGCCGGTGCTGCATTACCGCAGTCTTTTGCACAGCGTGACGGCGGCGCGTTATTGGGAAATGGGCGAATCGGACCAGAGCTTCAGGTTCAGCAACTATTTGAACCGATTTCATTGGCGTCACATGGATCTCATGGACATTCTGGCGGGATTTCAGGGCCGCGGCCGCGCCAGTCTCGATGATATCGCCACTCTGCTTGGCTTCCCCGGCAAGGCCGGCATGCGCGGCGCCGATGTCTGGGGCGCCTATCTCACCGGCGGCTTGGCCCGCATTCGTGATTACTGCGAGACGGATGTCCTCAATACCTATCTGATCTATTTGCGGTTCGAACTGTTGCGCGGACATTTGAATGCGACCGAGCACGCCCACGAGATCGCGCGGGTCCGCAAATTGCTCGATGATTCTGCGTCTGCGCATTTGCAAGAATTTTCGGCGGCGTGGCCCGAAACCTGACATTGGGCGACGTGCAGGCGGCCGATGTCGTGGACCTCGCCCATGATGGCCGCGGTATTGCGCGCGTCGACGGCAAGGCGGTATTCATCGAGGGCGCGCTGCCGGGAGAACATGTCCGGTTTCGCGTCTTCAAGCGACGGCGGCAATTCGATGAGGCCGGACTGGTGGACATCCAGATTGCTTCGCCGGATCGGGTGGCACCGCTCTGTGCCCACTACGGAGTTTGCGGCGGCTGTTCCTTGCAGCATCTGTCGGCTCCGGCGCAGTTGGCGGCTAAACAACGGCAGCTGCTCGACAATTTGCTGCGCATCGGCAAAGTCGTTCCGCAGCGCGTGCTGCCGCCGCTGCATGGGCCGCAATGGGCCTACCGGCGCCGTGCCCGTCTGGGCGTCAAGTACGTCCACAAGAAAGGCCGGGTGCTCGCCGGATTCCGCGAACGCGAAAAGCCCTATGTGGCGGACATACGCCGCTGCGAGATATTGCTGGAGCCGCTCGCGGCTCTGCCTCAGGACCTCGCCGCATTGGTCCAGACCCTGGACGCCCGCGAGCATATCCCCCAGGTGGAGGTCGCGGCCGGCGATCAAGGCGGCGCCTTGGTGTTTCGCGTGATGCAGTTGCTGGGATCCGAGGACATCGAGAAGATTGCGGTGTTTGGCGCCGCGCACGGCGTGCAGATATTTTTGCAGAGCGGCGGGCTCGACACGGTGCGTCCGCTGCGGGCGGATTATCCGCCCTTGAGCTATGCGGTGGATGAAGGGCGGGTGGTCGTCGAATTCGGACCCGTGGACTTCATGCAAATCAACCGCGACATCAATGTGGCGATGGTGTCGGCCGCTGTGGGGCTGCTTGAGCCGCGTCCGCAAGATGGAGTGCTCGACCTATTTTGCGGCTTGGGTAATTTCACTTTGCCCTTGGCGCGCCGCACTCGGCAGGTGGTGGGAATCGAAGGGGATGCCACACTGATCGCCAAGGCGCGCGGCAACGCCGTGCGTAATAACCTTGGCAATGCGGCATTCTTCGCGGAAAATCTATTCGAGCCCGCGAAGTTCGGGGAGTGGGCAAATCAGCACTATGATCTGGTGCTGTTGGATCCTCCAAGGGCGGGCGCTTGCGAACTGCTGGGGCGCCTCAAGCAGTGGCGTCCGCGGCGAGTCGTGTATATTTCCTGCCATCCGGGGAGTTTGGCGCGGGATGCCGATATCTTGGTTCATGGCCAAGGGTACGAGCTGACCAGCGCAGGGGTGATGGATATGTTTCCGCATACGACACACGTCGAGTCGATCGCTGTATTCGAGGCTCCCGCATGAGTTTGGGACCGTTCATGGTCGATATCGCCGGAGCGGAATTGACCGCCGACGACCGTCGGGTGCTGTCGCACCCGTCGATCGGCAGTGTCATCTTATTCACCCGCAATTACCGCAACCCGCGGCAGCTTGCCGCATTGACCGCGGCAATACGCGGCGTCAGGACGCCGCATTTGTTGATAGCCGTCGATCACGAGGGCGGCCGAGTCCAGCGTTTCCAGGAAGGATTTACGCGGCTGCCGTCCGCCCGTGTACTGGGACGGCGCTACGCCGAGGATCGCCGCGACGGACTTGCACTGGCCCAATCGGTTGCGTGGCTGCTGGCGAGCGAGCTGCGGGCGGTTGGGGTGGATTTTAGCTTTACACCCTGTGTCGATCTGGATTATGGGGCGAGCGAGATCATCGGGGATCGGGCTTTTCACAGCGATCCAGACACAGTATCGGCTCTTGGCGTAGCCACGCTGTCGGGCATGCGCGAAGCCGGGATGGCGGCTACGGCCAAGCATTTTCCTGGGCATGGAGCGGTTGTCGTCGATTCGCATGTCGCCTTGCCGGTCGATAGGCGTGAATTCGTCGATTTGGAGCCGGATATTCGCCCCTACCGCCCCCTCATCGACAACAATATTGCCGGCATCATGGCCGCCCATGTGGTGTTTTCGGCGGTAGATGCTTTGCCGGCTAGTCTGTCGCCGCGCTGGATTACGGGTGTCTTGCGGGGCGAACTCGCCTTTCACGGCTGTGTGTTCGCCGACGATCTGACCATGGGCGGAGCGGCCGCCTTCGGCAGCGTCATCGAGCGCGCCGAGCTGGCTTTTGCAGCGGGATGCGACGTCCTGCCCATTTGTAACGACCGAGCTTCGGTAGAGTTGGTCCTCGGCCATTTTGGGCCGGATGCGGTCTCCCCGGCGTCGCAAGCCCGGTTGGTCAGGATGCGTGCCCGCGGCGAGACACCTTGCGAGTTGCAAGCGAACCCGCAATGGTTGGAGACGGCGGCGCGCATCGCGAGTCTGTCATCCCCGCCGCCGCTGGTGTTGACCGAGGGGAAGTCATGACGGGCTTTGACGCGGATATGTACCGCCGCTTGGTAGAGAGTTCGCCGGAAGGTGTGGTGCTCGTCGATGCCCAAGATCCCCAACACCCCGTCCTCTATGTCAACCGCGGTTTCGAAGCGCTGACCGGCTATTCGGCGGGCGAATTGATAGGCAAGAATCTTCGGTTGTTGCAAGCGGATGACCGCGAACAAGACGGCCGGCATCGGCTGCGCGAGGCGCTCGGCCGGGCCGAAACCTGCCGGGTGCTGTTGCGCAATTATCGCAAGGACGGGGCCGTCTTTTGGAATGAGATGACCGTGACGCCGCTGCTCGACCACGAAGGCCGCTTGAGTCATTTCGTCGGCCATCACCGCGATGCCGGAGAACGGCTGCGCATCGACCCGAAGATGACCCGGGACTCGCTCAGCGGCGCGCACCAGCCCACGGCTGTCGCCATTCGCGACGATCGCCTGACGGGACTCTTTACGTTGCCGTATCTCGAGGAGCTCTTGAAGCGCGACTGGTCCGTGGCACAAAGGGAAAACCGCAGCATCGCGCTGTTCGCCATCGACATCGATGCTTTGGACCTCTACAACGCGACCTTTGGGCGCGCCGCCGGCGACTCGACCATCCGCCGCGTGGCGCATGTGGTATCCGGGTGCCTGCGCC
Organism: Pseudomonadota bacterium; assembly: GCA_030775625.1. Lineage (GTDB taxonomy): Bacteria > Pseudomonadota > Gammaproteobacteria > Steroidobacterales > Steroidobacteraceae > Bog-1198. Next base: position 10,400 of record JALYIW010000181.1, on the reverse strand, counting down.
GGTCGAGCGACGTCACCGCACGTATCGAGGGCGGCAGTTTGATCGCCTTTGCGCCGGGCCTTTCGTACGAACAAGCGCTGCGGGTCGGACAACTCATGGCGGAAAGAGTCAGGGACCTGCGAATTCATCATCCGCGCTCCGCGGTCTTGCGCTATATCAGTGTGAGTGTCGGTGTATGCGCCGCCGTTCCGAGTGCAGCCGACAGTCCATCCAACTTGTTGGAAAAGTCGCAGCAGCAACTGCAATTTGCGAAAAAATTAGGACGAAATCAGGCCGCTTGAGCAGGCGTTGACGCGGGCCGCCCGGCATGTGGGCCGAATCGCTGTGGGACTAGGCCTGCGCACCCTTGCGCTTGGGGCCTACATCCCCAAAGCCATGGGCTCTGCATTCTTTGCGGGTGCCCTTTCGCGGGCAAATTGATGTTCGTTGCAAGTCATACGAGGGGAAGATTATGAAAAAATTACTGTTGACTGCACTGGTCGCGGTAAGTCCGCTGTATGTATCCGTCGCACTGGCTGAGCAGCCGGCCGATTCCGATACCTCCCATGCGGGCGCTTACGTGAAGGACTCGGTCATCACCGGTAAGGTGAAGGCAAAACTCGCCGCCAAGCACATGTTCACACTGACCAACATCAAGGTCGACACCGACAATCAGGGCGTCGTTTGGCTGAGCGGAAAGGCCCCCACCAAGGATGCCAGCGATCTTGCCGCATTGATCGCCAAAGATACCGAGGGTGTGACGTCAGTACACAACAAGATTGAAGTCGCTCCGTAAAATCGAAGGCGCAATAACGCAATGGACCGGCAGAGCGGTCTCGAACGCCCCGGCCCGCGCAGGGCGTTTTTGCGTCCGCCGGTAGAGTATTGCACCTAAGCTAACCAATGCTACACGGTTGACGACGGCGTTTGAGGGGGCAGAGCGTGGCCACAGGGTGGGCGAAAGAGGGCGCGGTTCAGGATCAGATAGACGCGACCGTCAAGGACGCGATCAGTCTTGCGCAGAGCCGTTTACCCAAAGGACCGGGGTTGACGCATTGCGCGCACTGCGCTGCTGAAATTCCCCAGGCGCGCCGCGATGCGATTCCCAGCGTGCGCTTGTGCCTCGCATGTCAGGATGCCGAGGATCGCGACGCCGCGCGGATCAGCGGCTACAACCGTCGCGGCAGCAAAGACAGTCAACTGCGCTAAGTCGATACTGAACGTTCGCGTGGCTTCGGCAACCCGCGCTCGAAGCACCCCAACCGCTCCGCCCGCCCATCGATCTCGACCCAAATCCGCCGTGTAAAAGTTACCGATCAGTGACGGCGCTGCGTACCGCTACGCCGCAGAGTTTATTTATTGTTTGCTGCATCCGGCGAGGGCGCGTTCTCGAAACCGGTTTACACAGCTGAAATCAAAACCTCATCAAGTCGTAAACCCCGGAGTTTGTCTCATGCTCACAAAATCACCTTGGACCATCACTGCGCTCAGCGCAGCGTTGTTGCCGCTGACGGCGTTGGCCTCGAGTCATCGCGAAGCGCCTTTCATTACGAATCGTTCGAAGGTTGACGGAACCGATCTGTATTTGTTTAACAGCTACGAGACCGGCCGCGCAGGCTACGTGACGATGCTCGCAAACTACCAGCCCTTCGAGAATCCACAGGGGGGACCGAACTATTACACGATGGACCCCGACGCGCTGTATGAAATTTCCATCGACAATACAGGTAGCGGCAAGGAGGCGTTGACGTTCCAGTTTCGTTTCACCACGGTGAATAGCGGTCTGGCGGTCACGGCCGGCGGAAAATCAATACCTGTGCCGTTGACCAATATCGGGCCCGTCAGTGCGAGCTCCATGGCGGCGCAGAATGTTGCCGAAACTTACACCGTCACTCTGGTCAAAGGTGATCGCCGGAGGGGAATGGCGCAACCCATTACCGACGCCTCGGGCGGCGGCTCATCGTTTGCCAAGCCGCTCGATAATATCGGAGCCAAGTCGATTGCGGACTATTCCACCTACGCGGCGAGCTTTATTCATACCATCACGATTCCCGGCTGCAGCGCAGCGGGCCGGGTTTTCGTCGGCCAGCGTCAAGACGGCTTTGTCGTCAATTTGGGCGAGACCTTCGATCTGGTCAATATCAAATATCCCGTGACAGAATTGGCACCGGCGGGTACGAACGGACGTCAACTGGCTCCGAACTCGCTCTCCGGTTACAACGTCACCTCGATTGCGTTGGAAGTGCCCGCTTCGTGCCTCACGGCCGGTAGCGATCCCGTGATCGGGGCCTGGACCACGGCCAGTTTGCGTCAAGCTACCGTACTCAATCCGCGACCTCAGAGTTCCAAGAGCGTCGGTAGTGTCGGTGTGGTTGCATCGCCCATCGGAGCATCGCTGCAGGGCGGGGCCTGGAGCCAGGTCTCGCGGCTGGGTATGCCGCTGGTGAATGAACTGGTGATTGGTCTGCCGGACAAAGACCGCTTCAATGCATCCTCGCCCGCGGGTGACGCTCAATTTGCGGATTACGTGACAAACCCATCTTTGCCGATATTGTTGCAGACACTCTTTGGCTCGGCTGGGGTGCTTGCACCCAATGTCTACCCACGGACCGATTTGGTCGCCGCGTTCTTGACGGGCATCAAAGGCGTCAATCAACCCGTGGCCGTCACCCCGGCGGAAGAGCTGCGGCTCAATACGAGTACGCCGGTCACCCCGCTGGCGACTCAAAACGATCTCGGCGTGCTGGGAGGCGATTTGTCCGGTTTCCCGAATGGACGGCGACCCATCGACGATGTGGTCGATATCGAATTGCGTGTGGCTATGGGAGTGCTGCTTTCCCCGTTCGATGGCCGGGCGAGCGACCCGGACCCCGCTTCGGATGCGTCACGTCAATTGCATTACACGGACGGGGTCGAGCCGAATCCGTCCAACTATCTGCCGGCGTTCCCGTATCTGAACACGGCTCTCGCCGGTTCACCCACCAGCGCCAACGACTAGGGGAATGGCCATGAATTCCAAAGTACTCGTGTTCGGAGCCCTTGGCTTGGCAGCAGGCTTGGTTGCCGCGTGTCACGATGACCACCGTGGCGCCGCAATCCCCGCGCCGCCCGCCACCCAATCGATCGATACGGCGCAGGTCCTTGCGCTGGCGCAGCACTCGTCCGACACCGGGGCACCTTTTGCGGTCAATGGAGGTGCCCTGACCCTCAATGATTCGAGCGAGTCGAGCGCTCCCATTGCAGTCAGCGCGCAGTAAGCGTGATCACCTCAGCCTGCCCTGGCGGGTCGAAGGTGCGGAGCCGGTTTCGAGGTATTCGAAGCCGGCTGTTTTGCAGCGCGGCCATGGCGTTGGCGCAGATCCATTTCGCCGTCGCCGCGCCCCACATACCGGCTAGTGATTCGCAAGTATTGGCTGAGCTTCCCATGGGCGCGCGGCACTTCACCACGCCTGCCCAGGCTATGACATCGACTCGCTTGGACATTGCCCTGCCGCTGGCAAAGTTTGACATTTCCCGAGCGCGCGCCACCGGCGACCTGCGTTTCTTGGGGTACGCCGAAGCCCTCTTGGCTCCCTGGGGGAAGCAGGTGAACGTCGCGCCTGAGGTGTTGATTCTCCATGCCACCATTTTGCAAAGTCGACACGCGTTTGACGCCTCTCTCGCCGAACTCGATCGTGCACTGCAAGCCCGCCCCGATGATGCGCAGGGATGGCTGACACGCGCAACCGTCCTACGCGTTCTTGGCCGCTACGAGGAGGCAATCGACTCCTGCGAACACCTGGCCGCCGCGGCCGATGCTGCGGTCACGAGTTTGTGCGTGCAAAGCCTTCGCGGACTGACGGGACACCTCAAGGATGCGTACACACAGATTTCCGCACTGGCGACCCAGGAACTTTCCGCTGAAGTGCGGGCTTGGCGCTATTCCGAACTCGGCGAAATGGCCGAGCGCCTCGGAAACGATACGACCGCCGAACATTGGTTTCGCGAAGGATTGCAATTGGCACCCGAGGATTTTTATATGCGGGCGGCATGCGCAGACCTGTTGCTGCGCCACGGTCGGGCTCTCGAAACCTTGCAGCTGTTGACGGGCTACGAGTCCATGGAGCCCATGCTGCTGCGTGTCGCGATCGCGCATAGAACACTTCACGACGGTGCCGGCTCGCAAGCCGACCGGCAACTGGCGACCGCCTTCGATGTCGAGCAGCGTCGTGGCGATCCCGTACATCGGCGCGAACAAGCGCGATTCCTGCTGGACGTCGACAGCCAGCCGGCGGCGGCGCTGCGGGCGGCGCAAGAGAACTGGCGCGTGCAGCGGGAACCCGACGATATCCTGATTTTACTGCGTGCCGCCGAAGCCGCTCACGAAATGCAAGCGGCGGGCGCGGCGCTGCGGTTCCTGAAGAAAGCCGGACTCGAAGACTCGCGTCTAATGGCATTTCGCAGCACGCTATGAATAGCCAACCTGCGAATATTCCGCTGGCGGGCATACTGATTGCCCTTATGTGGACCTGCTCGGCAAACGCACACATCGCGAGCAACGGCTTTTTGGCGCTAACCGTTCAAGGTCGAGAAATTGCCGGCTCCATGGAACTTGCGGTTCGGGATGTCGAACTCGCGGTGGGGGTCGATGCCAATCGCGACGGTAAGGTCACCTGGGGCGAACTACACGCCGTCGGGCCGCAAGTGGCGCAGTATCTGGAAAAACATGTGGAGATTGCCGCACAAAATACCCACTGCGAACTCAGCTTCGGCGCAATTGAAGTGAACGACCGCGTCGATGGCAGTTATGCTTGGCTGCCGTTCACCGGCCGTTGTCCCGCGGCGGGAACGCGGCTTGATATTCATTACAGCGTGCTCGAGGGAGTCGACACTTCACATCGCGGTTTATTGACGTTGACCGCCGGCGCGGTCACGCAGACCGGCGTTCTCGGCGGCGGGGCGCAGGCGGCTATCTCGGTATTCGCACCGTCGCCGTGGCGCACCTTTGTGGAATATTTCCATGCCGGCGTGTGGCACATCTTGAGCGGCATCGATCATCTTTTATTCCTTATTTCGCTGCTGCTGCCCGCCGTGTTGCTGCGCAGGAGCGGCCGCTGGGAGCCGGTGCCGGAGGCCCGCCCGGCGCTGATCAGCATTCTCAAAGTGGTTACGGCGTTCACCTTGGCGCATTCGCTCACGCTGACCCTCGCCGCCCTGGACATCGTGCGGTTCCCGAGCAGACTCACGGAATCGGTCATCGCCGCGTCCATCATCGTGGCGGCGCTCAACAATATTTTTCCTGTCGTCACCGAGACTCGCGCGCGCATCGCATTCGCCTTCGGTCTCTTGCACGGTTTTGGCTTCGCGTCGGTTCTTTCCGACATGGGCCTGCCGCATGGGGCTCGGCTCGTCTCCTTGTTGGCCTTCAATTTAGGGATTGAAGCCGGACAAATGGCGGTAGTGTTGGCCGTCATGCCCCTGATATACGCGTTGCGTTCCGGCGCGTTTTATCGGCGCGCCGTCATGCCTTGGGGGTCGGCCGCCATCGCGGCCCTTGCCCTCGTATGGTTGGTCCAACGTGTGGCCCTGACCGGATAGCGAATCGGGCAGGGCGCGGTGCAACCCAGGCAAATCCCATTAGCCGCGCTCCTTGACGAAAACCAGCAAGCGATTGTGTGCGGGCAGATCGTGATCGGTGTCCAATCGCAAACCGTACTGTGCCGCGAGCGCAGTGACGGCTTGAATATCGCGCAATCCCGATTTGGGGTCGCGATTCTGCAGCATGCGATCGAATTCCTGGTTGCTATCCGACGTGTATCGACCGTGGTAACGAAAGGCACCGTAGACACAGCACCGCCCGCCCGGCTGCAGCACCCCGCCCGCGCCTCGAAACAGCGCGATGACTTCCGGCCACGACATGATGTGAAGCGTATTGGCGGTGAACAGTGCATCGACGACAGGCACCGGCCAAAGTGCCTGGGTCACATCGAGCGCCAAGGGAGCTTGCAAGTTGCCGGGACCTTCGAGTTTCACCCGCAGCGCCAAATCTGCGAGATGTGCCGGCTGCTCAGTCGGATGCCAGGTCAAGTGGCTCAAGGCGCGCGAAAAATACACCGCGTGCTGACCTGTGCCGCTGCCTATTTCCAAGACCTGAGTACGGTCGTCGAAGCAAATCCTCAATACTTCGAGGATGGGTTTTTGGTTGCGTTCGCAGGCTTGGGAAAATGGCAGCATATCCGGCCTGATTTTACTATAAAAATCGGGCCCGACGTTTTCTACTCAGGGCATCGATCTTTGGTTACAGTGTCGCCTCGCAACGGCTGGCTTAGCCCTTTCCCGAGGAGATTTCGATGTCTATTTCCATGTACGATGTGTCCTTCCCTGCATTGATTCGCGGCCTCACGAATCTATCCACCGTCCTCGACAAGGGGGGCGCGCATGCCGAGGCCAAGAAGTTCGATTCTGCGGTGCTCGCGCAGTCGCGTCTATTCCCCGACATGCTTGCGCTCACAAGCCAGGTGCAAATCGCCTGCGATGCCGCCAAGGGAGCGGCGCGCTTGGCTGGAGTCGAGGTGCCGAAGCATCAAGACACCGAGACAACCTTCGCCGAACTCAAAGCGCGAATCGGTAAAACCGTCGATTTCTTGAAAACGATTACACCGGCGCAACTACACGGCGCGGAAACCCGCAACATCGAAATCAAGTTTCCGAACGGTGTGTGGAAATTCACCGGTTTGGACTATTTGAGCGGATTCGTGCTGCCGAACTTCTATTTTCACTGCACCATCGCGTACGCGCTGCTGCGCAAAGCGGGAGTGGGAATCGGCAAGAGCGATTTCCTCGGCCCCCTCCAGTAGCAGCGCGCCGCGCAAAGGGCGCCCCGTGGTTGCCGCTGATCGGTGGGCGGCCCGTCGATAGGTTTTTCTAAAGGAGTTGTTCGACTAACTGTTCGATGCGCGTGAACAGCTTCTCTTCGGTTCGCGCGTCGTGAATGAAGCGCATTTTCAGCGGCCCGTCGAGCCGGAATTCCTGGGGCCGTCCCTGGATCAGTTTCAGCACGCGCTTCGGATCGATGTTGTTCTGTGCCTCGAAAATGAAATATCCACTGTTCGCCGCGGCGTCGATTTTGCGGATGCCGATCTCGGCCGCGCGCAACTTTAAGCGGGTCGACCGGAACAGTGATTGAGCATACTCGGGCATGGGTCCGAAACGGTCGATCATTTCTACCTTCAGTTCATCGAGTTCTTCGCGCGAAGGGGTGCTGGCGATGCGCTTGTACAGCACCAAGCGCAAGTGCACGTCTGGAACGTAGTCCTCGGGAATCAGCACCGGAACGTGCAGGTCCACCTCAGGCCCCGCGTCGAGCGGCCGCTCGAGATCCGCTTGCTTGCCGGCTTTCAGCGCGCTGACGGCGCGCTCCAGCAATTCCATGTAGAGGTTGTAGCCGATTTCCTGGATTTGTCCGCTTTGCTCATCCCCCAGGAGTTCGCCAGCGCCGCGTATCTCGAGATCATGCGTCGCGAGGGTGAATCCGGCGCCGAGTTCCTCAAGGGATTCCAGTGCCTCGAGACGTTTGATGGCGTCGGCGGTCATGGCCTTGCGGGGCGGTGTGATCAAGTAGGCGTATGCGCGGTGATGCGATCTTCCGACGCGGCCTCGCAATTGATGGATTTGTGCCAGTCCGAAGCGGTCCGCGCGATCGATGATGATGGTATTCGCCGTGGGTACGTCGATACCGCTTTCGATGATGGTCGTGCAGACCAGCACGTTGAAGCGACGATGATAAAAATCGAGCATCAGCTGTTCCAAATCCCGTTCGCGCATCTGGCCATGACCCACGGCGACGTTCGCTTCGGGCACGAGTTCGCGAATCGCCTGCGCGGTCCTTTCGATGGTTTCGACGGCGTTGTGTACGTAATAAATCTGTCCCCCGCGGCGAATTTCACGCAGTGCCGCCTCTCGCACCACGGTCTGGTTCCACTCCAGAACGAAGGTTTTCACCGCCAGGCGTGCCGCCGGAGGGGTGGTGATGAGTGACAAATCGCGCAATCCGCCCATGGCCATATTCAAGGTCCGCGGAATCGGTGTCGCGGTCAGGGTAAGCACATCAACCTCGGTGCGCAGCGCCTTGAGCTTTTCCTTGTCGCGCACGCCGAAACGATGTTCCTCATCGATGACGATCAAACCCAAGTCCTTGAAGCGAACTTTGCCTTGCAATAGCCGCTGAGTGGCAATCACGATGTCGATCGAGCCCGCGGCCACACCGGCGAGCACGGCCTCGGCCTCTTTGTTGCTGCGGAAGCGCGACAGGCTGGCGCTGCGCACCGGCCAATCCGCGAAGCGATCGACGAAGGTGGTGTAATGCTGTTGGGCAAGGAGGGTGGTCGGCACCAAAACGGCCACCTGTTTGCCTGCCTGCACCGCCACGAATGCGGCGCGCAAGGCGACTTCGGTCTTGCCGAAACCCACGTCGCCGCAAATGACCCGGTCCATCGGCTTGTCCGACTTCAAGTCAGCGAGAACTTGCTCGATGGCAGCGCTCTGGTCGGCGGTTTCCTCGAATGGGAACCCAGCCTGAAATGCGCGGTAGTCGGCTTCGGCAGCTTGCATCCGCGTACCTTGCCGGGCGGCGCGGCGTGAATATAGGTCCAACAATTCCGCGGCCACATCGCGTATGCGCTGCGCTGCCTTGCGGCGCGCTTTTTGCCACTGTTCCCCGCCGAGCTTGTGCAACGGTGCGCTTTCCGCCGGCGCGCCGGTATAGCGCGACACCAAATGCAGAGCCTGCACAGGCACGTATAACTTGTCGCCGTCGGCGTACTCCAGTACCAGAAACTCGCCCGTGTGCCCGGCAATGTCCATGGTTTGTAATCCCACATAACGCCCGACGCCGTAGGTTTCGTGTACGACCGGCGCACCGATGCGCAGATCCGACAATTCCTTGAGAATTTTGGCGGGGTCGCGTTCTGCCCGCCGCCGCCGCCGTTCCTGTCGCGCTCGATCACCGAATAACTGCGATTCGGTCAGAATCTCGAGAGGCGGGGCTTCCAGCCGCAAGCCCGAGACGGCCGGGGAGACGGTGATGCCCAGGTGCAACGAGCCGGCGGCGAAGCCGGCAAAACTCTCGAATACCTTGACTTGTATGTCGCTGCCCCGCAGCAGGTCGAGCAACAGTTCGCGCCGGCCCGCCGACTCCGCGACGAGCAGAATGCGCGCCGGGCTCGCGTGAATGTGAGACACCAATTCGGCCGCCGGCGTTGCGGCGCGCGGATCGATCCGGACGGCGGCCGGCGCGTTGCTCGAGAAGTTTTGAAATCGTCCCTCGGTCTCCGGCGGCCATTCGAAGGTGTGCAACTGCACTCGTTGCCCCGCCGCATACGCGTCGAAAAATTCCGCGGGCGTCAAATAAACTTCCGCGGGGTCCAAGATGGGCCGATGACGGTCGTGACGCAGTTGTTCGTGCCTTTCGTTGATACCGTCCCACAGCCCCTGAACCGCAGAAGCGGCATCATTCATGTCCACGACGATGCTGTCGGGCGGGAAATATTCGAACAGATTCGAAGTGCGATCGAAGAACAAAGGCAAGAAGTATTCGATGCCGCCTGGGGCTATGCCCTGGCTCACATCGCGGTAGATGCCCTGCTCGGACAGATCGCCCGTGAAGCGCAGCCGGTAGCGGCGGCGGAACTCGCGTACGGCATCGGGGTCCAGAGGCGTCTCGCGGGCCGGCAAGAGCTGGATGCGCTGCAGTTTGTCCAAGGATCGTTGCGTGTCGGGGTCGAATTGCCGAATGCTGTCGACATCGCGATCCAGCATATCGATTCGATACGGTGTGTCGGAGCCCATCGGAAATACATCGATGAGCGAGCCGCGCACCGCGAATTCGCCATGCGCGACCACCTGGGTCACCGCGGCATATCCCGCCGTGGCCAATTGCGCGCGCAATGCGTCGACATTCAGTGTCTCGCCCACGTGGATCTTGAGCGAGTAGGCCTCGACGTAGCTGCGCGGGGCCAATCGCTGCAGCAGGGTGTCGACCGCCACCAACCAGACGCCTTTTCGCGCCCGCGGCAGTTGCGCCAACGTCGCCAGCCGCGCGGAGGTGATATCGGGATGGGCCGAGAACCCGTCGTAGGGTAGGGTTTCTAGATCGGGGAATACCCGCACGGCCAGATCCGGACCGGCGAAAAAGCGGATTTCATCGCCGAGGGATTCGGCGTCCCGCGAGCTCTGCGCAACGACGATGAGCGGACCCGTAGCTCGGACGGCCGCCTCGGCGATGGCCAGCGACGCTGCGGCACCGTATAACCTACCCCATTTGACGAGACGCGAATCGGCATCGGGAAGGAGCGGTTGGAGAATCTGCATTGACACCCAGCAAGCCAAAATAAAAAACGCCCGCCGCGAACGCGTCGCGGTGGGCTTCTTAAGGGACCGTCAGG
>JALYIW010000180.1 GCA_030775625.1 Pseudomonadota bacterium | reverse complement strand
CCCGGGCGCGGCCTTGCGCGCCGAAAAGCGCATCGAAGAAATCGCTGTAGTCTGCGCTGCCGCCGCCCGCGCCGCTGAATTCGAAACCGGAGCCGAAGTCGGGAGGCGGCCGAAAATCCTGGCCGCCTGGGGGGCCTTGTCCGAGCTGGTCATAGGCCGCGCGCTTTTCCGGGGTCTTGAGGACTTCGTACGCTTCTCCTACTTCCTTGAAGCGAGCCTCGGCGTGTTTTTCCTTGCTGACATCGGGATGATACTTGCGGGCGAGCTTGCGATAGGCTTGCTTGATCTGTGCCTCGGTGGCATCGCGCGCCACGCCCATCACCTTGTAATAGTCCTTGAACTCCAACGACGCACCTACCAATGCCTAGCGAACGCGGCAAGCGCACAAGGATACTATGCGTCCCGCCCGGTGGATCAACAATCCTGGCGTAGGTGTTATCCTACGCCCCGGCCCGCCGGCGACTGCTACAGTTGATACGCCACGGTGAGCAGCAGCCCCTCGCAGACGTCTCGCCACAGACCGGGTGCTGTCGCATTGAAGGGCTGCGATTCCGGTATCAGCGATTCGATCCAATGAGCCAGCCAAGCTATTTCCGCGGCGCCGTAGAAGACGATGGCGCATTCATAATTCAATAACAAACTGCGTGAATCCAGATTTACCGAGCCCGACAGGGCCAGTGTTTGGTCGAGGACGACGGCCTTGGCGTGGATCATGTAAGGCAGCAGATGAACGGCGACACCCGCATCGCTGAGTGCCCGCAGCGAGCGATTGCGGGCGAAGTCGGCCAGCAGGTGATTCGAGGCAGCCGGAATGCACAAATCGATCTTGACGCCGCGCCGCGCCGCCAATCGCATCGCGGTTTCCAGGCTGGCGTCGGGCACGAAGTAAGGCGTCACGGCCAGCATGCGCTCGCGGGACTGGAAGCAGGCGTCGATGAGCAATGCATGCACGGTATCCTCGGTTTGGTCCGGGCCGCTCGGCAGGAATTGCGCGCGTCCGCCAGTCGCCTCCGGAGGGCGCAACAGCTCGCGTGGGGCGGGCTTGCCACCGGCGGCCACCCAATCGGCCTCGAATTGCGCCGCCGCCGCCGCGGCAACTGCGCCGTCCAAGTCGAAGGACAGATCGCGCCAAGCCGGCGCCTCTTTCGAGCCGACAAAGTATTCGGCGGCGATGTTTCGTCCTCCGGTCCAAAGTCTTGCGCAGTCGGCGATGACCATTTTTCGATGATTCCGCAGGTTCCGCGGGCCCTGGGTTTTGCGCGCGAATAGCGGGCTGAAGACGGCGATCTCGATCCCGGCATGCTGCATTTCTCGAAAAAGAGCGCGCGGCACCCGCAGGGCGCCGACGCCGTCGAGCAGCAACCGCACCTGGGCGCCGGAGCGCACGCTTTTTATCATGTACTGCACGGCTTCGCGACCGAATGGATCGTCTCCCAAGATGTAGGTACAGACATCCAATCGTTCGCGCGCGTGGCTCATGGTCGCGAACAAGGCTATGCGCGACTCACGGCCGTCCTGGTGCATGCGTGTGGAAGTCGGCGCAGAGGCAGGCAATGCGAAACTTTCGATCAATTCCTCGGCCCAATGTTTGCCTGAGGAGCGAACTCCGGACCAATGCGATACCTTGCGCGGCAATTTGCGGCGGCCGAACAGCAAGTACATGGGCAGCGCCACGTACGGCACGGCGATCAATCCGAAGACCCAGGCGATGGCGATGGAAGGCGGGCGGCGCTCGCGCTCGACGCGGGTGGTCAGCACATAGGTGAGCACACTGATCACGATCGCCAGGGAGTGAAACGTGATTCGAGGAAACCAGGAATTGAAACTCAACTAAGGACCGCCTGCGAGTCGACGCAGCACGGCGGGCAGTAGATCCGGCAGATCTTCGGCCAGCAACCCGGGTCCAAACTCGGCGGCCGCCGCACCGTGCATCCAGACCGCGGCCGCTGCCGCTGGAAATGCCTCCACGCCTTGGGCCAGCAAGCCTAAGATGCAGCCGCTCAGCACATCGCCGGATCCGGCTGTGGCCAAGCTCGCGGGCGCATTGGTGTTGATGATGGCGCGCCCATCGGGCGCGGCAATGACGGTGTCCGCGCCTTTCAAAACGAGCACGGCGCCGCTGGCGCGCGCGGCGGCTCTTGCGCGTGTCAATTTGTCGCCCTTGGCATCGAAGACTCGCGCGAATTCGCCCTCGTGCGGCGTCATCACGCAGGGACCTTTGATGGCTCGGCACAGCTCATCGGAGCGCGACGCAAAGACGCTGATGGCATCCGCGTCCAACAGCACCGGTCGCGATGTCGCCAACATGGCGAGGGCGCGCTCGCGCGTGATGTCGTTCACTCCCGCACCGGGCCCGATCAGAAACCCCGTGTAACGTTTGTCGGTCAGCAATCGGGCGAAATCGTCGTTCTGATTCACAGGCTGCACCATGATGCTGGTGAGTGCGACGGCGTACACCGCAAACGCCTCCTGTGGTACTGCGACGGTGGTGAGTCCAGCGCCCATCCGGGCCGCGGCGCGCGCCGCCATGCGGGCGGCGCCCGTCATGGGATAACCGCCGCACAACAGCGCATGGCCCCGCGAGTATTTGTTACCGCAGACCTGTGCCAGGGGCAAGTTCGCCAGCCACAAGCTAGGATCATTCTCCCAAGTGCGAATGGATAACGAGTCGAGCACGGCGCTACAGATGCCGATATCCGCGACCACAACCTCGCCGCACAGGGCGCGTCCGGGGAACAATAAATGGCCGGGTTTCTTACGCGCGAACGTGACGGTGCAGGCGGCCGGGGATGCCCCGAAGGCCTCGCCGGTGTCGCCCATGACTCCGCTCGGTACATCGATGGCGAGCATGGGAAGGGCGTTGCGCGTGACCCGCGACAGCAGATCTGCGACGCGGCTCTCCAGGGGACGGCTCAATCCGGATCCAAACAAAGCGTCGACCACCAGAGCGGCGCCTTCGATGACGGTGGGAGTGATGGGTTCGAGGCTGCCCTTCCAGCGCGCCGCATGCAGTGCCGCGTCGCCGAGGAGGTCTTCGCGTGCTCCCAGCAAGGCGACTCGGACGGACCAGCCGGATGCCGCCAAGGTATTGGCCACCACAAAGCCGTCGCCGCCATTGTTGCCCGGTCCGCACAAAATACAGACCGAGCGCGGCGACCAGCGACGTTTGATTTCCTCTGCCACGGCACGTCCGGCGTTTTCCATGAGCATCGAACCCGGCGTGCCCGCGGCGATGGTCCGGCGGTCGGCTTCGGTCATTTGCCCGACGCTGAGTACGGCGAAATCGCGCGCCGCCGATGCGATGCGGCGGTTCACGATGCGCGGTTCATTGGAAGGAGCCGACAACGGCGCCGACGCCCGTGGTCACCGCCATGGCCAAGGCACTCCAAGAAGCGATCCGCAGGGCTCCGGTGCGTACGTCCGCCCCACCGACTCGAGCCGAGCAGCCTCCCAGAAACAGCAGACACAGCAAAGAAATGAGGACCACGGCAAGCATCAAATGAGTGGGCGGTGCAACGACGACGACCAACAAGGGGAGCGCGGCACCCGCGAAAAAGCTACCCGCGGAAGCGAACGCAGCTTGCAGGGGCCGGGCCTGCGTGACGGTGGAGAGGCCCAACTCATCGCGCGCGTGCGAACCTAGAGCATCGTGGGCCATCAATTGCTCGGCCACTTGCCGGGCGAGCGGGCGCTCGAGCCCGCGCCGAACATAGATATCGGTCAGTTCGCGGCGCTCTCCGGCGAAATCCGCTGCCAATTCGTCGCGCTCCTGCGCGAGCGCGGCGGTCTCCGTGTCCGCCTGTGAATGCACGGAAACGTATTCGCCGGTGGCCATGGACATGGCGCCGGCCACCCCCGCCGCGATGCCGCTGAGCAATATGCTGGCATGGGAGGCGTGCGCCGCCGCAACTCCCAAAATCAGGCTCGAGGTCGATACGATCCCGTCGTTGGCGCCGAGGACGCTCGCCCGCAGCCAGCCGACTTTGCCCAAATGATGGCGCTCATGACTATGGGGCCGCATCGCGTGCCTGTATATATCGACAGATATCCCCCGGGGCAGGGGAATTATGCACTAGGATCTGCCGGTTTTCGGCCCCAGAAAATACCAAAGAATGAAACCGAGCACCGGCAGTACGATTACGAGCACAGTCCAGAGGACCTTCTTGCCGGTGTCGGCAGCGCTTTGGAATATATTGACGATGGCCCAGACGTCGGCAACCAGGACTATCAGGCCCCCCAAACCTTGGTATTGCATGTGATGTTCGTCCTTCTCGTTGAGGCACAGACCGATACGCTACACGATCAGCAGGATTCCGGCGATGGTGCTCAGGCCCAGCACGACTTTTTCGAACAGATTCTGATTGATCCGGATGAGCAGCCAGCGTCCCAGCCAGGCGCCGAGCAGAACGGCCGGCGCGAGCAGCAAGTTGAATTCGAAGCCGTGCGCCGTGATCAAGCCGAGGCTGATCATGAAGGGTACTTTGAAAAGGTTTAGCAGCAGGAAGAAAACAGCTGACGTGCCCACGAACTGCATTTTCGGCAAGCGCATGGCCACCAGATAGATCGCCATCAACGGGCCCGCCGCGTTCGCGATCAGGGTGATGAATCCCGCAGTGATCCCAAGCGCTGCCGCAAACGCCCAATGCGCCGGTCCCGGCGTCGGCTGCGTCGGTCCCCCCAAGTATTGCCTCCAATAACTCATGGCGCAAAGTGACACGACTATCACGCCGATCATGACCCGCGCGGTTGCATCGGAGATGTGGCCCAACGCAAAATAACCGAGTATGACGCCTGCCGCCGTCCAGGGCATGAGCTTCCACAAAAACCGCCATTGAGCATGGGCCCGGTAGGCGATAACCGCGACCAGGTCGCCGAAAATCAGCAACGGCAGCACCAAGCCACTGGCTTGTTTGCTGCTGGAAAACACATGCGCGAACAGCGCGACCGAGAGGATGCTCAAACCGGCGATGCCGGCTTTGGAAATACCCACCATCAGGGCACCGAGTACGGCAAATATCCATTGCACCGGTTCGCTCGTCATTGATGCAGCTTAACGTGCGGGACGAGAGTCAAGTTGCCGAATGCGCCTGGTCTAGGGGGTGTGCAGGAGCCGGTCAATTGTCCGTATAAAACCGACGCAGGCCGTGCAAATTAATGATGACGTCATAGCGCTGATTGATCGGCAGCTTCGGTCCCGTGGCAAAGTCGTAGAGAGAATCAAGGTCTAGGACTTCGGGATGCAGATCATGCATCGCGCGTTTGAACATTTCCCGCGGTACCCATTCGGAGTTCGATGACAGGGATCCGAATTCATCGTGGTAAATAGTGGCGGTGGAAATGTCCGCCGGCGAGGATGCGATGGCGAAAATGCGCGGACGGGAGTTTGGGTCCAAGCGCACCTGCTTGGCGCCGGCCATGACCAATTGCCATTCATTGCCTTGGGGCACGGCAATGAGCGCGTACACATGATGCTGCGCGCTTATGAAAGCAGCGGAAAACACCGCCGCGGCCAGCAGCCTGCGGGAGCCGGCGGTCCAGCTTTGCGTGAGGGCGCGCACCGAGGCCACCAGGAAGCACAGCAATATGGCGGTCATCGCGAGTATGGTGCGATACGTTGCATAGTGTTCCGAGGCGATCAAGCTGACCGAGAACGCGAACACCGGCAGACCAACGAGGGCGCTCGACCAGACGATGCCGCGCGTACGGCCATAACGCCGCCACTCGAGCATGGCGCCTGTCAGCAAGATTGCCCCACCGAGGGCGGCGCACAGTAAATACGCCGCATGGTCGTGATGGTTGTTGTCATTCAATACGAACAGACTGAGTGCGTTGGGCAAGTTCTCTTGAAAGAACCAAGCGATTTTATCGCCCCAGTGATGTTCAAAAGCGATTCGGCCCGATTTGACGAAGACCCCGGCTGCATAGAGCAGGCTCATTGCACCATATGCCAGCCCCAGCGTGCCGACGACGAACCCCAGATGAATCGCGGCCCAGCGGGCCGTTTGCTGCAAGCTACGTTGCCGCTGAACGATGATGGCGGCCGCCAGGGGCACCACGTAGAACAGGGCGCTCGGTTGGTAAATGAGTGCGCTTCCGAGCATGAGGCCGAGCGCCAGCCCCCATTGGCCCATTGCGCGTGCGGTTCCGGCGCGCCAGCCGACGGTCAGCGCGCCCTCGACCGTAAAAAATGCGCCGATTGCCAGCAAAGCGGTCGCCGCGTAGGGCCAGCCAACGGCCCAGCCGGCGATAACCTGTGCCGAGGGAACCAACGCAAGTAACACGGCGAAACTCAGACTGGTGCTAAAAGACCAGCCAAGGCCGCGCAGGCCACGAAAACAGACGAATGAGATCGCGCCCAACAATAGCGAAGCGATGAGCCGCATCCAATGCAGATCTTCCACGCTCGAGGTCTGACCGTAGGTGGCTTGCAGCAGCCAACCGTAGAGCGGGCGAGCATGCGAGGCGCAGAATTGAACGATCTTGCCCGGCTCCTCATGCGCTTCACGCAGATTCGAGTAATCATCGCGCAATCCAAAGTCATGGAAGGTCGCAGGCCAATAGGTGATCAACGGCACGAGAAACAGGAATGCCGTCAATAACACCGCACGCAGACTCCAAATACTGCGACGCTCGCCTGCGGCGACGCCTATGAGGCCCGGTCTGCCGGCCACGATACCGGCGTTCCCCAGGGGGACGGCGACGACCGGTTCGGCGGCGACGGCTTTTTGTAGATGTGTTGTTTTAGGGGGTAGGCCTGTCATGCTGCGATGCATCAATTTGCTCATTACTGGTGCGTGATTCTAGCCGCACTCGCTACCCCAAGCCGTGACGGGACCACAAAAAAACGTTAAATATCTGTTAAGTATGAAAAGGGGCAGGGCCTTGCCCTCAAGTGGCGCGCGGTTCCTAGATGTGCGTCCCAGCATTCGCAAGGCGGGTGCGCATAGGCTTGGAGTCGCAGGAAGCCGCTCAAACAATGGTGCGCAAGACCACATTTTTTTTAGTTGCAGTGCTGGCCGCGGCGGCGGCCGAGGCGCGCTCGGCGATATATACCTACGTGGATGTTGCGGGAATACGTCATTACACGGACGTGCCCGACGACAATCGCTATCGCCGCTTGGTGTTGTCTGCGCGGGATCGGACCGCGAGCGGCGATCGCTATGATGCCACTCTGTTGGCCAAAGGCAACCAGTACGATGCCATCATCGAAAGGGCGGCCGTCTCCGCATCGGTGGAATCCAATTTGCTGCGTGCCGTGATCGTGGTGGAGTCGGGTTTCAATCCCCGGGCCGTTTCAAAACGAGGCGCGGTCGGACTGATGCAATTGATGCCGGGGACGGCAACGCGCTTTGGCGTATCGAATCGCTATGACCCGCGAGAGAATGTGCACGGCGGTGCGCGCTATTTGAAATTCCTCATGGACCGGTTTGGGCAGAACATTCGCTTGGCACTCGCCGCCTACAATGCCGGCGAAAATGCGGTCGACCGCAATGGCGGCCGGATTCCGCCGTTCGAGGAAACCATGGCCTATGTGCCTCGAGTCATGAAAATCTACCGCCAGCTCATGGATCAACCGCGCTCGACTTAAGCCTTGGGCAGGATGCCGCCTGGCGTCAGCTTGTCGATAGCCTGCGGCAGGATTTGCGACAGTTTTGCCGCCAGGTCTTCCGGCGTCATGCCCACCTTGGCTGCCATTTGCCTAATGATGTCTGAGCCGAAGGCCTGATGTAATTGGTCGGGGCTGATGGGTTGGTTGGCGCCGCTGCCCACCCATGAACGCACAGTGGCGCCGAGACCTTGCTGCTCCAGTTGCGCGACGATGCCCTGAATTCCGCCGTGCTTCTCGATGAGGCTGTTGACCACGGTGGCCATCTCGGCACCTACCACTCCACCCAACAATCCGTCGATCATTCCCATGTTAAATACTCCCCCAAGCCTTAGACGCGTTTCGCGAGCAAGTCGCGAATCTGCTCGAGAAGCACTTCGGTCTTGGGCGGCTCCGGGGGAGGTGCAATAGCCGCAGGCGCCGGTTTCTTGAGCTTATTGATGCCCTTAATGGCGAGAAACAATACCAGCGCAATGACGACGAAATCAAAAATCGTCTGAATGAAGGCGCCGTATTTGACGAGGACTTGCTTGCCGGTGGGGTCTTTTCCGAGCGCAACCGCCAGGTCCGAGAAATTAAATCCACCGATGACTTTACCGACCATCGGCATGAATATGTCGCCGACCAGTGAGGATACAATTTTGCCGAAGGCCGCGCCTATGACGACGCCGACCGCCAAGTCCACAACATTGCCCTTCATGGCAAATTCCTTGAATTCCGCACCTAATCCCATGGGAGTCTCCTTATCATGAGCTTTTCGCTATTGCACGGCGCCAAATACCTTTTTCAACAGGCTATTGGCTTGGCCGAGAGGATCCTTGCGGATGGCTTGCTCTTCTTGTGCCATCATTAAAAACAAACCATCGAGAGTTTTTTTGGTCACGTAGGATTGCACGGATGCGTCTTCGGGTTTGAGAATCCCCAAGCCTACGGCTTTTTTTGCCAAAGCGTCATAGGTGTCGCCGAGTTTCACTGTTTGCGTGGCGCGTCCGATGATGGGCGCAAATTTGGCTTGCAACGACAAGTATGTCGCCTGCTTGAAATACTGCGTCGCGGCGTCGTCCCCTCCGGTCAGAATCCGTTTCGCATCCGCCACGCTCATTTGTTGCAGCGCCTGCTTGAGCAGTACCTTGCCTTGCGGCACCGCCGCCTCGGCCGCGCGATTCATCTGCGTCACGACCTGATCCAACTGATCGCCGACGCCGAGCAGACGCATCATGCCCTCGGCTTTGGCCAATTTCGGCGGCAGATCGATTTTGACGGCCGGGTTCTTCAAAAATCCATCGGTGATGCCGAGCTTGCCGACGGCGACGTCGATGCCCTGGTCCAGCGCCTTTTTGAGGCCCCCCGACACATCGGCGTTGGACAGGGAACTTAAGATCGAGCCCTGCGCGGCGCCTGCGCCAATGATGCAGGCCAGAGTGACCACGAGAGGGGCGCGCAAAAATTTTCTGCTCATCGTCATGAATCGACTCAGCCTGGCGGTCCGAAGTGCATAGCCATGTACCATACCTGAGAATTGCGGGCGGGCGGATGAGCTATTGTATGCCCTCGGAGCAGCGGTGTGACGCGGCCATTTGCTGCTGTAGGTGTTTGGTCGCGGCGCTACCTTAAGCGAAGGGGACTTAAATCGATGCCGAGTGTCCTGACGTTCAATGGCGGATCTTCGAGCATTCGCTTCGCCATTTTCGATGCCGAACGGCCTGTCGTGGCGCTGCTGCGCGGCAAGCTGCAGCGCATCGGGGGTGAGGGGGCGAGCCTTAGCATCGAGGGTCGGGAAGGACAAACATCCACCGAGATCAGCGCCGCGGGCTGCGATCATGAAACCGCCGTCGAATTTTTGCTGGATTGGCTTGCGGCCCAACCCTTGTTTGCCACCGTCACTGCGGTGGGGCACCGGGTGGTTCACGGTATGCTGCACAGCGAGCCCGAACGGGTGACGCCTGAGTTGCTAGAGGAATTGAGGGGCGTCATTCCGTTCGATCCTGAACATCTACCGCGGGAAATACAGCTCATCGAAGCGGTTCAACACCGAAATGCCGCGCTTGCGCAGGTGGTTTGTTTCGATACGGCGTTTCACCACAGCATGCCGCGCGTCGCCAGGCAAATGGCTATTCCCCGGCACTTCGAGCAAAAAGGAGTGCGGCGCTACGGATTTCACGGTTTGTCGTATACATTTCTGGTCGCGGAGTTGCAGCGCCTGGCCGACCCCGCCATCAAACAGGGCCGCGTCATTCTCGCGCACTTGGGCAGCGGCGCGAGTCTTGCCGCCGTGGCCGACGGCCGATGCTTGGATACCAGCATGGGCTTTACCCCGACGGCGGGCCTGATCATGGGGACGAGATCGGGCGATTTGGATCCTGGTTTGATGAGCTATCTTTCCGCGACGCAGGGAATGACCGTGGCGCAGTTCCAGGCCATGGTGAATCACGAATCGGGATTGCTCGGAGTTTCAGAGACCAGCGCCGATGTGCGTGATCTGTTGGCCCGCGAAGCAACAGATGTTCGAGCAGCGGAAGCCATCGAACTTTTCTGTTACCAGGCGAAGAAATGGATTGGTTCATTCGCCGCGGCGCTCGGCGGCCTGGACACACTGGTGTTCGCCGGCGGCGTCGGCGAGAACTCCCCGGCAGTGCGCGCGCGTATTTGTCGTGGAATGGGATTTTTGGGGATAGATATCGATGAGTCTCTCAACAACCGACAGGCGGCGCGAATTTCCTCCGCTGCAGGAAGGGTTTCCGTGCGTGTGATACGCACCGACGAAGAATCCGTCATCGCGCAGGCGACCATTCGCCTGTTGGGATGGGACCCGACATAGGAGTTTCGAATGATGCCTCAACAGACCGGCGCTACGGTGCTCGATGCGGCGAGCGCGCAAAACATCGACGCGTATTGGCGCGCCGCCAACTATTTGTCGGTGGGCCAGATTTACCTTTGCGACAACCCCTTGTTGAATCCGGCGAGGAGTCCACAACATTTGGCGGAGATCAGAGAATGGACCTGGCCAGGCTAGGGTCGCGTCTTACACTCGCTTAGGCCAACACCGACAGGCGCTGCGGCGCGTAGCCTACGGTGCAGATGATGGCAGTCAGAATAATAGGGTTTTAGCGTTAGGAGACAGGCCGATGGGAGAGAATGAATCGAGACAGCAAAAGCTGCGGGCCCGTCGGCGCCCCCAACCGGCGTGCGGCGAATAGTGGCGGCTATTCCCGCCAGATACGACAGAGTTCATCAGACACCGGGATCGCCTTTTCCGCGGGGAGCGACCTGGGATGGCGTCGGCGTCAATTTTTCGCTGTTCTCCGAGTCTTCGGAGGCGGCTGAACTATGTTTGTTTGCCGCGAACGGTTCCGAACAGCGTATTCGCATTCGGGAACGCACCAACGGTGCCTGGCATGTGTACATACCGGGCGTAGGCCCCGGCCAGTTGTATGGCTACCGAGTGCACGGGCCTTACGACCCCGAGAAGGGATTGCGGTTCAACCCCAATAAGCTGCTGCTCGACCCGTATGCCAAAGCCATCGGCCGGGACTTGAAGTGGGCCGACGAGCTGTTCGGTTATACGTTGGGCGATCCGCTGGGCGATCTGTCTTTCGACGATCGGGACAGCGCCCCGTTTGCTCCCTTAGGGGTGGTGATCGATCACTCCTTCGACTGGGGAGATGAAAAACGTCCGGCGTATCCTTCGCACGAAACCATCATTTACGAAGCGCATGTACGCGGCATGACCATGCTGCATCCCGACGTGCCCACGCGATTGCGCGGCACCTATGCCGGCATGGCGTCCGAACCCATCATCCGGCATCTGCAAAGCATGGGCGTCACGGCGCTGGAGCTGATGCCGGTGCATTACTTTTTGCAGGATCGACATCTCGTGGACAAGGGAATGCGCAACTACTGGGGCTACAACACCCTGGGATTCTTCGCGCCGGAGCCCGGCTTCGCGTCGAATCCCGAGACGCCCTTGGACGCCGTTCGCGAATTCAAGCAAATGGTCAAGGGTTTGCATAACGCGGGCATCGAAATCATTTTAGACGTGGTGTACAACCATACGGCGGAGGGAAACCACGCGGGCCCAACGCTGTCCTTCCGGGGCATAGACAATCTGGCTTATTACCGCACGGTTCCCGGCAGTCAGCGGCATTACATGGACTTCACGGGGTGCGGCAATACTCTGAACATGGTGCATCCGCATTCGATTCAGCTGCTGATGGACAGTCTGCGATACTGGAGAACCGAAATGCATGTGGACGGTTTCCGGTTTGATCTCGCGTCCGCGCTCGCCCGCGAGCTCAAGGACGTGGATCAGCTCGGGGCCTTCTTCGACACCATTTATCAGGACCCGACAATCGCGCCCACCAAGCTGATCGCCGAACCTTGGGACCTTGGCGAAGGGGGATATCAAGTCGGCAATTTCCCCCTCGGATGGATGGAGTGGAACGGCAAATATCGCGACGCGGTGCGTAATTTTTGGAAAGGCGACATGGGTCTGCACTCGGAAATCGCCACTCGGCTGGCCGGCAGCGCCGATTTGTACGAGTACACGCGCCGTCTGCCCTCGGCGAGCATCAATTTCGTCACGGCGCATGACGGCTTCACGCTGCAGGATCTCGTGAGCTATGAACAGAAGCACAACGAGGCCAATGGCGAGGGTAACCGCGACGGCAGCGACGACAACGGTTCCTGGAACGGCGGGGTGGAGGGCCCTACGGACGATCCGGCCATCGTAGAATTGCGGGAGCGCCAGAAACGCAATTTCTGGTGCTCGTTGATGTTTGCTCAAGGCTCACCCATGATCAGCGGCGGCGACGAATTGAGCAGAACCCAAGCGGGCAACAATAACGTCTATTGTCAGGACTCGGAATTGTCCTGGTACCACTGGAGGTTGAGCCCGCCTCAATCCGCGTTCCTGGAATTCGCCCGGCGGGTCGTCGAGTACCGCAAGCGCCATCCGAATTTTCACCGCCATGCATTTTACGACGACGATCCGGAAGCTCGGCACCCAGAGAAGAACATCGTGTGGTTCAGGGCCGACGGCAAACGCATGCAGGCCAAAGACTGGGAAGACGGCGGCTGGATGCGCACCCTGGGCATGTTCTTAAACGGCACCGCGCCGGAGATTCGCGACAGCACCGGTCGCTGCGCCGAGGATGCCGATTTCCTGCTTTTGCTCAATGCACATCACGAATCCGTATCGTTTCGCATCTCCCACGAGCTGTATCACTCGGGGTGGAGGGTGGCATTCGATACGGCACGACCGACGCTCGCCGCAGACGAGGAAGCCGTAAAGCGCAGCCGGTCGGTCAATTTGACCGCCCGATCATTTGTTCTGCTCAGTCATGAGCGATAGGTGGATCGCCAGCTACCGCCTGCAGCTGCACGCCGGATTTACGCTGGGGGCGGCGCAGCGGATTCTGCCGTATCTCAGCGCCCTGGGAATCAGTCACGTCTACCTGTCTCCGTGCCTGCAAGCGGTTCCCGGAAGTCAGCACGGATACGATGTCACCGATCCGTCGCGAATTAGCGATGATCTTGGCGGCGAAGCGGCTTGGGAGCCCTTCGTGGCGGCGGCCCGTTCCAATGGACTGCGCATATTGTTGGACATCGTCCCGAATCATATGTCCGCCTCGGAATACAATCCGTGGTGGGACAACGTACTCGCGCATGGCTCTTTCAGCGACTACGTGGAGTTCTTCGATTTCAAGATTCGGCCGCAGCAACCATTTCGCGTGCATTTGAGTGCTTTGGCACAGCCGTACGGAGCGGCTCTCGAAGCGGGCGAACTGATGTTGGAGATTCGACGCGGCCGACTGCGCCTGCGGCACTACGACAGTACTTGGCCGCTGGGCCCCGCCTCGTGGGGTCAGCTACTGGCGGCAGTCGAGTCATCGTCGTTGCGCGCAGAAAGTTGCTTCGCCGAACTGGAGCGCTTGCAGGCGGTCGCGGCGCCGGACCAAAAGGATAAAATCGCCTACGCTGAGCAGGCGGCGGAGGCGGAGCAAATCGTCGCTGACGCCCAGCGGGGCGGCGTGCTGAAGCTGGCGGTGGAATCGGTGAATGGCAACAAGGAACTCCTCAATGCCGTTCTGCAACGACAGTGCTACCAGCTGCATGGATGGAAACTTGCCGGCGAACTGGGCAACTATCGGCGTTTTTTCGACGTCGGCGCCTTGAGCGCGATCCACACCGAATTGCCGGCGGTATTCGAGGCCACGCATTCGCGCATCGAATCGATGATTGCGCGAGGCGAAATCGACGGTGTCCGCGTCGACCACCCCGATGGCCTGCGCGAACCTCTCGAATATTTCAAGCGGCTGCGGGCCTTGCTGCCGAACGGGCGCATCTACGTCGAAAAGATATTGGAAAACGATGAGCGCCTGAAGGAGGATTGGCCCATCGACGGGACCGTCGGTTACGAGTTCCTGGCGAAAGTAAACCGCTTGTGGATGGACGATCAACGGATCGACGTGTTGACCGCCACCTATGCGGATTTCACCGGGCATTCGGTGAATTTCGCCAAGCTGGTGCGCGAAAAAAAACGCGCGATCGTCGAATCCACATTCTCCGCCGATCAGGATCGGCTGGCCGAAGCGGCATTGAAGATCGCGCGCGGCGACTGGAAAAGCCGAGACTTGAGTCCGCATCAGCTGCGCGAGGCGTTGACGCGACTGAGCATCGCGTTACCCGTTTACCGGACCTACAGAACGCTCAATACTTTGTCAGACGATGATAAGCGGGTTCTGGCCGAGGCCATTCACAGCGCCCGCATCGGTTCGCCGCAAATCGATCCGTCGACGTTGGATTTCTTAGCGGCGCTGTTCGCCAAGTCGCGGCTCAGCGAAGCCGAAGCGGATTTCATCGCCGAGTGGCAGCAACTGACGCCGGCGGTCATGGCCAAGGGCGTCGAGGACACCACGTTTTATTGTTTCGATCGTCTGGTATCCTGCAATGAAGTCGGTTCGCAACCCACGCTGGTCGGCATTTCAGCGGACCGATTTCACGAGTTCTGTCATGTGCTGAGCGATCACTGGCCGAACAATTTGCTGGCAACCTCGACCCACGACAACAAACGCAGCGAAGATGTGCGCACCCGGATCTCCGTCTTGTCGGAAATTCCGGAGCGATGGGCGGAAGCGCTGCATCTCTGGTCGAAGATGAATGCCGGCGCTTGGCAGAACCGCGCGCCGGATCGTCACGCGGAATATCTTCTGTACCAGACTTTGATCGGAGCGTGGCCCATAGATCGCGAGCGTTGCCGGCAGTACATGCTAAAGGCGTGCCGTGAAGCGAAAATCAACACCTCGTGGCAGGAACCGAATTCGGCGTATGAAGAATCCCTGCACGGCTTCGTCGAGGGGGTGTTCGGCTCGCCGGAATTCATCGCGAGCCTGGAGCGATTCGTCGAGCCGCTGATTCTTCCGGGCCGCATCAACAGCTTGGCTCAGGTCCTGATCAAGATGGTGGCGCCGGGTGTGCCGGACTTTTATCAGGGCACCGAGCTGTGGGATTTGAGCCTCGTGGATCCCGATAACCGGCGTGCGGTCGACTTCGGTTTGCGGGCCGGCCTCGTCGAGCGCGCCCGCGCGCTCAGCGCCGCCGGGGTATCGGCGGACTGGGACTCCGGACTACCCAAACTGTGGATGGTGGCACGCATTCTGGCGATTCGGCACCAACGACCCGAGGATTTCGCCGATCAAAGTAAGTATCAGCCGCTGGTGGCGCAGGGTACCCACCTGGGTCGGCTGCTGGCCTTCCGGCGCGGCGAGAATCTCATTGCGGTCGTTCCGCGTTTTACCCTGACACTGGCCGGAGAATGGAATGACACGCGGCTGCCGCTACCCGGCGGCGTCTGGCGGAACTGCTTCACTGAAGCGATTCTGCAGCGCGAGGCGACACCGGATGCGCTGTTCGAGACTTTTCCCGTTGCCTTATTGATCCGCGAGGGGACATGAATATTTCCCTGTGGGCGCCCTTCGCCAAGTCGGTCGAATTGGTGACGGCGGAGAAT
The DNA here is from genome assembly GCA_030775625.1 of Pseudomonadota bacterium. Classification (GTDB taxonomy): domain Bacteria; phylum Pseudomonadota; class Gammaproteobacteria; order Steroidobacterales; family Steroidobacteraceae; genus Bog-1198. The sequence goes on along the minus strand of JALYIW010000180.1, from coordinate 18,731 downwards.
CGAATTCCCCTGGGGGCTGGGGACGACGGGGATTGGCAGCTAGAAGTCGACGAATCCTTGCTGCAAGGTGGCTATCGGTATTCGATCGACGGCGGTGATCCGCTGCCGGACCCCAGGTCGCGGTGGCAACCCGACGGCGTCCATGGCGCGTCACATGTCGTGGATACGTCGATTGCGGCGGATGCGTTGCGCAGCGCGGCGCCTGGTTTGGCGCCGGCGCGCGCGATGGCGCTGCGTGATGCAGTCATTTACGAAATGCATGTCGGGACGTTCACACCGGAAGGGACATACACCGCGGCGCAGGGCAAACTCGCGCATTTGCTGCGACTTGGTATCACCCATATCGAGTTGATGCCGCTGGCGACGTTTCCGGGCGCCAGAGGCTGGGGCTATGACGGGGTCGACCTATACGCGCCCTTTCCTGCTTACGGCACCCCGCAGCAACTCGCCGGTTTCGTGCGCTCGTGCCACGAACACGGACTGCGGGTGCTGCTCGATGTGGTTTACAACCACGTCGGGCCGGACGGAAACTACCTGGGGCAGTACGGTCCGTACTTCACCGACCGCTATAAGACAGGCTGGGGAATGGCAATCAATTACGATGGGCCGCACAGCGACCAGGTCCGCCGCTTTGTCATCGACAACGCATTGATGTGGCTGCGCGACTATGGTTTTGACGGGCTGCGCCTCGACGCGGTGCACGCGATTTTCTGCTTCGAGGCCGTGCATGTGCTGGAAGAGCTGGGCAGCCGAGTGCACGGTTTGAGCGAGGAGCTGGGACGCACTTTGGTGCTCATAGCCGAAAGCGATCTGAATGATCCGCGTCTCGTTCGGCCGCGGCTTCGCGGCGGGTTTGGTCTCGATGCGCAATGGGCCGATGACTTTCATCACGCCATTCATCGATTCTTCACCAATGAAATCGACGGTTACTACGCGGATTTTTGCGGGCTTGCGGACCTGGCGACAGCATTGCGCGACGGCTACGTCTATCAAGGACAGTACTCAGCGCATCGGCAGCGGCGTCACGGGCGGCCGCCGACGGGCATCGGTGCGCAGCAATTGGTGGTCTGCGCCCAGAATCACGATCAGATCGGCAATCGCGCGGCCGGCGAGCGTTTGAGCATGTTGGTGGGTGTTGCGCAGCAAAAAGCGATTGCCGCGCTGACCCTGCTGTCGCCATTCACAGCGATGCTGTTTCAGGGCGAGGAGTGGGGAGCCAGCACCCCCTTTCTGTATTTCACCGACCACCAGGATGCGGCATTGGGCCGACTGGTTGCCGACGGGCGCGTCAGGGAGTTCGCCAGTTTCCGCTGGCAGGGCGAGGTGCCGAACCCCCAAGAGTGGGATACTTTCGCGCGCTCCAAACTAGATTGGTCCGAAGTGGCGGAGCCGCATCATGCAGAACTGTACGAATGGCATCGCCGGCTCATCGAGCTGCGCCGATCGCGCCGGCGGGCGGAAGTGCGCAAACCGGTGGTGAAATTCGACGCCGCCGACGGCTGGTTGAGGGTGGAGTACGGCGGGTTGCTGACGGTGTTGAACTTCGCGGCCCGGGCCCAGTGCGTGCCCATGCCTCGCGGAGAGTGGGAATTGCTGCTCGCGTCCGGGGCGAAGGTGCACAGTATGGCGAAGCAGCCGGCCCATGGGACGATTGTTTACCGCAGAAAATAACGCGATCAGCGGGGCGCCGATAGGCTGCCGTCGCGATTCGTGGCTTCGGCGACGTGGGCTGTTGCCGCCGCGGGGAGGGGCGGCGCGTCCGCCACAGAACGCCACCACGGCGCGGTCAGCAAATCAGCATGCTCCCGGACGAACACTGCTTTGAGCGGGGCCGGTATGCAGAGGAAGGGCAGCCATTGCTCCGGAAATACGTCGCGCGGTCCGTAGTGGAACCACGGCTCGCCGCTGGTTTCCTCTTCGTCGCATCGAGGTGTGGGCAGATCGCGAAACACGCAATCGGACAGCAGGCATATTTCGTCATAGTCATAGAAGATCACCCGGCCGTGACTGGTCACGCCGAAGTTCTTCAGCAACAAGTCGCCGGGAAACACATTGCTCGCCGCCAAGTCGCGCAGCGCGCGGCCATAGTCGATCATGGCCGCTTCGGCCGCGGCGGGCTCGGCTTCGCGCAGAAACAAATTGAGAGGCCGCAGCCGGCGTTCAATGTAGCAGTGCTCGATGATCAGGTCCGCGCCTTCAATTCGGCAACTTTCCCCGGCTTGGGTGAGGAGTTCGTCGGCCAGATCGGGCATGAAGCGGGCGCGCGGCAGACGCAACCGTTTGAATTCCTGGGCGTCCACCAGACGGCCTGCCCTATCGTGACGAAAGACGAACCGATACCGCTCGATGACATCTTCACGCGTGCTGGTCTTGGGCGCGCCGAAGCGGTCACGGATCACTTTGAAAACCAAATCGTGGGAGGGCAGGGTGAACACAATCATGACCAGACCTCGTTCGCCCGGCGCGTGCACGAAGCTGTCGATGGATTTGTCCAAATGACGCTGCAGGGCGAAGTAGCGTTCGGTCTTGCCTTGCTTGGCGCGGCCCAACACCGTGTACAGCTCATCGACGGACTTGCGCGGCATGAAGGAGCGCAGCAGCGTGATGGCGGCGCTGACCACCGGCAGGTCCACATGGAAGTAAGAACGCGCATAGCCGAATAGCGAGCCCACCTCGGCGCGCGACATCATCACCGCATCGACTTGCACGCCCTTGGATGAATTGCTGAAGGAGAGCACCAAGGGAGTGATCGAGCCATCGCCGATCAGCCGTCCGACGACGAAGGCATGCGAATCGCGATAGAACAACGGCTCGATCAGTTCGACGGATTCTGGATGGCTGCTGCGCCGGCCGCCGTCGAAATAGCGGCCGATCTCCGCGCTGGTGCGGTGCACAGCGACGTCCATATCGCCGATGGCAGCGCCGAAGGGCAGATCGGCCAGGATTTCGCGCACGGCCGTGGGCAGGGAGCCGGCCACGCGATACACCCGGATGGGAACGGCGCCGGACGCGCGACCGGCGTTGGTCGCGCAAAATTCGACTTGCGGGTTGACGCCCACCGTGCCGAACAAATCCCGCGTGACCGAATTAAAAAAGGTGCGATAACAATCGCTGTCGGCGCGCCGTGCGACGATGATTTCGTACGCCAGCTTGATGTCGCTCCACAAGGCGACGTCGGCGGGCCCTGACGCCAGCCGCCTCGCCACCGCGGCGACGCAACGTGCGACCCTAAGTTCGTACAGCTCGATGCGAGCCACCGCATCGAGCCGGGACGAATGCCAATCCTCGGCGAGAAAGTTCAGCGCCGCGCGGCGCGTGATGCGCCCGAACTCCTCGTTGTAAAGATAAAAGTGCTCGGCGATGAGCGCCGCAGGATCCTTGGCTGCTGCGCTCATCGCCAAAGATCCGCTACGCGACCACCCGCCGCGCGGCCTCGGGCGGGGTGGTGAACTGCTGCGCCTCGGTGCTGCCGGCCATGGCGCCGGTCGAGTGCGAGCCGGCGCTGATAGCCGTCTGCACCGCGTCGAAATAGCCGGTGCCGACGAACGACTGGTGTTTGGCAGCCCGATAGCCGGCGCGCTCCTGGCCAAATTCGCGCTGCTGCAGCTGCGAGTAGCCGAGCATGCCGTCCGCGCGGTATGCCGCCGCCAGTTCGAACATCGACAGATTCAGCGCGTGCCACCCGGCGAGGGTGATGAATTGGAATCGATAACCCAATGCCGCGAGATCCTCGCGCCATTTTTTCATGGACGCGGCATCGAGCCTGGCCTGCCAGTTGAAGGAAGGCGAACAGTTATAGGCCAGAAGTTTGCCGGGAAATTTCGCGTGGATGGCCGCGGCGAAACGCTCGGCTTCGGCCATGTCTGGTTTGGAAGTTTCGCACCACAACAGATCGGCATAGGGTGCGTAAGACAGGCCGCGGTCGATGGCTTGTTCGATGCCGGGTTTGACATAGAAGAAACCTTCGCTCGAGCGTTTACCCGTTAGGAACCTGGCGTCGCGCGAATCGTGGTCCGTCAGGAGCAGGTCCGCGGCGTCCGCGTCCGTGCGCGCAATGATGACGGTGGGCACGCCGAGCACATCCGCCGCGAGCCGCGCCGCCACCAGCTTGTTGATGGCTTCGCCGGTCGATACCAGAACCTTGCCGCCTAGATGACCGCATTTCTTGGCAGAGGATAATTGGTCCTCGAAGTGCACTCCCGCCGCGCCCGCCCGGATCAAGGCCTTGGTGAGCTCGAACGCATTGAGGTTGCCGCCGAACCCGGCTTCGGCATCGGCGATGATGGGCACCACCCAGTCGATGTCCTTATCGGCATTCATATGATGAATCTGGTCGGTGCGCAGCAGCGCGTTGTTGATGCGCTCGACCATTTTCGGTACCGAGTCGACGGGATACAAACTTTGATCGGGATACACCTCGCCGGCGGTATTGGCGTCGCCGGCCACCTGCCAGCCGGAACAGTAGATGGCCTTCAGGCCAGCTTGCACCGTTTGTATGGCTTGATTGCCGGTCATGCAACCCAAGCCGGCAATCACCGGTTCGCTGTGCAATTGATCCCAGAACTTCTCGGCGCCTAGGCGCGCCAACGAATACTCGATTCGCACCGAGCCTTGCAAACGCGCCACCTCGGCCGTCGCGTAGGGCCGCTCGATGCCATGCCAGCGGCTTGGCGGTGTTTGGGTCAATTCTCTTCTCCTCAAAGTCATCAATAGTGGGCGAGCTTGCGTCTCGGGATGCTCAAGCTTAAATTGGTAAATGCGCGGATTTACACATTAGAAATTTAACAATGTGAATTTCACAAAGGGCGGCATGACTGGACTCATCAGGCAGGGACATTTTCTCGGCACGAAACTCCGCTCGCTGCGCAAACGCAATGGCCTGACGCTGGATGAACTGTCCGCGCGCTGCGTGCAAATCGATGCTGCCGGGGCCCCCTCGGTGTCATATCTCAGTATGGTAGAGACCGGCAAACGCATGCCGTCAGCCGAGATGCTGGATATGTTGGCCGGCGTCTTCAGCAAAGAGGCCCGCTGGTTCCTCGACCAGAACACCGAAGTTGCAGCCGCACCGGCACAGCGCGAGCGAGGGGGGTTGGAGGCCATGCCCTTGGAGCCGGCCTTCCTGTTCTCGCACGAGCTGATGCAAAACGCGTTGCCGGAGCTGCTATCGCAAACCGGCACCACCGGCAGGCAATTCGCCCAGCTCTTGATTCGAGTTTGGCAGGAAACCCGGCACAACAATTTTCCGGATATCGAGCGCGCCGCCGAGCAGTGCGGTAAGCGCCGCATGCCGCTCGGTCTGGATGCCCTCATGGGCATCTGCAAAGAGCTTTCGTTGGAAGTGAAGTGGTTCGACGGCGACGGCCGCAAGCCCAGCGGCGCGTTGGTGCGATCACGATTCGAACCCCCCGGCACCGTGCTGATCAATCAACGCCTGCGCAACCAAGACGAACGTTTGAAGTATGAATTGGCATTTTTCATCGGCCACAAGATTCTGCACAATGGCGATGGGGCCATTTCACCGCATAGCGCCCTGCACTCCGGCGACGGCGATGTGTCCGGTTCGACCGCCGGGATGGGCGCGCAGGATGTGCTCTATGCTTGGCGAGATTTCGAATGCAGCTTTTTCGCAGGAGCCTTGCTGTGTCCCCGGATTCCGTTCAGGCGCTTCTTGATCCGCGAAGCGCACAGCGTTTCCGCCTGCCATAAACTCGGCGTCACTCCCGCGTTGGTCATGCGCCGGATGACTGCCGTGTCGCCGTACCGGCATTGGCATTTCTTCGATGCGTATGCACCGGGTTATTTGCGCGCGGTGTACCGCGGGAACGGTATCCCCTTGCCGTGGGGAAATATGAGCCTGGTGTCCGACCCCTGTCCGCGGTGGGCCGTGTTTCGCCTATTGCAGCAGAAACCGGCCGTATCAGTGATGAAAAAACCCAAGTCGCAGATTTCGGTGATGCAGGATGGTAAGCGATCGCGGCTGTATTGCTGTCACTCGCTGCTGACCCGCGATGCGCTGGATGATCAGCACGTTCTGTCTGTCGGCGTGGATTTGCTGCCGGCCCTCGACGCGCAAGGATTCGACGGCGAGGCTGTAGTGTCCGCCGTCGCGCAAGCTTGCCGGCTCGGCGGCGGCGAAGGGGTCATACCGCAATCGGCCGCCGCCGCCATTCGCGCCGCCTCGCAGGTACTGAACATCGCTTGGATTGCGGCCGCCCTCGCGTCCCCGGCCAGTGTCATTTGCCCGCGCAGCGGCGCCTGTCCGCGCCAGCCGCAATCCTGCGTACAGCCGAGGTAATGCGCATGGCGCAGGGGGCAAAGGACGGCCGCGGCCGGTCGATCAAGCAGCCCGCTGCCGCCCTCTAGTGTGCGCCGCCTTCGCTCAATTCGCCGACTGCCGATTGGACGTAGTTTGGCAGGCCCATCTTGTCGATGAGACCCAGCTGCTCTTCGAGGAAATCGATATGCTCTTCTTCGCTTTTTTGGATATGCACCAGCAGTTCGCGGGTGACGAAGTCCCGGACCGATTCGCAATGAGCGATGGCCGCGTCATACAAGGGGTGCGCAGCCATTTCCAATTGCAGATCGCACTGCAACAATTCCTTCACGTCCTCGCCGATGAGCAACTTGCCGAGATCCTGGAGGTTGGGCAATCCATCGAGAAAAAGAATGCGCTTGACCAACCGGTCGGCATGTTTCATTTCGTCGATTGATTCGTCGTACTCGATTTTTCCGAGGCGCTGCATGCCCCAGTTGTCGAGCATGCGGGCATGCAAGAAATACTGATTGACGGCGGTGAGTTCGTTCTTCAGCGCCTGGTTGAGAAACTCCAAAACTTTTGCGTCGCCCTTCACGTAGCCCCCGTATCGCCCGTATCGCGCGAATGCGCCGGCCTGACGGTCGGGATTGTATGCCCGAACGACTCACCCGGGCATAATTTGGGGGATCAGACGGCGAATTCGGCCGTGCTTGGTGAAAAATATGCGGCGACGGCGCAATCGCCGCCCGCTTCGAGGGAAGCAAACAAGGAGGCTTTGGCCGCAGGGACACATTTCCCGCAGCAGGTGCCGATTCCGAGATCACGCGTCAAGTCACGCATGCAGCACGCTCCGCCTTTGACTGCCGCCCGGATATGTCTGTCAGAGACCGCTTTACAAATGCAAACTATCATGCGAGTTATTGTAAACACGAATGAGAATGATTGTCAATACGATGTGACTCGCTAGGGGTCGTTATGGAGCGGGGCTCAATATGTTCAAATATCGCGGGCGAAGGCTTTGGAGCAGGGAGAGGTCGGTGGCCAGAATCAATGGCTTTGCGGTCGCGGTCAGTTGTTGCGCGCTGCTTGCGCTCAGCGGCTGCGGCAAATCCCCGGGCACCGGGCAATCCGCGCCGCCGCCGCCGCAGGTCAGCGTCGCACAGGTTCTGGAAAAGCGCGTCAAGGATTGGGACGAATTCACGGGCCGTTTCCAGGCGGTCGAGAGCGTGGAAATCCGCCCGCGGGTGTCGGGCTACATCGATAGAGTTGCGTTCGCCGAAGGCAGTCAGGTCAAGCGCGGTGACCTATTGTTCGTCATCGACCCCAGACCCTACCAGGCGGAATACGATCGCGCCGCAGCCGACGTCAAGCGCTACAAGACCGCCCTCGAATTGGCGCGAATCGAACTGGGCCGGGTGCAGCGCCTCAAAGACAGCGGCGCGGTTTCCGAGGAAGAGCTGGATGAGCGCAAGAGCACGGTCGCGCAGGGGGAAGCCAATGTATCCGGGTCGGAGGCGGCGCTCGAAACCGCGGCGCTCAATGTGAATTTCACCCGGGTCACCAGTCCCATCGTCGGCCGTGTCAGCCGCGCCGAAGTCACGCGCGGTAACCTAGTGACGGGCGGCACCAACGGCGGCACTTTGCTCACCTCGGTGGTGTCGATGGACCCGATGTATCTGTATTTCGACGCCGACGAGCAAAGCTACCTGCGTTATACGCAGATGGCGCGTGCGGGCGAGCGTCCGAGTTCGCGCGATACGCCCAATCCTGTACAGGTCGGTCTCGCGAACGAGGCGGGGTTTCCGCACACGGGCAGCGTCGACTTCGTCGACAATCAACTGAACCCACAGACCGGAACCATACGCGCCCGCGCAGTGCTGCAAAACAAAGATGGCCAGTTCACCCCCGGCTTGTTCGCTCGAGTACAGCTGCTCGGCAGCTCGGAACACGCGGCGATTTTGATCGACGATCGCGCCGTGAACACCGATCAGAGCCAAAAATATGTACTGCTGCTCGGCGCGAATAATCAAATCGAATATCGCCGCGTCGAGCTCGGCCGGATCATAGAGGGCCTGCGCACCGTGCGCGAGGGCCTCAAGGCGGGAGATGTGATCGTGGTGAACGGCGCGCAGCGCGTCCATCCGGGAATCACCGTCAACCCGCAGCGAATCGAGATGGGCATGGACCAAGCGGCCGCGGCAACGCAGGCTGCCGCGCCCGCGTCAAAATAAGGCGCCCCTGCGATGAATATTTCCTCGTTCTTCATCGAGCGGCCGATATTCGCGACGGTGCTCGCGATTCTGATCACGGTCGCCGGCTTGTTGGCCATGCCGGCACTGCCCATCAGCGAATATCCCGAGATCGTGCCGCCCACCGTAGTGGTCAGCGGCCAATATCCGGGCGCGTCGCCCAAGACCATTGCGGAGACGGTGATCACCCCGCTCGAGCAACAGATCAATGGCGTGGAAAACGCCATTTACACCAATTCAACCGCGACTCCCGACGGCACCTTTTCCATCACGGTGACCTTCAAACTGGGCACCAATCTCGATAGTGCGCAGGTGCAGACGCAAAACCGCGTTGCGCAGGCCGACACACGCCTGCCCGAAGTGGTGCGGCAAATCGGGCTTGTCACCCAGAAGCGCTCGCCGGATCTGACCATGGTCGTGTTCCTGCGCTCCAAGGATGGCCGCTACGACTCGCTGTATTTGCGCAACTACGCCGTCATCCAGGTCAAAGACGTGTTGGCGCGTCTGCCCGGCATGGGCGATGTCCGGGTATTCGGCTCGGGCGACTATGCCATGCGACTGTGGCTGGACCCCGGCAAGATCGCCGCGCGCAACTTGGACGTGGATGAAGTACTTGCAGCCGTGCGCGAACAGAACGTGCAAGTGGCTGCCGGTCAAATCGGCGGCCAGCCCGCGCTTCCCGGTACTCAGTTCGAGTACATCGTCAACGCGCAAGGCCGGCTGCAAACCGAGCAGGAATTCGAGAACATCGTCGTGAAGAGCGGCGCCAACGGCGAGACTACCTATTTAAGAGATATCGCACGCTTGGAACTCGGTCCCGACAATTACGCTCTGCGCAGCATGTTGGATGGAGCGCCGGCGGTCGCGGTGCCCGTATTCCAATTGCCGGGAGCAAATGCGCTGCAGTTGTCGGACGCGGTGCGCGCCACCATGAAGGAACTCGCAAAGAGCTTCCCGGAAGGCGTCAGCTACGAGATCGACTACGACCCCACGGTATTCGTCCGCAGCTCCATCGTGGCTGTGGTGCATACCTTGTTCGAGGCCGTACTGCTCGTGGTCTTGGTAGTGGTGGTTTTTCTGCAAAGCTGGCGCGCGAGCGTCATCCCTCTGGTCGCCGTTCCGGTGGCCATCATCGGGACCATGGCGGCGTTGCTGCTTGCCGGATTTTCCATCAATTCCCTGACGCTGTTCGGATTGGTCCTCGCGACCGGTATCGTGGTGGACGATGCCATCGTGGTGGTGGAGAACATCGAACGAAAAATCGAGCAAGGTTTGAATCCTTACGCCGCGGCGCACGCCGCCATGGCCGAGGTGACCCGGCCCATCATTTCCATCGCCTTGGTGTTGTGCGCCGTGTTCGTTCCCGTCGCGTTCGTGTCCGGAATCACCGGCCAGTTCTATCGGCAGTTCGGCATTACGATTGCTGCGAGCACCATCATTTCGACGTTCAACTCGCTCACGCTGTCGCCGGCTCTGGCCGCATTGCTGCTCAAGCCCAAGAATGCGCAGCCCGATGCTTTTCAACGCGGCATCAATCGCGTTCTGGGCGGATTTTTTGGCTTGTTCAATCGGGGATTCGAAAGCGCGTCGGAGCGTTACGGTCATGGCGTGCGCCGCATCACCGCCATCAGGGTGCTGGTACTCGGCATATTCCTCTGTTTGCTGGTCGCCACCTGGGGCATGTTTCACCTCGTCCCCGGCGGATTCATTCCCGCTCAGGACAAGCAGTACCTGATCGGCATCGTTCAATTGCCCGACGCCGCTTCGCTCGATCGGACGGAAAAGGTCGTGCGGGAGGTATCAAAATTGGCGACTGACACCGCCGGAGTCGATCATGCGATCGGCTTCTCCGGTCTGTCCGTGCAGGGTTTCGTCAATTTGAGCAACGCGGCCGTTTTGTTCTTTACGCTCAAGCCCTTCGATGAGCGCACCAACAAAAAGCTATCCGCAGCTGCGATTGCCGCGACGCTCAACGAGAAGTTCGGCGCCATCCAAGACGCAGTGATATTTGCAGTTCCGCCACCACCCGTGCAGGGTTTGGGCAATACCGGCGGATTCAAATTGTATTTGCAGGATCGGGGCGCGCATGGCTATGACGAACTTGCCCGGGTGGCGGCTGAGGTCCTCAACAAGGCCAGACAACAGCGCGAACTCAATCCGTACGCCACATACTCCACCTTCCAGAACAGCGTGCCGCAGTTGTTTGCCGACGTGGATCGCGTGAAGGCGAAAAATCAGGGCGTACCGCTGTCCGCCGTATTCGATACTCTGCAGGCCTATTTGGGTTCGGTGTACATCAATGATTTCAATCGCTTCGGGCGTACCTATCGCGTCTACGCCCAGGCGGAGCCCAAGTATCGAAGTCAGCCTGAAGACATAGCCAATCTGAAAATGCGCAACCTCCACGGCGACATGGTTCCCATGGGCTCGGTGGCCGATATTCGCTTCGAAGCGGGACCGGATCGCGTCTCGCACTACAACGTTTATTTATCGGCCGACATCAACAGCCAGGGATCGCTCGACACCTCGACCACCCAGGCGACCAACGCCATGGAACGAGTGCTCCGTGAAACCCTGCCCAATGGTTTTGGATATGAATGGACCGATCTTACCTTCCAGCAAAAGTCGGCCGGGAACGCCGCCCTTTTGGTATTCCCCCTCTGCGTCATGCTGGTGTTCTTGATTCTCTCCGCGCAGTACGAGAGTTGGGCCCTGCCGCTGGCGGTCATTCTGATCGTTCCCATGTGTCTGCTGTCCGCCATGCTGGGCGTGTGGCTCAAGGGGTCGGATAACAATGTGTTGACTCAAATCGGCTTCATCGTACTCGTGGGGCTGGCCTGTAAAAACGCCATCTTGATCGTGGAATTCGCCCGAGAGCGGGTGGAGCATGGACTCGCGCCGGTCGAAGCCGCGATCGAGGCGTGCCAACTGCGTCTGCGGCCCATCCTCATGACCTCATTTGCCTTCGTCATGGGCGTGATACCGCTGGTGACCGCGAGCGGCGCGGGCAGCGAGATGCGACAGGCGATCGGTATCGCCGTGTTCGCCGGCATGTTGGGCGTGACCTCGTTCGGCCTGTTTTTGACGCCGGTGTTTTTTGTAACCATCGAAGGCTGGCTGGAAAAGCGCCGCAGTCCCGATCGAGCGCTGCAGCCGCCGGCTGCCCCCGGGGAGGGATCGCCCCATGCATAAATTCGCACTGCTTGCTTCGCTGGCAGCCGCCATGGCGGTTGCCGGATGCGCAGTAGGGCCCGATTATCGGCGGCCGGACTCGCCGGTCAATGCGCACTTCGCGAATGCCGGTGAACCCGGCTTCGCCGAATCTGAGGCGGTGGAGAAGTACTGGACCGGCTTCGACGATCCCCTGATGACCGAGTTGATCGAGGCAGCCCTGGCGCATAACAAGGACTTGGGCGTGGCGGCCGCGAACCTTCGTGCCGCCCGCGCCGCCAAGCGATTGGCTGGCTTTGACCAATATCCGACGGCAACCATTGCGGCCGATTATTCTCACAAACTGGACAGCCAGCAGCAGCTTCCGGGCGTCGATCAGCATGATCGAGAGTTCGATGCCGCTCAGGCGGGCTTCGATGGACTGTGGGAACTCGATCTATTTGGCCGCGTGCGGCGTAATGTCGAAGCCGCCCGCGGTGATCTTGGTGCGACCGCTGCGACGCTGCGGGACGCACGCGTCAGTGTCATCGCCGAAGTGGCGCGAGATTATCTCATTTTGCGGGGCCTGCAAGATCAGCTGGCACTGACCGAACGCAATGCCGACAATCAAATGAGTTCGCTGAAGCTCACCCGCAATCGCTTGGACGCGGGCCGCGGCAACGAGCTCGACACCTCGCGAGCGGAGGCGCAGTGGCAGACCACACTCGCATCCATTCCCAACCTGCAGGCGACGATCGCTACCACCGCCTACCGCTTGAGCGTGTTGACCGGCCGTGAACCGACCGCCCTCATCGAAAAATTGTCGCAATCGGCGAAGATGCCGGTTTTGCCTACGTTGAATGCCATTGGCACGCCCGAGCAATTGCTGCGCAGGAGGCCGGACATCCGCGTGGCGGAGCGCCGGCTTGCCGCGTCGAGCGCGCGCATCGGCGTCGCGGTGGGGGATTTGTTTCCGAAAGTCACACTGGTGGGCGAGGTGGGCTATGAGGCGCCGGTGTTGAGCGACTTTGGACATCGCGATGCTAGATTTTTTTCCGTTGGACCGAGCATTTCATGGGCGGCGTTCGATCTCGGCCGGGTGCATGAGAGAATCGCCTCCGCCAAAGCGCAAAACGATGCGGCACTGGCCGCTTATGAGGGCGCGGTGTTGGGCGCGTTGGCCGATACGGAAGGCGCCCTGATCAATTATGGTCACTCGCAAACTCGCCGCGAGGCGCTGCGGATTGCGGCGGCTGCCAGCGACAAAGCCGCTGACCTGGCGCGCAAGCGATTCGGGGGTGGCTTGATCGATTTTCTGGAAGTGTTGGATGCGGAGCGTACGTCTCTGAGCGCCGAACTGCTGTTGTCGCAGAGCCGCACGGACGCGGCGACCTCCCTGGTTGCGGTTTACAAGGCCTTGGGCGCCGGTTGGGTGGTGTCGGAATCGAACGCCGCCAACGCGCCGCGTTGAATGCTGGACAGATGAGAAAGGTGCCATGAAAATTTTTTCCTGGAATGTCAACGGCATTCGCGCAGTACTCAAGAAAGGAGTGTTCCAACCGTTCTTGGACACTCATCGGCCTGATGTCGTGTGTCTTCAGGAAACCAAGGCAGAGCGCGGGCAGTTCGAGATCGATCTGCCGGACTATCGGGAGTACTGGAACTCGGCGGTGAAAAAAGGCTATTCGGGAACCGCAATATTCTCGAGGCAAGAGCCGCTGTCGGTGGTCAATGGGTTTCCGCAGGAGTTTTCCCGGCGCTTCAAATTCGCCGACGAACTGCAACGTGACAGCGCCGATGAGGGCCGGGTCATGACGGCGGAATTCGAAAAATTTTACGTGGTGACGGTGTACACGCCTAACGCCAAGGATGACCTTAGCCGGCTGGCGCTGCGCTTTGAACATTGGGACCCGGCATTTCTGGCCTATTGCGAGCAGCTCGAGAAAACCAAGCCGGTAGTGTTTTGCGGCGACCTCAATGTCGCCCATACCGAGCTCGATTTGGCGAATCCGAAACCCAACCGCGGCAAGAAAGGCTTCACGGACCAAGAGCGCAAAGGATTTCAGAACATGATCGATGCGGGCTTCGTCGATACCTTTCGACTGTTCACTCAGGGTAGCGGACACTATTCCTGGTGGAGTCATTTCGCCAATTCCCGGGCACGCAATGTCGGGTGGAGAATCGATTATGTGTTGGTCTCCGCGCAGCTGCGCGATGCGGTGAAGGGCGCGGAAATCCACCCGGACGTCATGGGCAGCGATCATTGTCCGGTGAGCATCACCCTCGATGCTTAGCGGCGACTTCGCGCGCTGGCGCGGACAACCGCTCAAAGCGGTACTGTTCGATCTCGATGGAACTTTGTTCGATACGGCGGAGGACATCGCCCACGCGCTCAATCGGACTCTTGCCGAATTCGGGCTGGCGAAGGTTCCGGTAAACGACGTACGCGCCATGGTAGGTCGCGGCTCGCAGATCTTGATCGAGCGCGCCGCCGCCGCCCAGGGCCATGCGCTGCAGGAAGCCGCGCGGCAGGCGATGATGGAGCGGTTTTTTCAGCACTACGGCGAACTCGAGGAATCGAACGAGCATACCGCACAGCCCTATGCAGGCGCCGTCGATGCGTTGCGAATCCTGCACGAGGCCGGATTGCGTACCGCCGTCGTCACCAACAAGCAGCATCGTTTCGCGGATGCTTTGCTGCGGCGGTGGGGTTTGTCTCGGTGGCTCGATGTGGTGGTCGGCGGCGACACGTGCGCGCGCCGCAAGCCCGATCCGCAACCATTGCTGTTCGCGTGCGAATCATTGCACACGACGCCGCCGCAGACGCTGATGATCGGCGACTCGGTCAATGACGTGCAAGCAGCCCGTGCCGCCGGCATGCCGGTCGTATGCGTCTCCTACGGCTACAACGAAGGCCGAGATCCGCGCACGCTGGATTGCGACCTGCTCATCGATACACTGGCTGGGCTGCCCGAGCTGCTGCATGTGCGAGTCGAGCATAACGCGCAGTGAGCCGCGTTCCGTGGCCTTCATCACGGCGCGCCTGCCTTGAACATGCGAAAAGTACGGCATATGCGCTGCGGCACTGCGGTCTAATCATGGCCGGATATGCGAACAATTAAGTCTTTGGCGGCAATCGGCGGGGCTTTACTTGCCGTCGCTTTCGCCTCGCCTGCCGCGGCCGAGCCCAACTATGCGGATCGGTTGGAGATGCTCGAGTGGTCTGATCCTGAGCGCGCCGCGCAGGTGATCGATACCGCGCCGCCTCCGGCGCAGGATTCGAGCGCTCGGGAAATCGAAATGCTCGAAATCCGCGGTTTGGTTTACGCCGACGGCAACCGCGACGAGAACGTCCATGCCATTGTGCGGCGGCTCGATGCCATCGCCCGCCGTGGTGATCCCTCCGCAGTGCGCGCCGGCCACTTCGTGCGTGCCTATTCCGCTCGCCAGCACGGGCAGTTCGCCGCGGCCGAAGCCCATCTTAAGCGCATAGATATGAACTCGATTCAAACCGACTCCGAGAGATACCGAGTTTTGATTCTTCGCGGCTACGTGGCGCGGATCTTGGGGCAGGCTGAAACGGCTCTGCTCAATTTGGAGCAGGCCCTGGACGTTGCCAACAAGCTGCATCACGACCTGCGGACCTTGCACGCCATGCTTGCGCTGGCGCGCATTTACACCGACAGCGGCAATTTCGATCGCTCGTCGCTGCAACTCGATGCAGCCCGCCGCTTGGCGACTCGGTTGGGAGATGAAGCGGCGCTGGTGGAAATGGAAGTGCAGCTCGCCGACATCGCCGACCGGCGCGGCGATCGCGCAGAGGAACGCCGCGCCTCTCTGGCGGGGCTGGAACACGCCGAGCGCGCCGGAAGCAGCAAGTGGCTCGAATTGGCGCTGCTCAATCTAGGCGACTCCTATTTGAAAACGCGCGACTTTGCGGAATCTCTGAAATATTCCAAACAAGCATTGCCAATCATGTTGCGGACGAACCAACGCGATGACGAGCAGGTGACGCTTTTCAACGAAGGTCTTGCCTATATCGGACTGGGCAGCATCAAAGCCGGACAAAAGCTGGCAGAGGGGGCCATCGCCCGCTCGCTCGCCGGCAGCGATTTATTGGATGCCAAAGAACTGCTGAAGGAATACGCCGAAGCGCTGGAGCACGCAGGCTATTTGATGATGGCCATTCAGGTCTATCACCGCTATGAGGATCTCAACGAGAAGTTCATGACGAATACGCGTCAGCGCGCGTTCCTGGAACTGTCCGCGCAGTTCGACGACGAGCGCAGGGCTCGCGAACTAGAACTTTTGCGGCGCGACAATGCCCTCAAAGTCTCCGAAATGCACCGCCAACGGCTGATGCAGCAATTTATGGCGGCGCTTGCCATGTTTATCGCCGGCATCTGCGCGGCGCTCATCTGGGCGTTCGCCCGCGGAAGGAGAGCCAACCGGCGGCTTCGATTCAGCAGCGAGCACGATCCATTGACCGGCTTGTCGAATCGGCGCTATTTCAATGAACACGTGCTTGCGGTGGATGGTGAACGCCCCGTCGGCGGCTGTGTACTATTGGCGGATCTCGATCACTTCAAGCGAATCAACGATACTCACGGGCATCCCGCCGGCGATGCGGTGCTGGCGGCGATGAGTCAGCGGCTGTCGGCGGCGCTGCGCGAAGACGACAAATTGGTACGCTGGGGCGGTGAGGAGTTTCTGGCGGTTCTGCGGCCGATGAAGCCTGCGCAGGCGGATTTAACGGCCGCGAGGCTGTTGCATGCGGTGCGCCGCGAGCCGGTGGCGTGGAACGGGCAATTGATCCGTTGCACCATTTCCATCGGATACGCGTGTTTTCCAATTGCGGGATCCGCGACGGACATCTCTCTGGATGCGGCCATCAGCTTGGTCGACAAGGCGCTGTATGAAGCGAAGCGCCGCGGGCGCGATCGCGCCTGTCTAATCAAGGCGGTCAGCGCCTGCAATGAGCAGGAATTGATGGCCATCAGCTCTGAATTCGAGTCCGCGACCAACGATAGCAGAGTGCAGTTGGTGGAAATTCTCGGAGCAGCGGCTTAGCAGAGACTTATACTCACGCCATGAAAGAGCTCAAACATGCGGCAGGATTGTTCAAGTCAGCCTTGGCGGCCGGCGTTCAGTATGTTTCCCTATCGTGAATCGGCTCCACTTCCAGCTCGAAGCCACCGCCTCGGGCTCGCGCGCACGAGCCGCGCGCTTCACCACTCGCCATAACGAAGTATTGACTCCCACTTTCATGCCGGTGGGAACGCATGCAGCGGTACGCTCGCAGCGTCGCGAAGACCTGCTCGAGTGCGGCGCCCAGGTGTTGCTGGCCAATACCTATCACCTATTACTGCGACCGGGCCGCGAAATATTCGAGAAGTTCGGCGGCATCCACGGCTTCATGAATTGGCCCCGATCCGTATTGACGGATTCCGGAGGCTTCCAGATATTCTCGTTGCCCGGCAGCCGCACCCTGCGGGAGGAGTATGCCGAGTTCAAGAGCTATGTCGACAACACGCTGATTCGCCTGAGCCCTGAACGCAGCATCGAGATGCAAAAGGCGATCGGCTCGGACATCATGATGGCACTCGATCAATGCGTTCCATCGACCGTGGAGTACGGCGTCGCCCGCAATGCCATGGAGCTGACCCATCGCTGGGCGCAGCGCAGCCTGGCGGCTCGCGCCGAGTCGGAACAGGCATTGTTCGGCATCGTGCAGGGCGCCAGCTACACCGATCTTCGCATCGAAAGCGCGCATGCGATAACGCAAATGCCTTTCGACGGGTACGCCATAGGCGGACTGGCGGTGGGCGAGAGCAGTGCGCAGCGGGAAGACTGTACCGCCACCGTGACCGAACTGCTGCCGCAGGATCGACCGCGATATCTCATGGGTGTGGGCACTACGCGCGATTTGCTCGAAGCCGTGCATCGCGGCGTGGATATGTTCGATTGTATTTTACCGACTTCCCTGGCCAGACAGGGTGTGGCTTTCACGAGTTTGGGAAGGCGCGATTTGCGGCGCGCCGCCTATCGCGGCGTGGAAGGCGCTATCGATCCTGCGTGCCGCTGCTATACGTGCAGGACCCATTCCATCGCGTATCTCTGGCATTTGCAGCGCGTCCACGAAGCGTTGGGCTGGCAGCTCTTGGGGCTTCACAATATTCATTTTTACATGCAGCTCATGCGCACCATGCGGGAGCACATACTCGCGGATACCTGGCTAGCGTTTTATGACGCGCAAAGAGACGTGCTCGACGCACGCGACAGCTACGGTGAGGCGCCGACGCATGTCACCAAAGCCACGCTTCGCGGGCAGAGGTTGAGGCGCGGGCGGTACGAAGTCATGGTGCGAGAGAACGTCGGCTACATCCGCGACACCGCTTCGGGCGAAGTCATGCATTCGGTAAACGAGCCTGCCGAAGAAGCTCGCTCGCTATACGTGGAGCAGTCGCGGCTGCTCGAACGATTGCAATCTGCGGTAGAGGAGCCGCTGGTCGTTTGGGATGTGGGTCTGGGTGCCGCGGCCAACGCGATGGCGGCCATCCTGGCCGCCGAAAATATGCCTGTCGCGTCGTTCGCGCGACGCCTGACTCTGGTCAGTTTTGAAAATGACTTGGATGCGCTGAAGCTTGCGTTGGATCACACACGATGGTTCAAGCATCTGCGGCACGCAGCGCCACGACGGCTGCTCGGCGCCGGCCGTTGGACCAACAGTTCAGCCAGCATCGACTGGCTGCTGCTGCTTGGAGATTTTGCCGTTCGAAAATTCGACGCACCGTCGCCGGACATCATTTTTTTCGATCCGTTTTCCTTCAGGACCGACAGCGCATTGTGGACCCTGGCGGCATTTCGCGAACTCGAACGAGTCTGTTCGCCGAGACCGACGCAGCTTTTCACCTATACCTACTCGACCAGCGTGCGTGCAGCGATGTTGGCTGCCGGCTTTTATGTCGCCAAGGGCAAAGGCACCGGCCCGAAAGCGGAGACCACGATCGGACTATCGGCGGATGCCGTGGCGCTTGCGCATGGCCATGAGCTGCTGGGAGCGGAATGGTTGG
>JALYIW010000179.1 GCA_030775625.1 Pseudomonadota bacterium | reverse complement strand
CTGCGATGGCCGATGTGGGGCCGCTCTTGACCCTGTTACGAGATGACAGCCCCGCCCCCGACGAGGAGTTGCCGAGCACGGGCGTCGGCCTGGAGCGCGAGCGCTTGCTGTCGAGTGCGTTCGTTCGTGCGGGCGAGTACGGGACACGTTGTTCAACGGTCATTCGCGTCGATCGGCGCGGCGATGCGTTTTTTGATGAGTGGACATGGGATACCCAAGGCGAGAATATCGGCAGAGTCAGCCTACGGTTCGCCATCACATGACGAAGCGGTCCTGAAGCCTGAGACATAGCGTTTCGGCGGCGGCGCCTTATGGATTTCGCGTAGTTTTTATATATATACTGTAAGTACTTGAAAGTATTATTATATATGACAAACATCGAATTGGTCGAAGTCGGTCCGCGCGACGGCTTACAAAACGAGAGCGTCACGTTCAGCACGGCGGAGAAGCTGGAATTTATTTCGCGCGCCATTAATGCCGGGGTTCGGCGAATCGAGGTCAATAGTTTCGTCAATCCGCAGCGGGTTCCGCAAATGGCTGATGCGGAAGCGGTTGCCGAGGGCCTGATTCGCCGCGCCGATGTCATCTACATCGGCTTGGTACTCAACAGGCGCGGCGCCCTACGAGCGCTGGCGGCCGGCATGGATGAACTGGGGGCGGTGTGCGCGGCGTCGGACGGGTTCTCGACGCGTAACCAAGGTCAGACCTCGGATGAGGCATTGGCTACGTGTTGCGAGGTGGTGGGCTTGGCGCGGCAACAGGGCAAGAGAGCCCAGATCACCATATCCAGTGCTTTTGGCTGCCCTTTCGACGGCGAGGTGGATCCGGCGCGAGTTATCGACATGGCGCGGATCGCCGCGGCGGCGGGACCGGTCGAGGTGGCGTTGGCCGATACCATCGGTGCCGCCAGTCCGCGAGATGTCGAGAGCCTCGTTGCAAAGGTCCGCGCGGCGATTTGGCCGGTGCCGGTGCGCGTGCACTTTCACAACACCCGCAACACGGGCCTCGCCAATGTATGGGCGGCGGTGAGCGCCGGCGCCGCTACGGTGGATGCCTCGCTGGGCGGTCTCGGCGGCTGCCCGTTCGCGCCTCGCGCTACCGGCAATGTGCCCACCGAGGATGTGGTGTATATGCTGGAGCGATCAGGCCATCGCACGGGACTCGATCTGGATAAGCTCATCGAATCGGCGCTATGGCTGAGTGACCGCATAGGACGCGAGATACCGGGTATGTTGAGCAAAGCCGGGGTATTTCCCAAGCCATCGGCGCTTATTTCCAGGAGATGATCAATTGGATGAAATCAAAGCTGAACTCGTTGCGCTCTCGGAGTATCTGAAAAGCCGACGGGAAGAAATCCTGCGGGCTTGGCGAAATGCCGTCAGAAAGGACCCTGCGCTCACCACCAGCGATTCGTTGCCGCGGGTGGATCTGTACGATCACATTCCAGCCTTGCTTTGCACCTTCGAGCGCGAGCTGCGCGCCGCCCGCGCCGATGCCCCTGGACTTGACAGCGCCGCGAGCCAGGAATCCGCCGCGGCGCACGGCTTGCAGCGTTGGCAGCAGGGTTATGATTTGCGCGAGGTCACCCGTGAGCTCGGCAAGCTGAACGAGAGTGTGGTGGCTGAACTCGACAGCTACATCCAGGTAAATCCCCAAATATCACATGCCGCGATAACAACGGCGCGACGAGTATGGGCCGCCTTGTGCAGCACGGGCATCGAAGAGAGCGTCGGACAGTACTTCCAGCTTCAGCAGCGGGAAGCAGCGGGCCATGTCAGCGATCTCGAGGACGCGTTGCTGCAAATCCGCGAACTGGAACAGCAAAGAGCGGATACCTGGCAGCAAGCGGCCCATGACCTGCGGGGTAATCTAGGCGTGGTGGCCAATGCTACCGTCGGTCTCACCCACAGCGACCTGCGCGATGCTTCGCGCGATAATTTCGTGCGCATTCTCATGCGCAATGTCACCTCTTTGCATCATCTGCTCGATGATGTGACGAGTCTGGCGCGATTGCAGGCCGGCCGAGAGCAGCGCCGCATTGAATCACTGGACGCGACGCCCATCCTGCAGCAACTCTGCGAGGGAATTCGCCCGTTGGCTCTAGAGCGACGGCTATTTCTTCACTGTAGCGGACCAGCCGGCTTCGCCGTCGATGGCGATGCGGTCAAGATCCGGCGCGTCGCGCAAAATCTGCTACTCAATGCAGTCAAATATACAGTGGATGGCGGAATTTCGGTGAGTTGGGGCGATAGCGGTGCCAACGATCCCAAACGCTGGGAGATCTGCATCAAGGACACCGGTCCCGGCTTGCCGACCGCCTCAGGTAAGCCCCTGGCTGACGCGCTGGAAAAACACGAAGCCACTGCCGTCACCGATGTCCCGTTGGCGGCGCGCGAAGAGGAGGCGCGCGAAAATGAAGCTGTCCGCGCCTCGCCTGAGAAGGCTGGAGAAGGGATTGGCTTGTCCATCGTCAAACGCTTGTGCGATATGCTCGACGCCAAGATCGAGCTGACATCCGAGCACGGCGTCGGCACGACATTCCGAATTCTCCTGCCGCGAAAATATACCGAATCCGCCGTCTAGCGCGGCTGCATTCTGATGGCGCCGTCGAGGCGCAGCGTCTCGCCGTTCAATGGCGGAATCTCGATCACCGATTGCACCAACTGCGCAAATTCAGCCGGCTTGCCCAGTCGGGCTGGGAACGGCACCTGTTTACCCAGGGAATCTTGCACATCCTGTGGCAGGCCCGCCAACATGGGGGTCATGAATATTCCCGGTGCAATCGCCACGCAGCGAATCCCGTATCTTGCCAGTTCGCGCGCGATCGGCAGGGTCATGCCGACGATCCCGGCCTTGGTCGCCGCGTACGCAACCTGACCGATCTGCCCTTCGAATGCCGCCACCGACGCGGTGTGAACCAACACTCCGCGTTCGCCTTCTTCGTTTGGAACATTGTGCTGCATGATGTCGGCCGCGGTTTTGTCGCAAAGAAACGTTCCGAGCAAATTTACGCGCAGCACTTTTTCAAAGAATGCGCCTCCCATGGGGCCGTCCTTGCCGAGAAGTTTCCCCGCCCCGACGATCCCGGCGCAGTTCACCAGTACATTGATGCCGTTCATCTGCAATCGAGCGCTCTCGGTGGCGGAGATCACCTGCGACTCGTCCGTCACGTCGCATCTGAAAAAAGACGCGCCGATATCCCGCGCAACTGCATTCCCCATCTCGTCCTGTAAATCCAGGATGGCCGCGCGGCCGCCTTTGGCAACGACGCGCTCGACGACCGCACGACCCAGGCCCGAGGCTCCGCCGGTGACAATCGCCTGTACTTTATTCATGTCCATGGCTCAGAAGTTCTCCTGTAGATTGGCAAGCGGATGCGCCGTCATGCGCCATCGGCCGTCGAAAAAACCGTCAACCGATTGCTCTGTGACCTCGTTCGAGCTAGCCGGCCTCCAATGCGGAGAGTTGTCCTTGTCTATGATCATTGCGCGTACGCCCTCGATGAAATCACCTTGCTCAAAGCACTGCTGCGTCATGTCGAATTCCATGCGCAGGCAGTCCGCGAAACTCATCGACCGTCCGCGCCTCAATTGTTGCAAGGTCACAGCCACCATTGTCGGGGAACGGGTCTCGATAATCGAGCAAGTCTGGCGCGCCCAATCGACATACTGGGGACGCCGCTCCGCGCGCAGAGACTTCAA
The DNA here is from genome assembly GCA_030775625.1 of Pseudomonadota bacterium. Taxonomy (GTDB): domain Bacteria; phylum Pseudomonadota; class Gammaproteobacteria; order Steroidobacterales; family Steroidobacteraceae; genus Bog-1198. The sequence goes on along the minus strand of JALYIW010000179.1, from coordinate 13,769 downwards.
AATGCCGGCGACGCTCGCTGCGGCGAAGTGCTGGTCAACGGCCCCACGTACGGCAGCCAGCGGCACGAGGCCGGGCGGGGTCGATTTAAGTCCATCGATGACTCGGGCGACATCCGCCCGCGGGTCAGCAGTCCAAGCGAGCCCGGCCAATTCTGCGTCGAGGCGCTCCACCGCTTCGGGCGCCAAGTAAATGTCGGCCAAGCCCGTATACAGGGCGTCACTCGCTCGAATTTGCACACCGGTCAGGGCGAGATAGAGGCCAAGCTCGCCGGGAAGTCGCGAAAGGAAAAAACTTCCACCGACATCCGGAAAAAATCCGATGGCGACCTCCGGCATGGCGATTCTGGTGCGCTCGCCGACGATTCGCATCGCAGAGCCCTGTGCGATGCCCATGCCTCCGCCCATGGTGATGCCGTCCATCAAAGCGATGCATGGCTTGGGATAAAAGCGCAAAAAATAATCGAGCGCGTATTCGCTGGCAAAAAATTCGCGGTGCACGGTTCCGGAAGTTTTGTAGCTTTGGTACAGCGCGCGAATATCGCCACCGGCGCAAAACGCCTTCTCACCGGCGCCTCTGAGCAGAACGGCGCGAACATTCGGGTCGAGCGCACACTCGTGCGTGATGTTGCTGAGAGTCAATACCATGTCCAGCGACAAGGCGTTCAAGGCCGCGGGACGGTTCAACGTGATGAAAGCGATGTGGTTGCGAACCTCGCAGATTATTTCCGTCAAGCGTTTTTCCAAGCCGGTTTGCGTTTTTCCAAGAAGGCCGTCACCCCCTCGCGCTGGTCTTCGCCGTCGAATAGATCGATGAATCGCTCGCGTTCCAACGCGAGCGCCGCCGTCCGCGGAACCGCGTGGCGCGCCTGATGCAGCAATTCCTTGCTGAAAGTGACTGCGCGGGGACTCAAAGTCGAGGCCCGTTGCGCCAATTCCAGGGCGGCGCGCCGCGCTTGGCCGGGGGCGACGACCTGCTCTACCAGGCCGATGCGCAGCGCCGTCTCGGCATTCACGCGTTCGTTGGTCAATATCAGGCGTTTCGCCCAACCTTCCCCTACCAGCCATGGCAGGGTTTGTGTGCCGCATCCGCACGGCAGCAGCCCGACAGAGGCCTCGGGCAGCGCCATCTGCGCCTGCTCTTCCGCGATGCGCATGTCGCAGGCCAATGCGCACTCGAGTCCGCCTCCCATGGCGTAGCCATTGATGGCGGCGATGACGACGGGCCGTGCGTTTTGCAGCGCTTCGAAGGCCGAACCGAAGCGCTGTGCCATGAGACGAGCTTGAACCTTGTCGCCGTCGGCGAAGCTCTTGAGATCAGCGCCGGCGCTGAAGAACTTCTCGCCCTGCCCGGTCACCACCATTGCATAGACGTTCATGTCGCGATTCAACTCGTCGACCAGTTCGGTCAAGCGCAGCAGGCCGTCGGCGGTGAAAGTATTGGCCGAGGGGTTGTTCAGAGTGAGAAGGGCTACATGTCCGTCTATGGTGCATTCGATCATGAGTAACTCCGCCGCCTTAGGCCATTTTCCTGATCAGATTGATGATGGCCGAGAAGTCCTGGCCGCCGCAGCCTTGGGCGCTGAACATCTGATAAAGCTGTTGCGCGAGTGCGCCCATCGCCACGGGCTGCTTGGCCTGCTTTGCCGCATCAGTCGCGAGGCTCAAATCCTTGAGCATGAGATCAGCGCCGAAGCCTCCGCTATAGCCCCGGGCCGCGGGCACGTTGTCCATGACGCCAGGGTAGGGGTTGTAAGTGTCGGAACTCCAGCATCGCCCACTCGAGGTATTGATGATCCCTGCGAGCACTTTAGGGTCGATGCCGAGCGCCGCTCCCAAGTTCATCGCTTCGGCAACTCCGATCATGGAGATGGCCAGCAACATGTTATTGCAGATCTTGGCCACTTGCCCTGTGCCCGCAGCGCCGCAATGAACGATGTTCTTTCCCATATGGCTGAGCAATGGTTTGATCCGATCGAAGAGCTCCGGGACGGCACCCACCATGAACGTCAGCGTGCCCGCTTGCGCACCTCCGGTGCCGCCGGACACCGGCGCGTCCGCCATGGGGTTGCCGTTATCGGCCGCAATCGTCGCGACTTCGCGAGCCGTCTGCGGATCTATGGTGCTCGAATCGATGAGCGCCACCCCGCGGGCCACGCCCGTGAGCACGCCGTCTTTGCCGAGATACACGGCTCTGACCTGCGGCGAGGAGGGCAGCATGGTGATGACCAGTTCGCCCTGTGAAGCCGCCTGCCCGGCGCTGGTCGCTGCCGCGGCGCCCGCCGCCGTCAGGGCATCGACGTGGTTTTGCACGACGTCGAATACCACGAGCGAGTGACCCGCCTTCAACAAGTTGTGCGCCATGGGGGCGCCCATGTGGCCGAGGCCGATGAAAGCGATTTTCATTTCAAGCTGATCGTTGTGTTGACTGCACCCACCGTTGCATCGTCGTCGAACCAGCGCGCCGTCACGGTTTTGGTCTGGGTGTAGAATTGCACGACTTGCTTGCCGTACGGACCGAGGTCGCCTAGTTTCGAGCCGCGCGAACCGGTAAAGCTGAAAAAAGGCACCGGCACGGGGATGGGTACATTGATGCCCACTTGACCCACATTGATTTCGTTCTGAAATTTGCGGGCGGCGGCGCCGCTCTGGGTGAATATGCCGGTCCCGTTGCCGAAAGGATTGGCGTTGATGAGTTGGATGGCCTCGTTCAAGGTGTCCACGCCGACGATCACCATGACCGGTCCGAAGATTTCCGTGGTGTAAATCTTCATGTCTGGCTTGACCCCAGAGAAAATCGTCGGTCCGATGAAGTTGCCTTTTTCATACCCGCTGACCTTGACCGAGCGGCCGTCCAATTCAAGTTTGGCGCCTTCTTTCATGCCGTCCTCGACGAGTCCGAGAATGCGCTGCTTCGCTGTCTTGGAAATCACCGGCCCTACATCAGTGTCTTTTTCCTGACCGGCATTGACTTTCAGAGTCTTTGCCTTCGAGACGATGTCGGGAATCCATTTTTGCGCCTCGCCGACCAGCACCGTCACCGAAGTCGCCATGCAACGCTGTCCCGCGGCGCCGAAGGTTGCGCCGACGAGCGCGTTGAGGGATTGCTCCTTGCTGGCATCGGGCATGACGACGGCGTGATTCTTCGCACCCATCATGCTTTGCACGCGTTTTCCATGTTGCGAAGCGAGATTGTAGACATGAGTGCCCACCTGCGTCGAGCCGACGAACGACACGGCAGCAATGTCAGGATGAGTACAAAGCGCATCGACGCAGCGTTTACCGCCGTGAATGATATTGAGTACGCCGGGTGGGATTCCCGCCTCGAGCGCCAGCTCGGCGAGCAGCATCGGCGTGAGCGGGTCCTGCTCGGAGGGCTTGAGTACGAAGGTGTTGCCGCACACGATGGCCATCGGAAACATCCACAGCGGAATCATTGCGGGGAAATTGAACGGGGTAATCCCGGCGCAAACTCCGATGGGTTGGCGGATGCTGTAGGTGTCCACGCCGCCGGCGACATTTTCCGCGAATTCGCCCAACTGTAAGCTGCCGATCGAACAGGCGTGTTCGACGACTTCGAGGCCGCGAAACACATCGCCCTCGGCATCGGCGAGCGTCTTGCCCTGTTCCGCGCTCAAGGTGCGGGCGATGCGGCTGATGTGCTCACGCACCAGCGCCTGCAATTTAAGCATGATTCTGGCGCGCGCAGCCAACGGCGTATTTTTCCAGGTCTTGAAGGCCTCCTTGGCCGAGGCGACGGCGGCGGCGATTTCCGCATCGGTGGCGAACGGCACCTGCGCAATGGCCTCTTGGGTCGCGGGGTTCCGGACATCGCGCCACTCGGTCGATTTGGATTCGATGAAAACGCCATTGATGAGCAATTTGACGCTGGTCACCGGGTCTGCCTTGGCGGCAGGATTGATCGTCATAAGAGTTCCTCCTGTGTCCGTAGCGCTCGCGCGATCACCAAGCGCTGAATTTCGCTGGTGCCTTCGTAAATTTGCGTGATCCGCGCATCGCGGTAATGCCGTTCGACGCCGTAATCCTCGAGATAGCCGTAGCCGCCATGAATCTGGATCGCCTTGGAACACACCCGTTCGGCCATTTCCGAGGCGTAGAGTTTAGCCTGGCAGGCCTCCGAGAGGCAGGGAATCGCCGCGCTTCGCATTCGGGCTGCGTGGTGCGTCAACAGGCGTGCGGCGTTGATGGAAGTCAGCATGTCCGCCAACATATCGCCGATGCTGCCGAACTCGGCAATGGGTCGATCGAATTGCTTGCGGGTCCTGGAGTAAGCGACCGCCGCCTCGAGGGCGGCACGCGCTATGCCTATGGCCTGCGCCGCAATGCCAATGCGTCCGCCCTCCAGATTGGATAGCGCGATCGATAGCCCTTTGCCTCGGGGTCCGAGGAGACCTTCGGGCCCAACTCGACAATTCTCCAAAGTGATGGCGCAGGTGTCGGACGCGCGGATACCCAGCTTATGTTCCAGGCGTCCGACGAGAAATCCCGGCGTCTCGGTCGGGACAATGAATGCCGACAGACCTTGCTTGCCCAATTCGGGATCGGTGACGGCGAACACGATGGCAACTTTGGCGCGTTTGCCGTTGGTGACGAATTGCTTGGAACCGTTCAACACCCAACCACCGTCTTGCTGGGTGGCGCGCGTCTTGAGGTTGTGTGCTTCGGACCCGGCCTGCGGTTCCGTCAGACAAAAACAGCCGATGGAACGGCCTTGCGCCATGTCCCCCAGATAGCGTCGTTTCTGCCCTAAATCGCCGAATGCGAGTATCGGCCCGCAGCCCACGGAGCTGTGCACACTCACCAGCGCGGCGGTCGACGCGCAGCCGCAGGCTAACTCTTCGATAGCCAATGCATAAGCGGTGTAGTCGGTGTATGAGCCGCCCCATTCATCCGGCACCATCATGCCGAGCAGGCCCAACTCTCCGAGCTTGGCGACGGCGGCATCCGCAATCCAGCCGTCTTTATCCCACTGTGCCGCCCACGGCTTAAGTTCCGCGTGCGCGAATTCGCGGGCCGAGTCGCGGATCATGCGCTGCTCGTCAGAATAAAAATCTCTGAGCATAATTTTAAGGTAATCCCGCGGATGCTGTATCGCGTAAACTATAGATCTCGAGCACGGACTCATCGGTGCCCAAATTGATCAAAATGCGTGAGCGAAAATGCAACACCTACCGGGGCCGTTGAGCCGGGAGTCCGCGGCCGAGGTCTCCCGGTCCGAACCCGGAACCATTGCGATTTGCTTCGTGGCCGCGGCGCTGCAGAGCGTGCGCGCCCGTCATCTGGATGTCGATGATTTACTCCTCCGGGTCGGCCTGTCGCCGAGTTTATTGGAGGCGCCGCAGGCGCGCGTGTCCGCCAAGCACTATGGCGCTCTTTGGCGGCTGGTCGCCCTGACCTTGGACGATGAGTTCTTCGGCCAGGATTCGCGCCGAATGAAGGCCGGCAGTTTCGCGATGCTGTGTCATTCCATCTTGGGCTGTAAGACGCTGGCGCATGCCCTGCAACGCAGTCTGCGGTTCTATGATTTGATCCTCGATGATCTATCGGGGGTTTTGATGCGCGGCGGCGGCGAGGCGAGCATCACCTTATATGAGCACAACACCGGCGGGATTCATCGAGTATTTGCCCACGAGGTTCTCCTCATGTTGCTGCATGGGGTGTCGTGCTGGTTGGTTGGCCGGCGGATCCCAATCATTCGGGCACAATTCGCTTATCAGACGCCGGCCCATAGTGCTGAATACCGATTAATGTACAGCACGGACTTGAAGTTTCAGGCTCCCAATACGGCGATCGTCTTCGAAGCCGCCTATCTGGATCTTCCCATTGTGCAGAACGAACGATCGGTCAAGGAATTTCTGCGGACCGCACCCGAAAACATTTTGGTGAAGTACAAGAACGGCAGCAGCTTGAGCGCGCGAATCAGGCGTCGGTTGCGCCAATCCTTGCCGGTGGGGGTCCCCGAGTTCGACGCTCTGGCCGGCGTGTTGAACATGACTCCGGCGACCATGCGGCGTCGATTGCACGAGGAGGGCACCTCGTACCAATCAATCAAAGATCAGCTGCGCCGAGATTTGGCAATCAGCTATTTGAGCCACTCCCGCCGCAGCGTCATGGACATTGCGCTTGAATTGGGATTTTCCGAACGCAGCGCCTTTCATCGCGCATTCAGAAAATGGACCGGCGCTTCTCCCGGCGAATTCCGTCGCAGCCTGCACTCCTGAGTGTTGCAACTTATCGCAAGTATTTTGAGCGTTTTGGTCACGGAGGGCGTCAGCGGTTGGCACTATAGTTTTAACGATGGGTATGACAGAGAGAGCTATCATGCAAGAATCCCCCGGAGCCCTATTTCGCGCGGCGGTTTCCGACGAACGCCCGCTGCAGGTGGTGGGCGCAATCAATGCCTATGCCGCCAGAATGGCCGCCGCGTGCGGCTTCAAGGCCCTGTATCTGTCGGGCGGCGGCTTGGCCGCCAATTCATTGGGGATTCCGGATCTAGGCATCAGCACCATGGATGACGTGCTGATCGACATTCGCCGTATTACAGATGCCTGCCCTCTGCCGCTGTTGGTGGATGCCGATACCGGCTGGGGCGGTGCGTTCAACATTGCGCGCACGGTAAAGAGCTTCATCAAGTTCGGAGCGGCCGGGCTGCATATCGAAGATCAGGTTCAAGCCAAGCGCTGCGGCCACCGCCCGGGCAAGGAAATCGTTTCGCAGCAGGAAATGGTCGACCGAGTCAAAGCAGCCGTCGATGCGCGCACCGATCCGCAATTCGTGATCATGGCGCGCACCGATGCGCTGGCGGTGGAGGGCATCGACAGGGCCATCGAGCGCGCCATCGCGTGCGTCGCGGCGGGCGCCGATATGATTTTCCCGGAAGCCATGACCGACCTCAGCATGTATCGGCGGTTCAAAGCCGCCGTAAAGGTGCCGATCCTTGCCAATATCACAGAATTCGGCCACACGCCTCTGTACACCAGGGAGGAGCTCGGCGCGGTTGGAGTCGATATAGTTCTTCATTGCTGCTCCGCTTATCGCGCGATGAACGCCGCCGCGCTTGCAACCTATGAGGCGATTCGCCGCGATGGCACGCAAAAGAACGTGCTCGACGCAATGCAGAGCCGCGCGGATTTGTACCGGTATCTCGACTATCACGCGTACGAAGGCAAGTTGGATCAGTTGTTCGCCGAGGGGAAGGAAAAGTGACCACTAGATCTGATGCCGCGCCGCCGCCGGCCGCACTCAAACCGAAGAAATCCGTTGCCCTGTCCGGCGTGATTGCGGGCAATACGGCTCTTTGCACGGTCGGCAAAACCGGCAATGATTTGCACTATCGTGGTTATGACATTCTCGACGTCGCCACGCAGTGTGAGTTCGAGGAAATCGCGCACTTGCTGGTTCACGAAAAATTGCCCAACCGCGCAGAACTGGCGGCCTACAAGCTCAAGCTCAATGCCTTGCGCGCCTTGCCGCCCGCTGTCACCGCGATTTTGGAGCAGCTCCCGGCGTCGAGTCATCCAATGGACGTGCTGCGCACCGGGGTGTCGACGCTCGGGTGCTGTGTGCCGGAGGGCAGTGATCAAAAGAGTGACGCGGCGCGAGAACTGGCCGATCGGCTCTTGGCCTGTCTCGGGTCCATGTTGTGCTACTGGCATCACTACGCCACCAGCGGCCGGCGCATCGACGTGCAAACCGCAGACGATTCCATCGGCGGACATTTTCTGCACCTATTGCACGGCGCCGTTCCGCCCGCATCGTGGGTCCGCGCCATGCACACCTCGCTGAATTTGTACGCCGAGCACGAGTTCAATGCCTCGACTTTCACTGCGCGAGTGATAGCCGGCACCGGTTCCGATATCTATTCCTGTATCACGGGTGCAATCGGCGCGCTTCGCGGCCCGAAACACGGCGGGGCCAACGAAGTGGCCTTCGAGATTCAGAGCCGCTATGCGACCCCGGACGCCGCCGAAGCGGACATCCGTCGACGGGTGGCGGAGAAGCAAGTCATCATCGGTTTTGGGCATCCGGTATACACCCTCTCTGATCCGCGCAATGAAGTGATCAAAGGCGTGTCCAAAAAATTGGCGAGTGAGGCCAATGACATGCGCGCATTCGACGTTGCCGAGCGGATCGAGTCGGTGATGCACGAGATCAAAAAGATGTTTCCCAATCTGGACTGGTTCTCCGCCGTGTCTTATCACCTGATGGGTGTGCCGACCGCCATGTTTACGCCGCTGTTCGTGATCAGCCGCACGTCCGGCTGGTCGGCGCACATCATCGAGCAGCGCGAGGACGGCAAGATCATCCGGCCGAGCGCAAATTACATCGGTCCCGAGGATTTGCCGTTTGTGCCCTTGGCACGGCGCCCGTAGCGCTTCGACGGCCGTTTCCTTTAAATCAGCAACTCCGAGAGTTCAGCATCCCTCATGTCCCACGATATTAAATCTGCGGAGCGTCCCGCACCGGATCAGGTACTCACGGCGATTGCCGACTATGCCTTAAGCTTCCAAATTAAGAGCGCTGTGGCCTACGAGACCGCCGCCTATTGCCTCATGGATACTTTGGCATGCGGCTTTCAGGCGCTGAAGTATCCGGCTTGCACGAAATTAATGGGGCCTGTCGTGCCCGGCGCGACTCTGTCGGGGGGCGCACGCGTCCCGGGCACCGCCTACGAGTTGGATCCGATAAATGCGGCATTCAACATCGGGACCATGATCCGCTGGCTCGATTTCAACGACACCTGGCTGGCCGCCGAGTGGGGGCACCCCTCCGACAACCTGGGCGGGATCCTCGCGGTTGCCGATTACCTCTCGCGCTCCGGTAAGCCCGTCAAAGTACGCGACGTGCTGACAGGCATGATCAAGGCGCACGAGATCCAAGGGATACTGGCATTGGAAAACAGTTTCAATCGCGTCGGTTTGGATCATGTGCTCTTGGTGCGCGTCGCCTCCACAGCCGTGGTGACTGCGCTTCTCGGCGGAACGCGAGAACAAATCATCAACGCAGTCTCGAATGCCTGGGTGGACGGCGGTGCGCTGCGGGCGTACCGGCATGCGCCGAATACGGGGTCTCGCAAGAGCTGGGCTGCGGGGGACGCGACCAGCCGCGCCGTGCGTCACGCACTCTTTGCCCTGAAAGGCGAGATGGGCTATCCCTCGGCGCTGTCGGCCAAGACCTGGGGATTTCAAGACGTGCTGTTCAAAGGCCAGCCTCTGTCATTGCCTCAGATCTTTGGCAGTTACGTCATGGAAAACGTGCTTTTCAAAATTTCGTTTCCGGCAGAATTCCATGCGCAGACCGCCGTCGAGGCGGCTATGACTCTACATGGCGAGATACACACAAAATTGGATCAAATCGACCGCGTCATCATCGAGACGCAGGAACCCGGGGTGCGTATCATCGACAAGACCGGCCCGCTCGCCAATCCGGCGGACCGGGATCATTGCATCCAATACATGGTTGCGATCGCACTGCTGTTCGGCAGGCTGAACGCCTCCGACTATGAAGATGCGATCGCCGGCGATCCTCGGGTCGATTCCCTGCGCGCAAAAATGCAGGTGCGGGAAAACAGCACCTTCACCGAGGAATATTACGACGCGCACAAACGCTACATCGGCAACGCGGTGCAAGTGGTTTTCAAAGACGGCACCGCCAGTCGGCGCGTGCAGGTTGACTTTCCGATCGGCCACCGCAAGCGCCGCACCGAAGGCATGCCCTTGCTGATAAAAAAGTTCGACAGCAGCGTCGCCGCCCATTTCGGCGCGAAACAAGCCGAGTCGATCAGAGGCATGTTCAACGATTCCGACGCCCTCGCCGCGATGCCGGTGAGTGACTTCGTCGCCAAACTGGTGACAGCTTCCTAGACAACGGTGCTTAGGCCTTGGTAAGGCTCGGAGAGTTTGCCCGGGTAGCCTTTGCCCACGCCGTGTCGGTAGCGCAGCGGGGCGGAAAAAATATGCGCGATTCGCCTGGATTATGACGCATCGAGCTTGCTCTGGCGTTCGCAGTGCCGGAAGGTGTCAGGGATGAATCCAACACCCACCGACCGCTCGGCGCACGAACGGCGTGATCGGAACGATCGTCGGCGCCGCGTGCTGTGGTCCGTGTGTTACGGCAGTTTCATGCCCCGTCGCCGGGTTCCGCCGCGCCGAATCGACGAGTCACGGTTCCATACTCTCGATTGGCATTCCCCGCATTTGTTGGGGGTAGCAATCGCCATCCTGTTGTTGAGCGTGCTCGACGCATTCCTCACTCCCGTGCTGATGCAGGGTGGCGCTGCTGAAGTGAACCCCATCATGGCAGTCCTCCTGTATCGCAGCATCGCGGTGTTCGCTGCCTTGAAAATAACCATGACCAGCGTCAGCTTGGTATTTATGGTTGCGCTTGCCCGGTATCGGTTCATGCGCCTGATCCTGGTCGAGTGGGTGCTTTACGGCGTGCTCATCGGCTACCTGAGCCTCATCGCCTATGAGTATTCGATGCTCACAGAGCCGATCGACCTGCCCATCTTATAATTCTGCTCGGGCGGCATCACATTCCAAATTGCCCCACCTTCGGCTAAACTAGCCGCCGGTCGAGTGACCGATCGCGCTCTTATCATATTGATGTTATTGAGGTTTTTAACCCACCGATGCACGCATGAGTCAATCACTTGCCGATCAATTGGCCACGACGGCCCTTTCCGGCGGAAACGCCGCTTACATTGAAGATCTCTACGAAGACTTTTTAAGGGATCCGACCAAGGTGGACCCCACTTGGGCCGCATACTTCAGCGGCGTCAATGGCGGCGCCGTCGGGGAGGTGGCGCATGCCCCCATTCGTGAAAGACTGCTGGCTCGGCTCAGTCTTCCCGCGGCTCGCGGCGCCGGCCATGCCCCCCAACCCGAATCGGCCAGCGCCAAACAAGGCGCAGTGTCGAGGCTCATCCAGGTCTACGCGAATCGCGGCCACTTGGTTGCCAAATTAGATCCATTGGGCATGCAGGAGCGCGCCAAACCTTATGTGCTCGATTTCGAGTACTTCGGTCTGTCCAGTGCCGATCTTGACACGGAGTTCTTCACCGGCAGCCGCAATGCCGCCATTCCCGCACGCTCCAAGCTCAAAGACATTCTCGCGGATCTGAAATTCATTTATACAGACACCATCGGTGCGGAGTTCGCGCACGTATCGGATACCGATGAGCGCCTGTGGCTCCAAGATGCTTTTCAGATACAGCGCATGCAGCGCCGCTTCAGCGCCACCGAGAAGAGGAACATTCTTTGGCAGCTCACCGCTGCGGAAGGATTGGAGCGATATCTTCACACCAAATACGTGGGTCAGAAACGCTTTTCTCTCGAAGGCGGAGACAGCCTCATGGCGCTGCTCGACGATTTGGTGCAGCAAGGGGGGAAGAGCGGAGTCGAGGAGGCCATCATCGGCATGGCGCACCGCGGCCGCCTGAATGTGCTGGTGAACCTGCTCGGTAAATCACCGAAGGATTTGTTCAGCGAGTTCGAGGGGCAATATGATCTGGCCAAGCTGCGTGGCTCGGGGGACGTCAAGTACCACAAGGGTTTCTCCTCGGATTTGAAGACCGAATCGGGCAATGTCCATGTGGCACTGGCTTTCAATCCCTCGCATCTGGAAGTCGTGAATGCCGTGGTCGAAGGGTCGGTGCGCGCACGCCAGGAACGGCGCGGCGATGCGTCGGGCGACAAAGTGCTCGCCGTGCAAATTCACGGCGACGCGGCATTCGCCGGGCAAGGCGTCATCATGGAGACCTTGCAGTTGTCGCAGGCTCGCGGCTTCTACACGGGCGGCTCGATCCACATCATCGTGAACAATCAAGTGGGATTCACCACCAGCGAGCCGCACGACGCGCGGTCCACGTTGTATTGCTCAGATGTCGCGAAAATGATCGAAGCACCGATTTTGCACGTCAATGCCGATGATCCCGAAGCGGTGTGCTTCGTCACGCGCTTCGCTCTCGAATATCGGATGAAATTCCATAAGGACGTCGTGATCGACCTGGTGTGTTACCGCCGCCACGGCCACAACGAAGCCGATGAGCCGGCCGCAACTCAGCCGCTCATGTACCAGGTGATCCGCAAGAAGCCGACGGCGCGCCAACTCTATGCGGAACAGCTCGCGGCGCAGGGTGTGCTGAGCGCCGCGGAAGCCGCGGCGATGATCGATCAGTACCGCACCGGTCTCGATGAGGGCAAGCCCCAGGCGCGGGCGGCGCTCGGGCTCATCGGCAACAAATACACGGTGGATTGGAGCGAGTATCTGGGCGCCGACTGGTCCGATGCGGTCAGGACCGCCGTCGACATGGGGCGCCTCAGGGCGCTCGGGCGGGCGATTACCACCTACCCCGCTGACTGGAAACTGCATCCGCGCGTCCTTGCCATCATGCAGGCACGCGAAAGAATGGTGACTGGAGAACTCGCGTTGGATTGGGGCGCGGCGGAGAACCTCGCGTATGCGAGCTTGGTGCAGGACGGTTATCCCATTCGCTTGACCGGTCAGGACAGCGGCCGCGGCACTTTCTTCCATCGGCATGCCGTGCTGCACGATCAGGTTACGGGCCGTTGCCATGTGCCGTTGCAGCACGTTGCCACCAACCAACCGACGGTCAGTGTGATTGACTCTACGTTGTCCGAAGAAGCAGTGATGGGCTTCGAATACGGGTTTTCCACCACCGAACCGCATTGCCTGACCATTTGGGAAGGCCAGTTCGGCGACTTCTGTAACGGCGCGCAGGTGATCATCGATCAATTCATCAGTTCGGGCGAGGCCAAGTGGGGCCGTCTATCCGGCATCACGCTGTTCCTGCCGCACGGTTATGAAGGTCAGGGGCCGGAGCATTCGTCGGCCCGCCTGGAGCGCTTTTTGCAGCTATGCGCCGAATACAACATGCAGGTCTGCGTGCCGTCGACTCCGGCGCAGATGTTCCACATGTTGCGCCGGCAAATGGTGCGGCCGCTGCGCAAGCCCCTCATCGTCATGACGCCGAAGAGCCTGCTGCGCCACCCCTGGGCGGTGTCTCGCCTCGAAGAGCTGGCCACCGGTGGTTTCAGCCCGCTGATCGACGAGATCGACGACCTCAAGCCCTCCGCAGTGACGCGCATCGTTCTGTGCAGCGGCAAAGTGTACTTCGATTTGCTGAAATCACGCCGCGAGGCCAAGGTGGACTCGGTGGCTGTCGTGCGCTTGGAACAGTTGTATCCCTTCCCTTCGGATGAATACGCAGCCATCTTCCGTAAATATTCCAACGCCCGTGAAATTGTCTGGTGCCAGGAAGAGCCGCAGAATCAGGGCGGCTGGTATCAGATTCGCCATCGGTTGCAGTCGAGCCTGAGTGCCAAACACGAGCTGCTTTATGCCGGGCGTGCCGGTGCGGCAGCACCCGCCACGGGCATTTCCGCGTTGCACGAGCAACAACAAAAAAATCTAGTCACGGCTGCGCTGCAAGGCGTTCCGCCGGAAGAGACCTCCAGGCAAACAATGCGCCTTCCGGCCGCAGTTCAAAGTAGGACAGGTTAATGACAATTGAAGTTCGCGTTCCGCAGCTGCCGGAGTCGGTGGCCGACGCTACCCTCGTCTCATGGCACAAGAAACCCGGTGATGTCGTGGCGCGCGATGAGAATCTCGTCGATTTGGAAACGGACAAGGTGGTGTTGGAGGTGCCTTCGCCGGTCGCCGGCGTGCTGAAGGATATAAAACTGGCCGACGGCACCACGGTCACCAGCGGCCAGGTGTTGGCGGTGATT
>JALYIW010000178.1 GCA_030775625.1 Pseudomonadota bacterium | reverse complement strand
GCGTAGTAGCGACAAAAATCCACGGCCTCACGCAGCTCCGCGATGGCGTCCGGCACCGTCTTACCGGCCTCGCGCACCAGCAGTTCGTAAAAATTCGTCCGGTTGCTCTCGAGCACATCCGAAGCCTTGTCGAGTACGGCCGCTCGCGATTCACCGCCGCGCACATCCCATTGCAACTGCGCCGCGGTTGCCGCATCGAACGCCTGATTGATTTCCTCCGGCGTGGCATCGTGCGAAGTGCCAACGATGTCGCGGCGGTCCGCGGGGTTGGTCACCGGGCGCGCGGCTCCCGGCAACGCCGTGCCATTGACGATGGGTCCGGCCGTCGGAGCAACCATGAATTTGCGGGCTCGGCGATCCTTGATCGATGCACGCAGGGTTGCGATTTCCTGCGGACTGCCAAGATCGATGCCGCGCGAATTGCGCCGGTCGGCATATAGCGCCGCAGGCGCAGGCAACCTCGCATGCGCGTACGACGCCAACCGTTCCAGTTCCGAAATCGGGTCACGAACGATCTCCGCCACCGGCACTTGCTCGTCCATGAACCGATTCACAAAGGACGTGTTCGCACCATTCTCCAATAGCCGCCGCACCAAATAAGCCAACAAATCCTTGTGTTCGCCTACCGGCGCGTACACCCGCACGCGAGGGAATTGAGTCACCTGCCGCGCCGCCTCGGCATACAGCAGCCCACCCATACCATGCAGCCGCTGAAATTCGTAATCCGCGCCCTTGGGCGCCAGCTGCAATACAGACGCGATGCTGTGCGCGTTATGTGTGGCAAATTGCGCATGGATGACGTCGATATGGCTGAACAAACGGCCGGCGCACGCCAGATACGCGACGTCCGTCGTGAGTTTGCGCGTGTACACCGGATAACCATCCAGCCCGCGCTCTTGGGCGCGCTTGATTTCCGTATCCCAATACGCACCCTTCACCAACCGCGCAGTCATTCGACGGCCGTTCTCGCGTGCGGTCGCGGCCGCCCAGTCGATGACGTCCAAGGCGCGCTTCCCATACGCCTGCACCGCCAGCCCCAAGCCCGGCCAATCACGGGTTTCGGGATCCTGCGCCAGCGCCTCGATGACATCCAGCGACAGGTCCAGCCGATCGGCTTCCTCCGCATCAATGGTCAGTTGGATGCCGAGCTTGGCCGCGCGGCGGCCCAAGGCCATGGCCAAAGGCACCAAACGCTCCATGACCCGATCGCGGTGCAGCAAGGAATAGCGAGACTCCAACGCCGACAGTTTGATTGATATGCCGGACACTTCTCGAGCGGGCCCCGCCGCGGCTGCTCCGATGACATCGATGGCATGCTCGTACGATTTGAGATAGCGCTTCGCATCCGCTTGGGTGCGGGCGCCCTCCCCCAACATGTCGAACGAGCACAGCCCCATCTCAGGCTCACGGGCGCTGCGCGCCAATGCCTCTTCGATGCTGCGACCGACGACGAATTCACCGCCGATGATGCGCATCGCGCGCCGCACCGCCAGGCGCACCAAAGGTTCGCCTGCCTTGCGCGTAAAATTGCGCATCCACCCGGCGGCATCCGTCTTGATCGCCGGGTCCAGCTCGAGAATGCCGCCGGTGAGCATCAGCCCCCACGTCGAGGCATTCACGAACAAGGATGCCGATTTTCCGGAGTGCGACGACCAGTCGCCGGCGGCCAGCTTTTCGGCGATCAAGCGATCGGCGGTCGCATCGTCGGGGATGCGCAGCAAGGCTTCGGCAATACACATGAGTGCAATGCCTTCTTGATTCGACAGTCCAAATTCTTGTAAAAAAGCATCGAGAAATGGCCGTTCGTCGCGCCGAGCACGCGCGCCTGCCACGAATGCCATCGCCGTTGCCACGGCGCGGTGGCGTGCGCCGCCCGTGAGTTCCAATGCATGCAGCAAGCGCGTCACCGCTTGACCTTCCGACTCCATGCGGTGGGCTTCCGAAATGGCGGCCATCCGACGCTCTCCCCCGTATGGGTACCACTCTCACGAAGGCTATCACCTATGTCTCGAATCGCAGACAATTTCTCCAGTGACAGGAGTTGCGCTAGAGTCGCTGCGTCATGATCAACTCGCTGGAAAAAACCCTCGGTCAGTTCCAGGTCGGCGAAGAGCTGCTCGCTGACGCCGTTGACGCACTGGTGCGTGGCTGGCACGCCTCGTCGGTGGTCGTCGGTAAGCTGCGAACGGAAGCGGGACGCTGGCAGACAGCCATTCGACAGGTTCAGGCGCCGGTGAATTTGGCTTCAATTCTGCGCGCCCGGACGCTGGTGTGAGCGAGGGCAGTCTTATGGCCCGAGCGTAAAATTTACAGCTTGCCGCTCAGCGCTGCCAGAAGCTCACGAGAATGAATACTAAGGCGATAATCGCCAAACCGAGATTTCCGAGGCGCCAGCGAGCTTGAGCCAGCAAATCGTTTGGCGCCGATTCGGGAGGCAGCGAAACACGTAGAATTGCAGACAGCAGCAACATTAAGATTGCACCTTTCGGAAGTCATACCACGATAAACGTGCCCCACAATAAAAACGTGATTGGTTTCACGACTTTGCACGCGCATGGCTCACCGTATGCCCAGCGGCGTCGCCGACATGTCAGAACCGGCTCACACCGGGTCGATGCACCAGATGGACATACCGCGCGATGTGTGGCTGATAGTTTTCTCATAGCTAAACCACTCAGGGGCCTCCATGAAAAACGTGCAAACTCTTACCAAAAGGGGCGTTGCGTTAGCCTTAATGCTGTTTGCTTCTGCATGCGTTGTGGCGCCGCGCGAGGGCTACCGCGAGGGCGAGCGGGATAACCCGCGCGAAGGTTATTACGATCGCGACCATCATCGCTACTACCACCAACATGGCTGGCACGAATGCACCGATGGCGGCGAGTACTGCCGCTAATTGGCGATTTCGCTGAGTCGGTTACGTACCCCAGAGCAAGGGCAGCTTAGCAGCGCTCGAATCGCGCGACGGTCTCCACGTGTTCTGTAAACGGCAGGAGATTGAATGCGGTGAGTGCGGCCAGGCGCAGCCTACCGTTGTGGGTGAGCCGGGCAACGTCATTGACAAAGGACTCCAGTGCGCAGCTCACGTATATAAAGCGCTCAGGCGGGTGTGCGGCTAGGTAAGCGGTGAGTTCAGGGTCAAGGCCCCTGCGGGGTGGATCGGCGATTACCACCTCGGCTCCCGCAGCGGCCAAGTAGGCACCCCCCGCCGGCCCCGGGATGATGGAAATCTTAGCCTGCTCTTCCGCGCCGAGCTCGAGGAGACCGAGTTTCAGCCCGTGCAGGGACTGCGGGCTGGTTTCGTTCATTCGCAGCTCGCGCGCCTTATCCAATACGGATAGCCCTATGGCACCGACCCCCGCATAGAATTCAGCGATGCGCACGTGGTCAGGGATTTGGGTGCCCACGTGCTCGACGATGCTTTGCGCTATCTCGAGGTTATTTTGGCCGAACGCGCCCGGCGGATAATGAACCCGGGCTCCGCCAAACCGTTCGACCACACTGGCGGGTCCGTGGCAGTTGTGGAATTCCGGGCCAAGAATGCTATTGGAGGGCTCACAATTCGAGTTGAACCACAGACTGTGCAACTCCGGCCCAAGCCGCTCACGAATCAAATCGAAGCACTTGGCAAGCGGTTCGGCAGTGGCGCTGTTGGCGACCACTACCACCTGGGCGGTTTGGGAACTGCGCTCCACCACCACTTGTAGGTAGCGTGCAAGACCCAGATGAGCCTTATCCGAGTAGCTGGTCACTTCAGCATCGACGAGGGCGCGCCGCACGACTGAAGCCACACGATTGATCAAAGGGTGATGCACGCTACAGTTCGGGATGTGCACCACGCGGTGGGTGGCGAGTTCAAACAGCCCCACCTTGGGTGAGCCTAGGCGACCCCTGATGGCCAGCCGCGCGCGCAGGCG
Organism: Pseudomonadota bacterium; assembly: GCA_030775625.1. Lineage (GTDB taxonomy): Bacteria > Pseudomonadota > Gammaproteobacteria > Steroidobacterales > Steroidobacteraceae > Bog-1198. The sequence goes on along the minus strand of JALYIW010000178.1, from coordinate 6,470 downwards.
AAACCCGGTGGTCTGCCCCGAAATCACGGCGACGTCGGGCAGCCCGTGAAAGCGCGCCAGCTGGGCGAGCGCGCCTTGCGGGCCTGGTGCAATTCCGGGCTGTCCGAAACGCGGGCAGCCCGGGCAGGGAGGGCGATGCGGGCACGCACTTAATTCGCTGCTCACCATGACGTCAAGCTCTTGCCAAATGACGATACGGCACTGGTTGCCGGTGCAGGAGAATCAAGCGGTGGGAATGAACTCTTGATCGTCGTGGAAATCACGCTCGAACTTCACAAACGAATAGTACCCGCAGGCGTTCCCATAGGGATATTTACGGCATACATTGGGTCGGGCCGCATAGACCATGCACCGGCGCTTCTCACGGTCGAACAGACGGCACACTGTCTTGAATATCGAATCTTTCTGATGCCTCAGAATCCGCTCATCGATATCCTGCGCCTTATAGCGGTAGGTCAAGCGTTTGCGTGCCACCGCGTCAGAGATACCAAAGTGCTTGGCGAGGCGGGAGACATCGTGTGCCGAGACCGCGATACGCGCATGACTGCAGCAATAGCCTGGACATTTATCGCAATTAAAACTCACAGTTCCCCGACCGAAAATCTCGACCTGCGCCCGGCTTGAACTCCGCCTAGCGCAAATAAAAAGGCCCCGAACTCTTTCGAGCCCGGGACCACATCTTTGAATACTTATTATTGTTTTATTCTATTCGGCTGCTTCCGTATCCCCCGCCGGTACTGCATCGTCCGAGTCGCCCACACCACCGCTCACATCCATGAAGCTGCGGCGCCGGGTATCGTCAAACGCGCGTCGACGGCGTGCATGATACGCGAAGCCGGTGCCCGCGGGAATGAGTCGACCCACGATGACGTTCTCCTTGAGGCCTCGCAGGTCATCCTTGAGACCCCGAACCGCCGCCTCGGTGAGGACGCGGGTGGTTTCCTGGAAGGACGCAGCTGAGATGAACGACTCGGTCGCCAATGATGCCTTGGTGATGCCCAACAACATGGGTTCCCACGTCGACTGGTGCTTGCCCTCGGCTTTCTGCTTGGCAATGACGTCGAGTAGTCGGCCGCGATCCATCTGTTCGCCGCGCAACAGAGCAGAATCGCCGGCATCCGCCACTTCGATCTTGCGCAGCATCTGCCGCACGATGACTTCGATGTGCTTGTCGTTGATTTTCACGCCCTGCAAGCGGTACACGTCCTGGATTTCGCGGACCAGGTAATTCGCCAACGCCTCGACGCCCTGAAGCCGCAGAATGTCATGCGGGTTCGGTTCACCGTCGGCGATGACTTCACCCTTCTCGACCTGCTCGCCTTCGAACACGTTGAGATGGCGCCACTTCGGAATCAGCTCCTCGTACTTGTCGGAGCCTTCGTTGGTGATGATCAACCGGCGCTTGCCCTTGGTTTCCTTGCCGAAGCTGACCGTGCCGCTGACTTCCGCGAGAATCGCCGAATCCTTCGGCTTGCGCGCTTCGAACAAGTCGGCCACACGCGGCAACCCGCCGGTGATGTCGCGAGTCTTGGACGACTCTTGCGGGATACGTGCAATGACGTCGCCCACCGACACCTTCGAACCGTCTTCCAAGCTGACGATGGCGCCCGCAGGCAAGGCGTACACCGCCGGAATGTCGGTATTGGCAAACGTGACTTCTTTGCCCTTGGCATTGGTCAGCCGCACCACCGGACGCAGGTCCTTGCCGCCCGAACCGCGCTGCTTCGGGTCCAGCACCACGGTGCTGGTCAGACCGGTGACATCGTCCACCTGGCTGGTGACGGTGATGCCGTCGACGAAGTCGGAGAACTTGATCATGCCGGCCACTTCCGTGACCACGGGATGGGTATGCGGATCCCAGTTCGCGACCGCCTGGCCGGCAACGACGATATCTGCGTCATTGACCGTAATCGTGGCGCCGTACGGAATCTTGTAGCGCTCGCGCTCACGGCCGAACTCATCCACCACGCCCAGTTCGCCGGATCGCGACACCGCGACCAGATGGCCCTTCTCGTGACGCACGGTCTTGATGTTGTGCAGACGAATGGTGCCCTTGCTCTTGACTTCGACGCCGTTGGCAGCCGCCGCTCGCGAAGCCGCGCCGCCGACGTGGAAAGTACGCATGGTGAGCTGTGTGCCCGGCTCGCCGATGGACTGCGCCGCAATGACGCCGACCGCTTCGCCAATATTGATGCGATGACCACGACCCAAGTCGCGGCCGTAGCACTGGGCGCACACGCCGTAACGGGTTTCGCAGGTAATGGGCGAACGCACCATGACCTGATCGACACCCATCTTTTCCAGCAACTTGACCAACTTCTCGTCGATCAATACGCCGGCCTTGACCAGCACCTCGCCGCTGGATGCCATCGCCACATCTTCGGAAACCACGCGTCCCAGAACGCGCTCGCCCAAGCCTTCGACCACGTCGCCGCCTTCGACGATGGGAGTGATCGACAGACCGAAGCTCGTGCCGCAATCGATCTCGGTCACCACCAAGTCCTGCGCCACATCGACCAAACGACGCGTCAAATAGCCGGAGTTCGCCGTCTTCAACGCGGTATCGGCCAAGCCCTTGCGCGCGCCGTGCGTCGAGATGAAGTACTGCAGTACGTTCAAACCTTCACGAAAATTCGCCGTGATCGGCGTTTCGATGATGGAGCCGTCCGGCTTTGCCATCAGACCACGCATGCCGGCCAGCTGACGAATCTGCGCGGCGGAACCGCGAGCGCCCGAGTCGGCCATCATGAAGATCGAATTGAACGACTTCTGACGGACCTTATTGCCTTTGGTATCGATGACTTCATCGGTGCCCAACTTCTCCATCATGGCCTTGGCCACTTGGTCGTTGGTGCGCGACCAGATGTCGACCACCTTGTTGTAGCGCTCGCCGTTGGTGACCAGTCCCGAGGAATACTGCTCCTGGATCTCCTTCACCTCTTTTTCCGCCGTAGCCAGAATCTTGGTCTTCTGCTGCGGAACGACCATGTCGTCGACGCCGATCGACACCCCCGAACGGGTGGCGTACTGAAACCCCGTGTACATCAACTGGTCGGCGAACACGACCGTTTCCTTAAGACCCACGGTGCGGTAGCACGCATTGATCGTCGCGGAAATGATCTTTTTGGTCATGTCCTGGTTGATGGCATCGAAGGACAAGCCCTTGGGCAGAATCTCGGACAACAACGCCCGGCCCGCCGTGGTATCGACCACACGGATGTTCTTCACCAGCTGGCCGGCGGCATCGCGGATGTGTTCGACCAAGCGCACTTTGACCTTCGCCTGCAGATCGCAATGGCGGCTCTCGTAGGCACGATGCACTTCAGCGACGTCGCTGAACGCCATGCCTTCACCCTTGGCACCGACCTTTTCGCGGGTCATGTAGTACAACCCGAGCACCACGTCCTGCGACGGCACGATGATGGGATCGCCATTCGCGGGCGAGAGAATGTTGTTCGACGACATCATCAAAGCGCGGGCTTCGAGCTGCGCTTCGATCGACAGCGGCACGTGCACGGCCATCTGGTCGCCGTCGAAATCGGCGTTGAACGCCGTGCAAACCAGCGGATGCAGCTGGATCGCCTTGCCTTCGATCAATACCGGTTCGAACGCCTGGATGCCCAGACGGTGCAGAGTCGGCGCGCGGTTCAAGAGCACCGGATGTTCGCGGATCACCTCTTCGAGAATGTCCCACACTTCCGGCCCTTCACGCTCCACCAAGCGCTTCGCCGCCTTGATGGTCGACGCCTCGCCGCGCAGCTGCAGCTTGGAGAAGATAAACGGCTTGAATAATTCCAAGGCCATTTTCTTCGGCAGTCCGCACTGATGCAGGCGCAAAGTCGGACCGACGACGATGACCGAACGGCCGGAGTAGTCGACGCGCTTGCCAAGCAAGTTCTGGCGGAACCGGCCCTGCTTGCCCTTGATCATATCCGCCAAAGACTTCAGCGGACGCTTGTTGGTGCCCGTGATGGCACGGCCGCGGCGGCCGTTGTCTAGCAGCGCATCGACCGCTTCCTGCAACATGCGCTTTTCATTGCGCACGATGATGTCCGGCGCGTTCAGCTCCAAAAGCCGGCGCAGGCGGTTGTTGCGGTTGATTACGCGGCGATACAAATCGTTCAAATCGGAGGTCGCGAAGCGGCCGCCGTCGAGGGGCACCAAGGGGCGCAGATCGGGCGGCAACACCGGCAATACGGTGAGAACCATCCACTCCGGCTTATTGCCGGATTCCATGAAGGCTTCAATGAGTTTCAGGCGCTTGGACAGGCGCTTGATCTTGGTCTCCGAGTTGGTGTTCGCCATGTCTTCGCGAACTTTGACCACCTCCGAGGGCAGATCCATGGACTTGAGCAGCTCATGAACCGCCTCGGCTCCCATGCGGGCGTCGAACTCATCGCCGTGCTCTTCTATGGACTCAAGGTACATCTCGTCGGTGAGCAATTGACCGCGCTGCAACGACGTCATGCCCGGATCGACCACGACGAAAGCCTCGAAATAAAGCACCCGCTCTATCTCGCGCAAGGTCATGTCGAGCATCAAGCCGATGCGCGACGGCAGCGACTTCAGGAACCAGATGTGGGCCGTTGGGCTCGCCAACTCGATGTGGCCCATGCGCTCGCGGCGCACCTTGGACTGGGTTACTTCGACGCCGCACTTCTCGCACACCACGCCGCGATGCTTCAGACGCTTATACTTGCCGCACAGGCACTCGTAGTCCTTCACGGGTCCGAAGATCTTGGCGCAGAACAAGCCGTCGCGTTCCGGCTTGAAGGTCCGGTAATTGATGGTTTCCGGCTTCTTCACTTCGCCGTACGACCAGGAGCGGATCATGTCCGGGGACGCGAGTCCGATCTTGATCGAATCGAAGTTCTCGACCGGCACTTGCTGCTTGAACAACTTGAGTAAATCTTTCATAGATTAGGCCTCGCTCTCTAGTTCGATGTTGATGGCCAAGGAGCGAATCTCCTTCACCAAGACATTGAACGACTCCGGCATGCCGGCTTTCATTTCGTGGTTGCCGTCGACGATCGCCTTGTACATCTGCGTACGTCCGTTGACGTCGTCCGACTTGACCGTGAGCATTTCCTGCAAGGTGTACGCGGCGCCATACGCCTCGAGCGCCCACACTTCCATTTCTCCGAAACGCTGACCGCCAAATTGCGCCTTGCCGCCCAGCGGCTGCTGAGTGACCAAGCTGTACGGCCCGGTGGATCGAGCATGCATCTTGTCGTCCACCAAGTGGTTCAACTTGAGCATGTACATGTAGCCTACGGTGACCGGCCGCTCGAACTGCTCGCCAGTACGGCCGTCGTGCAGCGTCGTCTGGCCCGATGTCGGCAGGTCCGCAAGCGTCAGGAGATTCTTGATTTCCTCTTCGCTGGCACCGTCGAACACCGGCGTTGCCATCGGCACGCCCTTCTTGAGATTGCTGGCGAGCTCGATGACCGCCGCGTCGCTCATGGACTTGATGTCTTCCTTCTGACCGCCGGTCTCGTTGTAGACCTGGCCGAGGAATTTGCGCAACTCGACGATGGCATTCTGCGCTTCCAGCATCTTGCCGATCTTCGCGCCCAGCCCCTTGGCGGCCCACCCCAAATGGCATTCGAGGATTTGCCCGATGTTCATACGTGAAGGAACGCCCAATGGGTTCAACACGATGTCCACCGGCGTACCGTCGGCCATATACGGCATGTCCTCTACCGGCACGATGGAGGAGATCACGCCCTTATTGCCGTGGCGTCCCGCCATCTTGTCGCCGGGCTGCACACGGCGCTTCACGGCCAGGTACACCTTGACCATCTTGAGCACGCCGGGCGCCAAATCATCGCCCGCCGTCAACTTCGCTTTCTTCTCTTCGAAGCGCTTTTCAAACGCCTTGCGTTGACCCTTCAGACGCTCGGAAACGGTTTCCAGCTGCGCGTTCGTGTCCTCTTCCTTGAAGCGAATCTCGAACCACTGTTCGCGCGGGATGTCGGCGAGATACGCGTCGTCTACCTGGGTGCCGGATTTGACCTTCTTGGGACCCGCTTCCGCAGTCTTGCCTTCGATCATGCCGCGGACGCGCTGGAACAAATCGTCTTCCAGAATGCGCTGCTGATCGGCCAAATCCTTGCGCACCCGCTCGAGCTCGGATTTCTCGATCGCCAGGGCCCGCGAATCCTTCTCCACCCCGTCCCGAGTAAAGACCCGAACGTCGATCACCGTGCCGTCCATGCCCGGGGGCACGCGCAGCGAGGTGTCTTTCACATCGGAAGCCTTTTCGCCGAAGATCGCCCGCAGCAGCTTCTCTTCCGGCGTCAGCTGGGTTTCGCCCTTCGGCGTAACTTTGCCCACCAGGATATCCCCGGCGCGCACTTCGGCGCCGATGAAGGCGATGCCTGCTTCGTCGAGCTTGGCCAACGCCGAGTCGCCCACATTGGGAATATCGGCCGTGATTTCTTCAGGACCCAACTTGGTGTCGCGCGCGA
>JALYIW010000177.1 GCA_030775625.1 Pseudomonadota bacterium | reverse complement strand
TTGCGGGACTGCTCAAGCCAACCGACATCACGTGGGGACAAACGGACGTCTTGAACGGCATCGCCTACGACGCTAAACACGACCGCCTCTATGTGACGGGAAAAAACTGGCCGAAGGTATTCGAAATCCGGATTCTGCCCCCTCCTACACCTGCAAGGGGTTCGCACCTACATACATCTCCAACGCATGTAGTACAAACGCAACATTGATTGAGCGGGTTAACCTGCGGGCGGCCATTTCCAATGGATTTCGCAGAAATTTATGTCAATGCGTGGTATAGGTTTTGTTGTCTTTATGCGAATCAACATGGAGCTGGATATGAAGCGAGTGATTTTGGGTGGATTAATAGGCGCGGCGTGCGCAATGAGCGGCGGTGCCCTAGCGGCCGACGCATATGACGACACTGGTGCCTGGTACCTAAGTGCGTTGGGACAATATACGTTTCTCGACGATAGCCGGATCTCCAAGGACCACGCCGGATATCAAATCGGACTGGGCTATGACTTCACGCCCCATTTCGCCGCCGAACTGGCGTTGGGCAACGGTTCCTTTGGAATTAATGGCAGCGGTGCGCGGGAAAAACTCAACGCCATCACTGTCGACGGATTGTTTAAATTCCTCCCGGTCACGTCCATGGTTCATCCCTTCATACTCGTCGGCACAGGGGGCATGGGCGACAATGTCGGCGGCCATGTGAACAACAAGGAATGGTTGGCCGAAGCCGGCGCGGGTGTTTTGATGGGCATCGGCAGCCAAGCGGGCGCGACGCGGTTGCAGTTTCGCACCGAGGCGAAGTATCGCTACGAATTCGTGCAGAACACGCGCTACGTACCGCATAATCCCGGTGACGTGATTGTGGGGGTGGGCTTTCAATTGATGTTCGGCGCTCCCACGCCGCCCCCGCCGCCGGTGGTCAGAGAGCTGCCGCCCGCGCCGCCGCCTCCCCCGCCCCCGCCGCCACCTCCGCCGCCGGTGGATGGAGACGATGATGGGGACGGTGTGTTGAACTCCATTGATAAATGCCCCAATACCCCGCGCGGCGATTTGGTCGACTCGGTTGGGTGCACCATCAAGGACGAGATCAAACTCGAGGGCGTGAACTTCGCCACCGATTCTGCCGATCTCGCGCCGGAATCAAACGATGTGCTGAACTACGGCGTGGCTACGCTGAAAAAGCACCCTCAGCTGGTGATCGAAGTACATGGTCACACCGACAGTCGGGGAACAGCGCAGCACAACCTGGTGCTATCGCGCCGCCGAGCTGAATCGGTGATGGCTTATCTCAAGGATCATGGCGTCACCAACACTATGACCGCCAAGGGCTATGGCAAGGAACATCCGATCGCCGACAATGCGACCGCCGATGGCAGGCTGCAGAATCGACGCGTCGCTCTGCACATCATCAGTGGGAAATAGCGGCTCAGCGATTTTTTGATCGAGTGATTGATCCAGCCCCTCGAGCAACGGTGCTCGGGGGGCTTTTTTTTCTCGGTGGTCGGTTTGGTTCTCGACAAGCTTGGAAACTCCCGAGTACCGTGGCGGCTTTTGTAAATATTGCAATTTTATCTCGTTAGATGGCGCCAACACTTCATGTGTGGCGTCCCCGCCGCATGCTGGTTTTCAAGGGTCCCGAGCACTCTCTATAGGCTCAAGAATTGACGGCTTACTTTACTGAAATTAACTTTTATTTACGGAAAACGGCTTATAGTATGGAGTTATGAATATTGTATTTGCATCATTTCATCAATTATTGGCCTTGACGGCGAGGATGTGAGTGTTGCGTCAGGACGACGGTGGGATTACAAAGCGCACACTCCACGCGCCATAGGAGCCAGTATTTGAGGGGGAGATTTTTATGTATCAAATTGCGTCCGCCTTTGCAAAGCGGTTACTTCTGGCTGCAGTCATTGCAGCACCCAGCATGCCCATCTTCGCGCAGGAGCAACCCGCCACATCCGCAGAACCGTTGCAAGAGATCATTGTCACCGGTTCGCGAATCGCCGCGCCGAACGAGGTAAGCACCAGCCCAATCCAAGTCTTATCGTCGGACTATCTTGAAGTGTCCGGTAAAACCGATATTACGGACATCATCGGTCTTTTGCCCCAGAACTTCACGAATGATTTAGGACAGGACCTCGGTAACGGCACGAGCGGTTTGTCAACCGCCGGTGGCGTTGCGACGGCCGACTTACGCGGCATCGGACCGCAGCGCACCTTGGTGCTCGTCGACGGTCGCCGACTCGGCGTCGGCTCGCCGCAAACGGCCATCGCGTCACCGGCCCCTGACCTCGATCAAATTCCCGCGGGTCTCGTCGAGCGCGTCGAAGTCGTCACCGGCGGTGCGTCTGCGGCATACGGTTCCGATGCTATCGCGGGCGTCGTCAACTTCATCATGAAGAAAAACTTCCAAGGATTCCAGGTTGACGGCCAACTCGGCGAGAACTGGCACGACAACGGCAACACCTACGTACAGGGCCTGGTACGCCAGTTCGATAACACCATACCGGCCACGGGCACTGCGAAGGACGGGCGGAACCGCACGTTCGACTTGCTCGCGGGCACGAATTTTGCGGACGGCAAGGGCAACGTCACAGCCTACCTGAGCTACCGCCACGCCGATCCGGTCGTGAGCAGCCAACGCGATTTCGGCGGATGCCAGTTGGGACCCACGACCGACGATAACGGCAATGTCACCGGCGTCGCCTGCAGTGGTTCCTCGAATTCGAACTACTTTAGACCGGTAACCGGGCCTAACGCGGGGACCGAGTATGCCGTGTCAGGAACTAGTTTTGTACCCTTCGGTTCAGTTACGACGAATCCCCCGGCAGCCTTCAACTCGCAGCAATATATCTACATGACGCGTGAGGACGATCGCTACAACGCTGCGGTTTTGGCGCACCAGGAGATCACCGACTGGTTTAAACCATATGCTGAGTTCTACTTCATGGACGACAAGTCGCACCAGGTGATCGCGCCGGCGGCCCTGTTTAAAGACGCCAATCCGCTCGATCCTACGGGCCTGGGCGACTACTACGTCAATTGCAGTAATCCGTTGTTGAGCGCACAGCAGAGGGGAACGCTTTGCACCCCGGCGCAGATTGCGGCGGATACCGCGAACCCTGGGTCGGCAACGGCGCAAGTGAGAATTGGCCGCCGCAATGTCGAGGGCGGCGGACGCTCCTCAGACTACAATCACGAGAATTATCGTGCGGTTTTCGGCGCTCAGGGTGATTTCGCGGAGGCGTGGAATTACGACGTTTATGGACAGTACTCCTACACCACGTTCTTCGGTTCCAACGATAAGTACGAGAGCTTCACGAATATAGACAATGCCCTCTTGGTGACCGGTACGGCCGCCAACCCGAGGTGCATCGGCAACAATCGCGGATGCGTGCCATACAACATTTTCTCCGATGGCGGCGTGACCCAGGCACAACTCAACTACCTGTATCTTACGGGTACTAACTCAGGAACCGCGCAGTTGCGCACGATTCATGCTGACGTGACCGGGAAGCTCGGCAATTATGGCGTCAAGTCGCCCATGGCGAACGATGGCGTCGGCGTCAATGCCGGTTTCGAGCACCGCAACGATCATGAGATCTACACACCCGACGCCGTCTCGCAGAGTGGCCTGTTGTCGGGATCCGGCGGCGCGCAGGTACCGCTCGACGCCAGTGAGTCGATCAAGGAGGAGTTCCTCGAAATACGCGCGCCGCTGGTACAGAATAAGGCGGGGGCCAAGGAGCTACTGTTCGATACAGGCTACCGCCGTTCGGATTATTCCATAACCGGTGTGACCAATACCTACAAATTCGAAGTGCAATACGCGCCGATTGACGATTACCGCGTCCGGGTATCCTATGACCGGGCGGTTCGGGCGCCGTCCATCGTCGAGCTTTTCAACGCGCCGAATGTCAACACAGTCGCCGCCTTCCCCGACCCTTGTGCGCCGCCCATCTCGTTCACACTCGCTCAGTGTTTGAACACCGGCGCGACGGCTGCACAGTACAATAGTGGTTCTATTCCGCAGGGCACTGCCGGCCAGCTGTCTCAGGAAACGCAGGGCAACCGGGCCCTGCGACCGGAACGGGCCGATACGTACACGATCGGCGTGAACTTCGCCCCGAGCCAACTGCCGCATTTCACGGGCAGTATCGACTACTACCACGTCCGAGTGAAGGACGAGGTTGGGGTAATCCCATTGAGTGTGATCATCAACAACTGCGCCAACACTGGCGACCCGACCTATTGCAGTCAGATCGTGCGCACGCCCGGCAGCGGGGGTTTGGTGGGCAACGATCCCGCGACCGGCGGATTCATCGTGCAGAAGAATTTCAACATCGGCACCGCGCTAGTCAGCGGCATTGATTTGCAGCTCGCTTACAAGCTCGATCTGCCACCAGGCTTCGGTGGCTTGCAGTTCGAGATGAACGGCGCCTACTTACAGCACCAAGAGACAACGCCGCTGCCGGGGGCACATACCTACGACTGCGCCGGGCTCTTCGGCTTTACGTGCCAGACGGTCAACCCGCGCTGGCATCATATATTCCGCACGTCGTGGGTAACGCCGTGGGAGGTCACAGGGTCGCTAACGTGGCGCTATATCGGCAAAGTCTCGCAAGACAACAACACTGGGGACCCGACATTGCATTTCGCGTCGTGGGGAGCGTATGACTTTTACAATGCAACGATTCCGTCGTTCAGCTACCTGGATCTCGAGGCGACTTGGAACGTCAACAAGATCCTGCAGCTACGCGCCGGCGCCAATAACGTTTTGGACAAGGATCCGCCGATAGTCGACACCTTCATTGTCGCGAACGGCGCGGCAAACACGTACAGCACTTACGACATATTCGGCCGTCAATTGTTCGCGGCATTCAGGGCGAAATTCTGACTGACCCTTGATCAAATGAAGCAGCATTGAGCGGCCCTGCTGGGCCGCTCTTTTTGCCGCAGTAATTTGTCTATTCTTTGCGCGCTCGGTCTCAAGCCAGCGCTTCGCCCCCCAAGGCGATCAAATAAAAACCCCACCATACGCAAAAGTCGCCGAAATAATTCGGGTGCCGTGTGTAGCGCCAACGTAAGCCCTAGCGGCACGTCAAAGTAAGCTGCCCGCTTCGCCCAGCATTTCTTTGCGCAGCAGCGGGATGGGTGGTCCTCCGTAAGATAAAAACTTGTCGTGGAAATCATGCCAAGCCGCTTGGTTGTCGGCTGCCGCTGCCCGGGCGCCGCTGTGGAACCGGCCGCCGCATTTTTGGCGATCCAGTCGGTGCGCAGTTTTCGAATCATGAGTTTGCCAAGGGTGTAATTCAGGTACCCAGGATCATAGGTGCCCCGCGCAGCCTGCTGACGTGCGTTGCCCGGATCTTGAAAGGCCTGCTCGCGGAATATTTTCTCCGACTGGGCAACCGTCATTCCCTGGTATGCAAGCCAATCGCGGATACCAGCCGCACATCTCTGAGCAGAGCTTCCGTCAGTTGGCCGATATGCTTTTCAGGCTCGCCTTTGCCCAGGCCCTTTTCGTACATCATCTCCTCGGTGTAGTGCGCCCACCCCTCGCTAAAGGCATAACCCACCCACAGGCCCTCGAGCTTCGACGGGTTGGCATTCGAATGCATGAACTGCAGGAAATGTCCGGGCCAGACCTCATGCACCGACGTGAACAGCAACGTGGCTTCACCGGGAATGTAGGCACTCTGCTCGGCCTTGGTCCACTTGGGATCCGGCGGTGCAATGTTGTACGTGGAGGCAACGCCATGATCGTAGGGGCCCGGCACTTGGATGAACGCGGAATTAGTTCGATTGTAGGGCGGTGCCTCCGCGACCAAGGCGTCATCGGTACTCGGGATCGAAGCCACATTGTTCTTGATCACGAAATCCTTGAGCATGACCAACTGCGTGCGGGCTGCTTCGACGGCGCCCGCTTTGGGTTTACCGGCCGACATTTTCGCAACGCACTGCTGCAGACTGGCCTTCGGCGCATAGATATCGCACTCGGTCTTGAGCGCCGCCGTGTTGCGGTCGAGATCGGCGCGCCCCGCCGCTTCGATTTGATCTACCGGTATGTCGATCCGTTCAGTCTGGGAAACCATTTGCGCGAATAAATCCGGACCCAGGGCGAATTTATCGTTCGCCTGTTTCAAGTCCGCCTCCAAGGTGGCCTTGAGCGCCTCCATGGCTTGGGCTGCCGCGGCGTCCGCCTCGGCAAGCTGCTTCTGGAGATCGGGATCGCTGACGGAGGCGAACATTGGGGCAACACTCTTGGTGTAGAACACCGCTAATCCGCCGAATTGCGCAATCCCCTTTTCCACATACGTCTTGGGCAAGGGCGGCTGCAGGTTGTCCTTGATGTCATTGACCATTTTGGGAATGCCGCGTGCGTACTTGATGTAAGCCCTCATACGCACATCGAGCGGTGCGTAATTTCGGCTCAAGTACATGTCCGGATCAACGATAGAGGCATACCAATCGGGATTGGTGAAGGGAAATTTCGCCTTTTCCATCCAGAACAGGTCTCGGTCGACGACCGAGAGCAGGTATTCCCGATCGAAGCGCTCTCGCGGCTGCAGCGTTGCGGGATCGACGGCGGCGATTTGCTCGCGGGTTTCGTGCAGGCGCGAAATTTCACGCTTGATTCCGTGCGCGCTGACGTCGGTCAGCTGGCCGTCGAATTCGTGCCGGCCGGATTGCGCCGCAAACGCGGGCTGCGCCCGCAAATAGTCCTCGATGAATCCATTGGTGATCTTGGCCCACTGCTGACTGGCGCGCGAGGGATGTCTGGGAGCAGCGGCAGTTTTTGGCGACTGATCGCACGCCGACAAGCCAATGAACACTATCGCCCCCATCGTCGCTCCAAACTTTTGCGACTTGCCAATGGCAACCCCCTCTCTTATCTTTGGTGCACCGTGATCACGGCGGTATTGTATGGCATTCTGTGGCCATGAACACCGCAGCCCGCCCCTCCATCAAAACCCCTCGCGAAGACTTGCGCATCATGACCTTGCAGGCGCACATCCTCGAGCAGCAGGCGCATCACCCCCAAGCCAGCGGGACCTTTTCCTGGATTCTCTCGGCGCTGTCGATTTCGGCCAAGATCATCGCCGACCAGGTGCGGCGAGCGCGGCTGGAGAATGTGCTGGGCAGCATCGGTACCGAGAACGTGCAAGGCGAAGTGCAGCAAAAACTTGACGTGATTGCCAATGATGTACTGCTGCGCACCTTGGGCGGCCGCGAAGGCGTGGCCATCGTGGCCTCCGAAGAAAACGAGGAACCCATTATTTTGCGCGAAGATAGCAAGGGCATTCCGCGCTATTGCGTGCTGTTCGACCCCCTGGACGGCTCGTCGAATCTCGATATTTGCGGCGGTGTCGGCACGATTTTCAGCATTCTGGCGCATGACCAGGCGCGGCAGGCCCGGGAGTCTTTGCTGCAAACCGGTACGCGGCAAGTGGCTGCGGGCTATGTCCTCTACGGCTCGTCCACTGTCTTCGTTTTGACCATCGGCTCGGGCGTGGACATGTTCGTGCTCGATCCGAGCGTTGGGGCTTTCATGCGCGTCGAAAGAAATTTGCGCATACCCTCCGGAAACAAGACCTATTCCTGTAATGAAGGCAACCGTAAGACATTTCCCGCGGGCTATCAGCACTACCTCGATTGGGCGCAGAGCAATGGATACTCCAGCCGCTACGCCGGAGCAATGGTCGCGGACGTGCACCGAATATTGCTCAAGGGCGGAGTGTTCTTGTACCCGCCCACCCAGAAATCACCCGATGGCAAGCTGCGCCTGATGTATGAAGCCAATCCCATGGCCATGCTGGTCGAACAAGCCGGCGGCAAAACCATGGCGGGACCGGGACAGCGAATCATGGATATTCAACCGACAGCCATTCATCAACGCACGCCGGTGATTCTCGGCGCCGCGGATCAGGTGGACCATGTGCTCGCGCATCTGGCGCTTTAACTAAGATCCGCGGGCGCGAACCATTCAGCCCTGACCGATGAAAATTCCGGCAGCGCTTCGCAGCGTGCCGCAATCTGGCCCAGTCCCGGATAGGCTGCCGAGGAGCGGTTGATGTCCAAGGCATCAACCAGAAAAGTGTAAACACAGGTTGAGGTGATGTCCGCCTGGGTCATGCGATCGCCGACCAACCATGCTCCCGCACGGGCCTGCGACATCCGCTCCAGTTCCGCCAGAGCCGCATGCATTTGCGTGTGGCAGCGCTCCATCCACGGAGCGTAACGCTTCTCCGCAGGGCGGAATGCCGTTTCATAGACCTGTGCGACGCCCTTCTCCGCCGCACCGGTGGCCACCGCCATGATCCGCAGGGCCTCGCGCCGGCTGCTTCCCGAGCGAGGCGTGAGGGCCCGGCCGGGTGCGGCGCCTTCATCCAAAAAATCTAAAATCGCGCTGGATTCGATCAATGTCTCGCCGTTGGATTGCACCAATGTGGGCACGCGGCCCAAGGGATTGAATTGCTGAATCCGCTGGAAGTCCCGACCCACCGACCAATTGCGGTGCTGGAAGGGAATCCCGAGCAGGTTCATGCTGACCGCGACGCGCCGGACAAAGGGGGAATCGAACATGCCGATCAGAATCACGAGTAAATGCCTCGATAAGAAATGCTAGTGGCCGCCTTTGACCAACAATCCCGCCGCGCGCAAGGCCAGCGCCAGTTCTTCTTCGATGCGTACGGCTTCCGAGCGCTTGATGTATTGCAAGTGCAGAGTGGGGCCGGTCAACACTTCGATGCCTCGCTTCAATATGCTGCCCGCGGAGCGTATGCCGGCCTTATGTTGGTCAAAGCGTTGAGCGGGACTGTAGCTGCTCATGCCCACGTAGACGCCCTGGATTGCACCACGATCTTGATAGTCGAGCAGCGCCATATAAATATTCGTCCGGCCTTTCGCGGCGGCACGAAACGTCAAGGCGATCTCGTACGCCAGCGGTAACCAATCGATGTAGCGCATCGGCAGCCACTCCGGCACCGATGCGGCTGCCCTCGACCACAATCGCTGCAGCGCGCGCTCGATATTAATGGACATTTCGCCGCGCATCCACAGCTCGTGGACGCAATGCGCGCCTGTCAAACCGTCGGCGCTCGCGAGAGCGCGCTCCAGGCGATTTGTGAGATCGAGTTGGGCCAGGCCTTGAAACGGGCGCGAGGCGGGAGAGATTTTGTCACGGACTTCGATGCGCATCACCGGATCTCCAGCGGATTTCACCCCTGCAGGGGTCCAGTAATTGTTCGACGCCGGAAATCATGCCCATCGTGCGTAGCAGGGCAAATGCGCGAATCTGGGCCCGCGGAAATGCGTCGTGAATCCGGCTGGCTGCCGCCAATAGTGTCCTGCCCTTGGTAATCACATCGTCGATGAGCACGATGCTTTCGAATGGCGTCGGTGCAGGCTCGATAGCAAATGATTCGTAATGCACGCTCACCGTGGGTCGCCTGCCTGGCGCGGCGGTTGCCGATTTACGTACGGCGCGCACCCGACGCAGACCGGACCAAGCGCCCCACCCGAGGCCTTCATCGACCAATGCGTCTGCCAGAGATTCGGCGGTAGATTTGCGGCCCATCCCGTGAGGCGAACTTCCCGGCACCGGCACCAAAACATCCGCAGCGCCAAAAAAGCCCATCAAGACGGGCGATTCATCAGCTTGCTGGCGAACCCGCAGCGAATACTTTCGCATGAAATGCGCATCCCCGGCCTTTAACAACCTCCTGAGCAGACGGGAGCTTTCGCAGGCCGATCCCGCCCCCGTGGGAGAATAGACGTAACACGATGCATACGCTATCGCGCGAATCACGTGGGATTCTCCTGCAGGGATACGCCTTCACCTGGCGAAATCGTCGTCATGAATGCGATCCTTCTTTGCCGAAGGCGGGGAGTCCGCGGTTTGACCGCCGTGGCCCTGATCCACGCTCTGGCGCATCCGCAGCCAGTTCTCCCGGGCTTCACGGCGAATTTCCTCCAGAGTCTGCCGCTTGGCGGGGGTTGCGTCCCCGTGAGATGCTGCCGTGTTTTCCGCAGCCGCGGATCGCTCCAGTCGCGCAGCTACACGCGCCTCATACTGCGCGCGTAGTCGATCGGCGAGCGCGCTGCGGTAACCGTGCCGTTCCATTTCGAATGCCGCCTTTGGAATGTGCAGTCGCGGCTCGCGATCGATGCCCTGTGCGTCGAGGCTTCGATGATCGATGCGGGTCTCGATATGCGCCTCGCGCAACGCCTGGTTGGTGACATTGGCCCAACGCTCCCGTACGTGCAGCAGTTCGTAGATTGAGGGTTCCAAACCGAGTATCTGCCGTCTCGTGTCGTGCATTTCCAGCGTGGTCTTGGCCCCGAGACCCTCGATATTCACTTCGCGGGTGGTAGCCAGCATGTGAGCGTGAAAATTGCGCGGATCGCTGCCCGGAAATTCGCGCGCCGCATGGATCGCGAAGTCCAGAGCAAACCCATAGCGGTCGGCCAATTCCGCCGAAAATCCCCGGACCAGTTGCAGCCGCTGGTCCGGGGAGATCTCGGCAGGCAACGCCACCAGGTACTCGCGCGCAACCCGCGCGTTTTTGCGTGTTTCTGCCTGCTCGGCCGCATTCCAGAGACTCGACCGGTCCCGAGCCCAAGACACGTCGTCGTTGACGAATTTACCGGGCAAGACGATTCCCTTGGACAGCACGTCTTGGCGGTCCGAGTGATCGTAGATAGTGCCGGTGCGCTCGTCGCGAATTCGCTCACCCGAACGGTACGCGGCGGCGCTCACCGCGCTACTGTTGGTGGAGCGGCCGAAGGTTTTCAGATTCAGGAAATACACAGCCATGACGGTCACCTCCGGGGTGAGAACCGGATGAACTCCGGCTCGAGCGAATAGCCGGTCACCGCGGCCTCGAATCGGCGCTCAATGTCGAAAACTCGAATTTTTTGCGCCGCGCTCTCGTCGGCGGGAACGAAAGCAGTCCCGGGTTCACAGTGCAGCTCATGATCGTCGAGCAAGGTAGCGCAGTGCAGGCAGTGGTTCGCCCAGTACGAACTCTGCGTTTGCTCGCTGCGCGCGGGTCGAAAGAAAGCCGAGAACCGCTCCAACTGACCTTGCACATCATGGGAAAGATGCTCCACATAAAATAGGACGGCATTACAGCTCGCGCGCTCCCATACGTTGCATTCCAAGTCATGGACGTACAGGGTTTCGTGATGGGGGGGCAGCGCGAGCGCCACTAGCTGGGTCGATAACCCGCAGTGCCAACAGGCTCCGATGGTGCGGAGGATGAAGTACGCGGCGGACCGAACATTGGGCTCCGCAGTTGGCCGACTGTCAGACATGGGAACGCTCCGCAAACGAGACTTTGAGCCATTGAGGCGAGGACGCGCATTTGAGATAGCCGCAAAGGTCAGGCAATTGCTCGATTTCGGACGGCATGACGGCCGCCTCGGTTGTGTACTGTTCGGTGATGTTGCGCGAGCGGCGCGAGCTGCGTGTCGTCCACGCGCTTTCGCGGTCGCTACCGCGTGATAGTTGCCGTCTCAGAATTTCGCGCTCGCCGATCAAGCGCGAGGCAAACTGCGCCGTGCCGCCATTTTCACTCGCCGAGCAGCGGAGAATCAGAGTATTACCGCAATTCTCGACGATGGTCTGCGCGTCGCTTTGTCCATAGGTGTTGGACACCTGGGCAATCGATTGAAATCCGAGCACGCAGCGGCCGCCGAATTTCCGCAATCTTGCCAGCGCGTCCTTCAGCCCGTCGATCGCTCCCAAGGCATCAAGTTCGTCCACGACGAACCACAGTAGCTGGTCGTGGTTCTCCGGTTGACTCATGGCTTCGAAAATGGCGAGGCGCATCCAAGTTGCGATGATCGAGCGCAGCGCTGCAATCTGTCCGGCTTTGTAAGGAATGAACAGGACTCCCGGCGTCCCTGCGGCTCTAACCCAGCCTCTCACCGAGAACGGCGACGCTCGCTGCTGCTGGATGTACTCGAATGCCGCAATCGCCGATCCCATGACCGAGCGGATTGAACCGAACATGCGTGAGTTGTCCGGATCCAAAAAAGGTTGAGCCGGGGTACCCGCCACCAGAGGACGCAGTTCCTCTGCCGATACGGTGGTTAACAGCCGCCACAGTGTGGTCGCATCGCGCCAACCCGCGTTGTGGCAACGGCGAACCACTGCGGTAAAAAAGGTGCGAGCATATCCGCGCCATTCACTGGCCGAAGGGTCATTGCAGGCGGGAATCAAGGCGCTAGCGAGCTGTTCGATGTCGTAGCTGTTTTGCAGTTCGGCAAACAGATCCCATTTCACCGAGTCAGTTTCGAACGGATTCAAAACGACGTCGCCGCGATGCCGATCGTAGAACCGATCGAGGTAACCGCTGTCCGGATCGGCAAATACAGCCCTATCGCCCCGCGCCAAGGCGCCTCCCAGCAGCTCGCGAATGGCAGTGGATTTGCCTGTGCCGGTGGTTCCAATAAGCTTGAAATGCTTGGTTTCGTCGGCGCCGGGAATCGACACACCTGCCAGGGACACTGTAGGCACTCGCGGAAGGTTCCAGCGAATGGTTCGGCGCCGACCGGCGCCGCCCTCGACCACCAACGCGCCGCGCTTGTAGCTGTCCTTGGCTTTGGGGGTCATGATGCGCCAACCCCCGCACAGGACGAGCATCACGACTGCGGCGATGGCTGCTGCTTTGCCGTTGTACAAGGAATCCGTGAGTTCTTGTGCCATCACGATGTCAATATCCCGCCACGACATAAAAATCCGATCGATCTCCATAGGCCGGAGCACTGTGGTCAATACGAACGCAGAGCCGCGCGGCATTGCCGCAATGCCGCCATTCGACGCGTCCTCCACGTCGCTCCAGCACGGCGACGGCCGCAGCCAATGCGTCGCGCCGCGCGCGCAATGTGGCGACATCGGATTCCGACGGCAGCGTCCAATACGTGATCGCAAGCGGAATGCATGTGCAAAGTACTGCCAGCAGAATGCTGCATATTCCTGCGCGCAATCCGGCACCTCGCCTGAGCCTCTGCAGCGACTCGGTGGTGCGCTTGGTTTCCAAATTGAGTAACCGCAACTCAGAGATGAGGGTGCGGCGTATTTCATCGCGTACGACCACATCGAGTTCTTGGGTGTGAGCGCGCAACCTTTCGAGGTGAGTCTCGGCGAGCGTCTGATGGGCGTGCGCGCTTTCCATCAAGAGACCGAACTTCATGGCGTCGTCCATGGATTGACCACGCTCGCTCATTCTCGAGACACTCCGTCGCGGCGAAGTTCTGCATGCTCGAAAAGGCGAGCCTCGGGTGAGGACGTTTTGCGTCGTTCCCAGGCGCGTTTGGCATCGAGTCGCACTCTTTGCCATGTCGGGTCAGAGGCGTATTTCAGATAGCCCGATAGGTCGGAGAGCTGTTCGACTTGTGAGGGCAGCACCGCCGATTCCAAACTAAGATTCTCGCTGCGCGTGATGGAGCCCAGCAATTCGGTGCGGTGTCGGTTTCTCGACACCGACGTCCGCAACACCTCGCGTTCACCGATGAGTTGCGAGGCAAAGCGAGCGGTGCCTCCGCCCTCACTGGCCGAACAGCGCAATATCAGTGTGTTGCCGCAGTTCTCGACGATGGTATGAGCATCGCCTTGACCGTAGGTGCTAGAAACCTGGGCTATGGACTGGAAACCGAGTACGCAGCGACCGCCGAATTTCCGTAGGCGAGCCAGGGCGTCTTTGAGGCCGTCGATCTGACCCAAGGCATCCAGTTCGTCGACGACGAACCATAGACTGTCCTTGGTACGGCCGTCCGTGCTTATCGGCGGCTCGTCTTGGTCCATGGTTTCGAAAATCGCCAGTCGCATCCATGCGGAAATAGTCGACCCCAAGGCCGCGATCTGGCCTGCTTTATATGGAATGAACAATGCGCCGGGCGATTTGTTCCTTACCCACTCACGGACCGAAAAACTTTGACTCTTTGGTCGGGCCATGTATTCCAGCGCACCGACCGCGGAGCTGGTGACCGATCGTATCGAGTCGAACATGCGGGTGTTGTGCTCGTCGAGAAACGGCTGCGCAGGGGTACCCCGAACCAGCACACGCAATTCGTCGGTATCGGCCGTCACCAGGAGCCGATAGAGTTCCTCGACCTCCGGGGTACTGGTCGCGTGCACCTGCCGGGTAACTGCCGTGAAGAACGTGCGTGCGTAGGCCCGCCAACTTCGGTCCGGGCCGTCGTGATCGGGAATCAGTGCGCGAGCCAGTTGCTCGACATCGTAGGGACTGCGGATTTCAGCGAATAAATCCCAATTCACGGAACGCTCATCGAAGGGATTGAGAACTACGTCGCCCCGAGCGGGATCGTGGAATCGATGAAAGTAGCCATAGTCTGGATCTGCAATGACGGCACGATCGCCACGCGCCAACGCCTTGGTCAAAATCTCCTGAATCGCTGTGCTCTTGCCGGTACCGGTGGTGCCTATCAACTTGAAGTGCTTGGTTTCGTCTTGCGCCGGAACCGCCACCCCGGCCAAAGTGATGGCGAATTCATGCGAGTTGCCGTGGGAACCGCTGCGGTGAATTCTCGGGCTCTCGGCCACCAGCGAACCGCGTCGATGGACTTTTTTTTCCGTGGCACTTTGCGCGGCGACCTTGCCGGCGGAATACCCCAAGGCGGCGCCAATACCTGCGCCCATTGCCATCTGCAGGAAACTGTTGGGATCAAATCCCAGGTGGCCAAGCAACGAACTCGAGATCGCGGCGCCGGCCGCCGCAATTGCGGTCAGCGGCGCGGCTATCAGCGGTGAGAGCGGGTAGTGGCGCGGGGCGGCCCGCGCGCGGGTCAATCCGGCGAGCATCGGGACCTGAACCGCACCATAGGCA
>JALYIW010000176.1 GCA_030775625.1 Pseudomonadota bacterium | reverse complement strand
AACATCCCCTTCTCACCATGTACGGAGTGGTAGGGCTTGTCGTAGGTCCCGCGAACCTCATACCCGATTTCTTGTCCGGCTTCATTGCGCAAACGGAACACGACGTTGCCCTTCGTGTCCGCAAATATGCCCCCGGCCTTCAATGCATCGTCCACGATGGCGGTTGGAATCGCGCGCACCTCCGTCAAATACCACCGCGCCCGAGACAGACGATCGGGGGCAGGCTCCGGGAGTGGGCGCGCATCGGCGGGTGTTTGCGCCGGCGGCGGCGCCGCGGCCGCGCTCGGCGAACGCCCGTTGCTCTGGATGGCGCCCAACTCGCGAATTGCTTCGCGAAAATCGACATCCTTCAAATACTGCACCAGGTCAATCGCCCCACCACCGCCGGCCCGACCTTGAATGCGGTGCAATGCTCCCGCCTGGTTGTGATCGTAGAATTGCGAATCGGTCACCGTGATCCGACTGGCGCCCGCGCGCCAGTTTCGGGTCGGATCCTTGGGATCACGCTCTGCTCCTAACGCCTGCAAGACGGTCGTCAGCGGGATTGCGCGCACACGGGCAATTTCCGAATTATCCATGACGTCTCTCTCGCCGCCGCTCGGGAAAGAATGTAGTGGTTCGCTTCACTAGTCGTTGCCCTTCCTCGCGCTAACTCGCAAATTTCCGACCATCGGTGTGCTAATGCCGATATAACAAGCCATTTTGGCGAATTGAGACGTGCTGACTTGACTTATATCGACCCCGCGACCGCATAGTCGTTGCCTTTCCCGGAGTTGTCAAGCTTGGTAGACAGACGACGGTTTGACGACAGGCCGGTCGAGGCGCCAAGATGGCTGCGCGAAATAGACTACAACTGTTTGAAAACTAAAGACTTGTCCAGAAAAGGACCGCACCAAAGAAGTCCCCTGCGGATCGCAACGGTGGGGGCCGCCGGGAAGGGAAACAGCTTAAGAAATGGCACGACGGAAAGACGAGACTAGGCGCCCCGGCAGCGTTCAAGGGGGGCTCTTACAAGACAGCGGAGTGAGCTACAGCGTGGAGATGCCGGTCTCAGAGTGGATCGCGCTCGCCGATCATCCGCGACAGCGCGATACCGAACGACATTCCCGAAAGTCGCACTGGAAACTTGCGCGCAAGGCACGCGGGGTGGTTGCTGAATCCTTACGCTGGGTGATCGCCGCGGAATATGGCGGAACAGTCTACAAAGTCGATGGTCACACCCGGGCCTACCTGTGGCAGACGAAAGGGCTCCCCGTGCCTCCAAGCGTCTTTGTTACTGTTTATCGATGCAAAACCATTGCAGATCTCAATGACGTCTACGGTGTTTTCGATACGCAAAGCGCGTCGGAAACGCTCTACGACCAGGTGACGGGTGCTTTTCGCGAACAGGGCCTGGATCTTAAGTCCAAGCGGCTCCGCGCAGGCACCATCGTTGATGCGCTCAGCATCGCAAGAAGAGGACAAGCCGGCGGTAAGGAGGAAATTGATCTGTATGAGGCGGTCGCGTATTTCTCGTCGGAGCTTCGGATGCTCGACTCCGTGGATCCTCAACCGGACCAATTTCATACCGGAGTCGTGAGCGCCGCGCTCTTGTCCCTGGCGCTGAATTCCAGCACCATTCAATTTTTCCGTCGACTCGCTACGCTCAAAAAAGTCCCGCTACCGGATACCCATTCTCCGAAGGGCAAACAACGCTTCGATCCAGTCGAGGGCGTCCTATGGAATATTGCGAGAATCAAGAAGGACAAAACAAGTTGGAAGCCCGCGGTCCAGATTGCACTGTGCGTCACGACACTTGGCGCAATCGAGGCTTGGAAGAAGGGCGAACACGACCCCAGTTATTGGTCTCAAACGGCCACCTACGCCAGCGCACCCCTCGAGGAGATCATAGAACGGGTGCGCGAAATCAAAAAATCCAAGGCGCCGCGATTCGATTAGCCGGTAATAGCCGCTCCCCTCCCCCAGAGTTAGCTGGGTGAATCGCCGGCAACTTCTTTTTTCGATGGCAGCAGCGCTGTCGACTCGCACGTGGGCTGACACGCCCCGGCGCTATGCGCTGTTGTATCCGGATATCCCGGAGCCGGAACGCGGAGTCTTTCGCCTCATTCGCGAAGGCATTGCTGCCTCGATTGCCAAGAATCACGGAACATTGCTCGAACATGCCCTGAGCCCCGCGTCGACGACGACAACCGTCGCCGACATGCTGACTGGCAGCACTGCCGACGTATTAATTACGCTCGGGCGCATAGCCACGTCTCTGACCCAACAGCTACACCCGCAACTCCCTTGGATCACGGGCGCCACTGAAATGGCGGTGCCGACGCCTGGAATCGGCGGCATTTCTCTCGTAGTGAGCCCCGATAGAGTGATGGACACCCTGCGCGAGGTCGCGCCCGGTATCCGTCGTATCTCGGTGGTGCTTTCTCCGCAACGTTTCGGGTGGCTGCGGCCCCACATGGAACGAGCCGCCCGCTCGCATTCGCTTCAGCTCGCTGTCTATGAAGCGGACTCGATTTCGCAGGCCGCCTCCCACTACCTGAACATTCTTCGCTACGGCAACCCGCAGACCGACGCGTTGTGGATTCTCGAGCAAGGTCAGTATGTCACTCCCGATACGCTGCCCCGGATTATTGAGGACGCCTGGGCAAACAATTTTGTCGTGTTTTCGAATGTACTCGCGCATGTCAGTGAAGGCTCACTCTTTGCGCTGTACATGAATCCCGCAACCTTGGGTTCGAGATTGGGCACGATTGCGGCCGACATTCGCGACCGAGCGCCCCCTCTCATCCTCGACCAGGAGCCGCTCCGCGCCATCAACTTACGCACCGCACGCCATTTGGCCACGGTGGTCGACACGGGACGACTAAAAGGGTTTGATTTGACGCTGGGGGAAGGCTAGTGCGCTATCTCCCCAGAACGATTCGTGCGCAAATCTTAACCGTCATCGCGGCCATCATGTTGCCGCTGGTTGTCGCCCTGATTTGGATGACGCTGTACTTCGCCGAAGATCGAATGTACGACCTTGGAGAACGCGACGCGAACGCGCGGATCGAAAGTGTGGCTGCGCGCGCGGGGTTTGCCGTCATTGTAGGCACGGACAACCCCGACATTGCTCAGACGCTCGTGGCGGAAACTCGTGGCAATGGCATTCTCGCTGTCGAGCTGAAGAATGACCGCGGGCACTCCCTGGCTACCCTCGAAGACCATCCGGGACTGCTCGCCTCCTGCGGTTTATCGCTCCCCCGCGACAAAGCACCTCTGCAGACGATGTCGCGACGCAGTGAACACATGTGGTGCATCTCCGCTCCGGTATTCGAGCGGCCGAACTCCTCGGCCTGCCACAGCGCCAATTGCATCATTGGCTATCTGTACGTCGTCGTCTCCGCAGCGCCCGTTGCCACCGTGCTACATCACTTGGTCCAAGCCATTCTCACCGCGGGCATTTTTCTTCTCGGGATCGCGGTCGTCGGGCTGTGGAAACTCTCGGCCACCATCAGCACTCCCCTACGCCACATTGCCTCAGTGATGCGCCGCTTTGCGGGCGGTGAACGAACCGTGCGAGCTTCAGAGTACGGACCCGACGAAGTTCGCACCATTTCCAATGCCTACAATACGCTGATCGACGCCCAGGAAGAACAAGCAAGGACGCTCGAACTCACCGTGGAGCAGCGTACCCTCGAGCTCAGAGAGGCGACTCTGGCGGCTCAAGACGCTGAAAAGTACAAAACGACTTTTATGGCGCAGATCTCCCACGACATGCGCACCCCCCTTCACGTGATACAGGCGCAGGCCTCTGAGGTCATCAACGAGCTGGAGTTCTCCGGTGATGTCAATAAGGCACGCGATCGACTCCAAATCATCATGCAAGAGAGCGAGGAACTGGCCCACCGTGTAACACAAGTCCTTGTGCTCACCCGCGGCGAGGTCTCCCGGGACCAAGCACACATTACACGGGTGGCCCTCGATGCGTTGCGCAACCGTGTGTTGGATAAAGCAGAGTCGTTGGCTCAGGTTCAGCACAACACGCTCATCATGCAGGGAGATTCGGGCGGGGTATGGACAGACGCCGAGAAGGTCTTGCAGATCATCACCAATCTGATTGAGAATGCCTGCAAGTTCACCAGCGCAGGCACCATCGAACTCGATCTGCGGGTCCACGGCGAGGAACTCTACATCGGCGTCTCAGACACCGGCGTTGGGATTCCCGCACAACAACTACCCTTTATTTGGTCCGACTTTCGTCAGGTGCAACATCGTGATGGGAGCTACCCGGAGGGGTTTGGTCTAGGCTTGGCAATCGTTCGCCAATACGCCACCATGCTAGGCGGTCGCTACGGCGCACGGAGCGATGAAGGCCATGGGACGAAAGTCTGGGTCACACTTCCTATAAAAGCCCCTGAGGTGGCGACGCTGTGACGGTAAACGGTGAACTTGACCTCTTTTCACACACCATCAATCCCATGTTGGGGATTTTGGCGTTGGCGTTGCCTACACTGAAAAACTACCGCGGCGGGCTCCACTTGGGTCGATACTACGCCGCGACTTTCGTGGTTGTCGGTATGGCCTACGTGTGGATGTATTTCGAACGCCACTATCAATGGTGGGAACACGCGTGGTCGATCACGTTCAGTACCCATACGGCCGTCCACGTCGCGATATTGAGTTGCCTCTGGCAGCTGGGGTCTCGATGGCGCTGGGCATCGGTGGCGATTGGGCTGTCCTACGCCAGCCTCATACTGTATCGCCACTACCATACCGCGTCGGATATGACCTTGACCGCCGCTGCGATGATGCCGGAGTTGGTGATGGTGTGGTGGATTGCCAATCCCAAGTCGCGCGCCGGCCATAGGGGCGCGGCCCACCTCCCCGCACGCACTACTGAAAGGATTTCGTCACCTGAAGCGTGATGACGCGCCCCGGCTGCGGTACGTCATAGGGCAGCGCTGACGCCGATTGGGACGGTTGTACATAGTATTTGTTCAGTGCGTTGGTCGCGCGCAGGGTGGCGACCATTCCGAGCGGCAGCGCGCTCGTCCGGACCGTGAGGTTCAACAAGCCATAGTTGGCCGGCTGCGGTCTTGGGTCGGTGGCCGCCCGCCCCTGGTCGAACACTCCAGAGCCAGTGACGTAGAGGTTCCAGTCCGGTGCGAACGCCCAATCGGTGGTTAGGTTCACGAGTTTCTTCGGCGGCGCCTCTGCAATAAAGAAGCTATCGGATGCATGCGTGTGCGTTGCATACATCCCGTTAAGGCCTAGGGTAAACGTCCTATGGACGTGCCAGCGGATCTCAGCATCTGCACCCGAGGCCTGATCGCTATTCCCATTGACGTACGCAAGTCCTATCGGAGTTGCACGATCGACCGTAGTCACTACCAGCGAATTTGTCTTGTAGGTAAACACGCTTGCCGTAAGCTCGATGGCGGGCAGGCGGTAACCAAATTGCAGTTCCCCCATTCGCGTCTTGGAAGACCTCAGGTTCATATTACCAAGCGCCGAAAGTGTCCCGTT
>JALYIW010000175.1 GCA_030775625.1 Pseudomonadota bacterium | reverse complement strand
AGGCGTAACTTCATGGCACCTCCTCCGAGCAAATTGACGAGTCGGCGCTCATGATAGCCCATGCTCGCTGCTGCTACGTCCGCTCAAAGGACCCGGATCGAAATGGGCGCAGACCCTGCAGATCGGGACTATCCTCGACAACTTCGCCAGGATTCGCGGTCCACCCATAGGATTCAGCATGCACGACCTATCGAATTTTCTGATCACCAAAAAGTGGCCCGCGCAGCACCCAGACCGGCTGCAGCTCTACTCCCTCCCCACCCCCAACGGCGTCAAGGTATCGATCATATTGGAAGAGACGGGTCTGCCGTATGAACCTCATTTAGTCAAGTTCGACGCCAATGAGCAGAAAACCCCGGAATTCCTCTCGCTGAATTCGAACGGTAAAATTCCCGCCATTCTCGATCCGGACGGTCCCCGCGGTGAGCCCTTGGCGCTAGCCGAATCCGGCGCAATTCTGCTATACCTTGCTGAAAAGACCGGCCAATACATACCGCAGGATGCCGCCGGCCGCTACGAAACTATCCAGTGGCTGATGTTTCAAATGAGCGGCATCGGTCCGATGTTCGGGCAAGTGGGCTTTTTCACAAAGTTCGCCGGCAAGGACTACGAGGATAAGCGTCCGCGCGACCGCTATGTGACGGAATCCAAACGGCTGTTGGGTATACTGAATGACCGGCTGGCGGATCGCGCATGGATTATGGGCGATATGTACACCATTGCCGACATCGCCACTTTTCCCTGGATAAACACCTTGATTGGATTTTACGAGGCCGGGGATTTGGTTGGCATGAGGGACTTTCCCCAAATCACCCGTGCCCTGAAAATCTTCATGGCGCGACCTGCCGTCGTAAAAGGCCTCGATTCGCCGAAGCGGGTTTAGTCGAGTCTTCTATCGCGCCGCAGCCGACGCTTGAGTGAGTTCGTAAGTTGATCCAGTTCTTCGATGCGCAGCAGAGTCCCCAAGCCGACGAAAACCGCCGCACCGGCCGCCACCGTGCCTAGCAAGTAGATTACTTTGCTGAGCGCGCTCTGGGTTTGCCAATCGGCGAGCAGCCAACGGGACGAAACGGCACACACCGCGATCAAGCCCGCGGCGGCGACGGCTACCTTGGCCAACATCTTGAGCATGCGGCGCGATTCAAGCCCGGCGAGCTGCTTGCGCATGAGGGCGTACAGCAACAGAAAATTGACGGTGGCGATGCATCCGGTGGAGAACGCCAATCCGCGGTGACCCCATCCCAGCTTGAAAGTGAAAATCCAGTTGAACAGCAAATTGAGCGCCACCGCCAGAAAGCTTACGGACATAGGGGTTTTGCGCCGGTCGAGGGCATAGAAAGCGTTCACCAATACTTTGAGCGCGGCGTAGCCGGCAAGACCGATGGCATAAAAGCGCAATGCTCCGGCTGCCTGCGCCGCCTGAGAGGCCGTGAATTTTCCATGCTGGTACAGAACCGAGATGATGGGTTCAGCCAGCAGCATGAGCCCCGCCATGGAGGGAATGGTCAAAAGCAACGCCAGGCGCATGGCGCGCGCCAGCTCGCTGCGAAATGCCGTCATCTGACCCGCAACCACGAGCCGCGACAATAGCGGCAATGTCACCGTGCCGAGCGCGACTCCAAACAGGCCCAGCGGCAGCTGCATCAAACGAAAGGCGATCGACAGCCAGAAAATCGCCCCGTCGCCCATGGTCGATGCAAACATCGAATTGACGAGCACATTGAACTGGGTAGTGCTGGCGGCGATCACGGAAGGACCCATCAACAGCAAGATGGACTTGACACCGGCATCTCGCCATCGGAAGTCTGGGTGAAAGCGATACCCCGCTCGCGCCAGTGAGGGCAGCTGCACGGCCAATTGCAAGGCACCGCCAAAAAGCGTCGCAAATGCCAATCCGATCAAGGCGCGCGCGCCGAAGTGCGGATCGATCCAAAAACCGAGGCCGACTCCTCCGACGATGGAACCGATGTTGAAAAAGCTCGACGCCATGGCCGGTACGCCGAAGACGCTCTTGGAATTCAGCATGCCCATGACCAGCGCCGCGAGCGACACCAGCAATATGAACGGGAACATGATGCGCGTCAGTTGCGCGGTCAAAGCCGCTTTGTCGGCATCGAATCCGGGCGCCAGGAGCGCCACCAGCTGCACGGCAAAGATCATTCCGGCAATGCACAGGGCGCCGAGCACCAGCGCCGTCAGAGTGGCCACTTTGTTGGCGAGACGCCACGCCGCGTCATCGCCGCCGCGTGCGATGGTCTTGGTGAAAGTCGTGACGAAGGCCGTCGAGAGAGCCCCTTCAGCGAATAGATCGCGCAGCAGATTGGGGATGCGAAACGCCGCCGTGAAGGCATCCATGGCAGCGCCGCCGCCGAACAGCGCGGCAAATATTTGTTCGCGGGCGAGGCCGAGCAGGCGGCTGCACATGACGGCCAGAGCGATCACACCCGCCGCTTTGGTGTTGAGTTTCTCGGTGGGTGGATCCGGCGGAATCGCGGCGCCAGGAAGCGATGACGAAGCGGTTTTCATGCAGCGAGATAGTCTACAACCTCACCTCTCAAGCCGTGGCGAACATTGCGACGACAGTGACGGCCATCACTGCGGTAGCAATCCACCCCAGACTGCGCAGCCGCGGCCGGGTGACGAAGCGTCCCATGATGTCCTCGCGCGAGGCCAGCAGCATCATGACGGCCATGATGGGAACCGCGATGACTCCGTTGATTTCAGCGCTCCACACCAACGCGCGCAGGGGGTCCAAGTGCGTAAAATTCAATGCCACCCCACCGACCGTCGCAATCGCGATGATGCCGTAAAACTCCAGTGCCTCATGCAGTTTCATGTCCATGCCGGACCGCCAGTCGAAGCTCTCGGACACGGCATACGCTGCGGAACCTGCCAGGACGGGGACCGCCAGCATCCCCGTGCCGATGATGCCCAGGCTGAACAATAGAAAAGTGGTTGGTCCACCCACGGGCCGGAGGGCTTCTGCGGCCTGAGCGGAGGTCTGAATATCCACGATGCCAGCCGTGTGCAGCACCGCGGCGGTGCTCAAAATGATGAAAAAGGCGATCAGATTGGAAAAACCCATCCCCACGTAAGTGTCCCAACGAATGCGCCGCAGATGTGCGCGGGCGACTTCCTCGCCATGCGGCAGCAGCGAGCCGCCGCCGCTTCTTGCGACCGCGCGTAGATCCTCCATTTCTTGCGCCGCCTGCCAAAAAAACAAATACGGGCTGATGGTCGTGCCAAACAGCGCGACAATCATGGTGATGGTGTTGTGGTCGAGAACCAGTCTCGGCACGAACATTTCGCCGATGACCGCGCTCCAATGCACGTGAGCGGTAAATATAACGGCCACATAAGACAGGAGCGCCAAGGTCAGCCACTTCAAATAGCGGACATAGGCTGCGTACCGCAGAAAGACTTGCAATCCCAGGCATAGCACGCCGAACAGCACCGAATACAGGTGCGCTGAACCCCCCAGTAGCAGGCGCAGCGCCTCGCCCATGGCCGCAATGTCGGCGGCGATATTGATGGTGTTGGCGATCAACAACAGGCCGACGATGCCGAACAATACCGAGCGCGGGAAAACGGATTTTACGTTTGCCGCGAGACCGCGCCCGGTGATGCAGCCCAGGCGTGCGCTGACCATTTGAATGCCAACCATCAGCGGATAGGTGAACAGCACGGTCCACAGCATGCTGTATCCAAACTGTGCCCCGGCTTGCGAATAAGTGGCGATCCCGCTCGGATCATCGTCGGCAGCACCCGTGATCAGACCGGGGCCCAATTGTTTGACCCGCGGATCTTCCGTAATGCTCTTGAGCAGTTTAACCATCGCCAATCTCCAAAGTCGGACGTGAAGTTCCGGGGGCGACTGGGCGGAAATCGGCGGTTCTATGGCGGCGAATCGAATGATTCGAGCCAAATCGCGCCTCCCGCACTCGGCGGGACGACGCTTCGAGTCCCTAAAGCGTTATCGAGTCAAAGTGCGGCGGCTGCTGACGCAGCGCTGACTACCACTCATGCGACGACTCACAGGAACAACCTTTGCAACCGATGACGAGCGGCAAGATAGTGCGGCGCCGCAGATGT
Source organism: Pseudomonadota bacterium (assembly GCA_030775625.1). Classification (GTDB taxonomy): domain Bacteria; phylum Pseudomonadota; class Gammaproteobacteria; order Steroidobacterales; family Steroidobacteraceae; genus Bog-1198. The sequence continues at coordinate 1,687 of JALYIW010000175.1, read as the reverse complement.
GTAAAGAAGAAATTGGTCGCAGGCCGAAAAAACGTGTTCAAAGGCCGCGCCGCAGGCACCGAACATCCATTCGGTGCCTCCCGCCCTCATGCCAGCGCCGCGGCTTTGGCCTTGGCCACGTCGGCGATCACCTCATCGGCGACTTGACGCGGCACAGGCTCGTAATGCGAGAACTCCATCGTGTAGGAAGCGCGACCGCTGGTCATGCCGCGCAATTGACCGATGTAGCCGAACATTTCCGACAGGGGCACGACCGCAACGACGGCGATGTTGGTACCGCGCTCGAGTTGATCTTGGATGGTGCCGCGCCGGCGGTTGATGTCGCCGATCACGTCGCCAAGATAGTCTCCGGGCGTCACGGTCTCAACCTTCATGACCGGTTCCAGCAGGATGGGCGATGCTTTGCGGATGCCTTCGCGGAACGCAGCCTTTGCGGCAATCTCGAAGGTCAGCGCGTTCGAGTCGACGTCGTGGTAGCTGCCGTCGATTAGCGTCGCCCGGAAATCCACCGTCGGATAGTGCGCGAGTACACCGTCTTCCTTCTGCATCTTCAGACCTTTCTCGACGGCGGGTACGAACTCCTTGGGCACGGAGCCGCCGACGGTTTTGTCGACGAACTCGAATCCGGCGCTGCGCTCCAAGGGTTCGAACACGATCCAGACTTCGGCGAACTGACCCGAACCGCCGGTTTGCTTCTTGTGGATGTATTGTTCCGTAATTTTTTTGGTCAGAGTTTCTCTATAGGCAACCTGCGGTTCGCCCATGATGCCTTCGACCCCGAACTCGGTTCGCATGCGGTCGAGCGTGACTTCGAGATGAAGTTCACCCATTCCGCGCAGAATAGTCTGGCCCGTTTCCCGGTCGGTTTCCAAATGCAGCGACGGGTCCGCGCGAACCATCTTACCGAGAGCGGTGCTGAATTTTTCCTGTTCCGGCTTGTTCTTGGATTTGACCGACACGCTGATGACCGGCTCCGGAAAACGCATGCGCTCCAGCACCACTGGCTTGGCGGCGTCGCACAAGGTGTCGCCGGTTTCCGTATCGGCGAGCGAAACCAGCGCAATGATATCGCCGGCCCGCGCTTCTTCCACCGGATTGGCTTCCTTCGCGAACATTTCGACCATGCGGCCGATTTTCTCGCGTTTGCCGCGAGTCGAATTGAGCACCGACGCGCCCTTGGTGAGGACGCCTGAATACACCCGGATGAAGGTCAGCGCCCCATAGGCATCGTTGATGACTTTGAATGCCAGAGCGGAGAAGGGCTCATCGTCCGAAGTCGCGCGTTCCCCGATGGGTTCCCCGTCCGCGTCGACAGTCTTGATGGAAGGCACGTCGGTGGGCGCGGGAAGGTAATCGACGACCGCGTCCAAAACCTGCTGAACGCCCTTGTTTTTATACGACGAGCCGCACAGCACCGGAGTGAACGAGGAATTCAAGGTACCCTTGCGCAGGCAGGCACGCAATATGGCGGCTGTTGGAACGGTTCCGTTGGTGAGAAAGTCCTCCATGGCCACATCATCCTGTTCCAGACAGGTGTCCACCAATTCCGTGCGGAATTGCTGGACGCTCTCCAGCAGCTGCCGGTCGCTCGGCGTGGTGATGTGGAGTTTATCGGCCAAATCGGCAGTCACCTCGAGCACCCGCCATTCCGCATCCTTATCGTCGGAATCCCAAACGAGGGCCTTCA